>NZ_JBEXGN010000004.1:0-466859 GCF_040607345.1 Streptomyces sp. NPDC005302
GACGGGTCCGCGCCAATACGGCCGGGAACGGTGGAGAACAGTTGGGGCAGGTGTCCCCGGCTCGGGCCACCCGGGGTCGACCGTCCCGGCTGCCTAGCGGGGAGCCTTTCAGCTCTGGCCGCCGGCGAGCTTCTCACGCAGAGCCGCCAGGGCCTCGTCCGACGCCAGGGCGCCGGAGTTGTCGTCCGACTCCGAGGAGTACGAACCGCCGCCGCCGCCACCGGACGCGGCCGGAGCCGCGGTGGAGGTGCTGGCGCCCTCGGCCTCGGCCTGGGCGTCCGCCTCGCGGGACTTGATGACCTGAGCCTGGTGCTGCTCGAAGCGCTGCTGCGCCTCGGCGTACTGGGTCTCCCACACCTCACGCTGGGATTCGAAGCCCTCGAGCCAGTCGTTGGTCTCGGGGTCGAAGCCCTCGGGGTAGATGTAGTTGCCCTGGTCGTCGTACGACGCGGCCATGCCGTACAGGGTCGGGTCGAAGTCGACCGACGCCGGGTCGGCACCGAAGGCCTCGTTGGCCTGCTTCAGCGAGAGGCTGATGCGGCGGCGCTCGAGGTCGATGTCGATGACCTTGACGAAGATCTCGTCGTTGACCTGGACGACCTGCTCCGGGATCTCCACGTGGCGCTCGGCCAGCTCGGAGATGTGGACCAGACCCTCGATGCCCTCGTCCACGCGGACGAACGCACCGAACGGGACGAGCTTCGTGACCTTACCCGGGACGACCTGACCGATCTGGTGCGTCCGGGCGAACTGCTGCCACGGGTCTTCCTGCGTCGCCTTGAGCGACAGGGAGACACGCTCGCGGTCCATGTCGACGTCGAGGACCTCGACGGTGACTTCCTGGCCGACCTCGACAACCTCGGAGGGGTGGTCGATGTGCTTCCAGGAGAGCTCGGAGACGTGCACCAGACCGTCGACGCCACCCAGGTCCACGAAGGCACCGAAGTTGACGATCGAGGAGACGACGCCGGAGCGGACCTGACCCTTCTGCAGGGTCGTGAGGAACGTCTGGCGAACCTCGGACTGGGTCTGCTCCAGCCAGGCACGGCGGGACAGGACCACGTTGTTGCGGTTCTTGTCCAGCTCGATGATCTTGGCCTCGAGCTCCTTGCCCACGTAGGGCTGGAGGTCGCGGACACGGCGCATCTCGACGAGGGAGGCCGGCAGGAAGCCACGGAGGCCGATGTCGAGGATGAGTCCACCCTTGACGACCTCGATGACGGTGCCGGTGACGATGCCGTCCTCTTCCTTGATCTTCTCGATGGTGCCCCAGGCGCGCTCGTACTGGGCACGCTTCTTCGAGAGGATCAGGCGGCCTTCCTTGTCCTCCTTCTGGAGAACAAGGGCTTCGATCTCGTCGCCGACCTTGACGACCTCATTGGGGTCGACGTCGTGCTTGATCGAGAGCTCGCGGCTCGGGATGACACCTTCGGTCTTGTAACCGATGTCGAGCAGGACCTCGTCCCGGTCGACCTTCACGATTACGCCGTCGACGATGTCGCCGTCGTTGAAGTACTTGATCGTCTCGTCGATCGCGGCGAGGAAAGCTTCCTCGTTGCCGATGTCGTTGACCGCTACCTGCGGCGTGGTAGAGGTGGTCTCGGTGCTGCTCGTCATGTGGGAAAGGGCTCCGGTACGGACAGTGAGTCGAAGGACTGCTCACGCCGGGAGCCCGTTTCGCCCTGTAGAAGCCGGACAGCCAAAGAAACGCCGCCCGGGAAACCCGGTGACGCCTCGAGAACCGAGGGGACATACATACAGATGCGAGCGTTACCTGCTACGTCTGAGGAGCGCAGGCCCGCAGCGCAACTTGTAGCATACGGGGGCAGCCGGGCAGGGTCAATGCGCGAAGGCGCACACCCGGGGCGGATCGCCCCAATCCCGGCACAAGACCTGTCTCACGAGGCCACGCGGGCAGCCGAACACCTCTGCCGTGACACGCCCGAGACGGGTTGGACGGAAGAGTACGACGAGGGAGCCGATCATCCAAGAGCCCGAACCGTTCGAACCGGAAGCCACCCGACGCGCCGCCGATCTCACCGAGAGTTCGCGGGCGAACAGGGGCTGGTGGGACCGGAACGCGGACGAGTACCAGATCGAACACGGCACGTTCCTCGGTGACGACCGGTTCGTGTGGAGCCCCGAGGGTCTCGACGAGGTGGAGGCCGAGCTGCTCGGCCCGCCGGAGGATCTCAAGGACAAGGACATCCTGGAGATCGGCGCCGGTGCGGCGCAGTGCTCCCGCTGGCTTGCGGGGCAGGGCGCGCGTCCGGTCGCCCTGGACCTCTCCCACCGCCAGCTCCAGCACGCGCTGCGGATCGGCGGCGGGGTGCCGCTGGTGCAGGCGGACGCCTCCGCCCTGCCCTTCGCGGACGCCTCCTTCGACCTCGCGTGCTCGGCGTACGGAGCGCTGCCGTTCATCGCCGACCAGGTCCTGGTGCTGCGCGAGGTGCGCCGGGTGCTGCGCCCGGGCGGCCGTTTCGTCTTCTCCGTCACCCACCCGATCCGCTGGGCGTTCCCCGACGAGCCCGGCCCGGAGGGCCTGTCGGTGTCCGCGTCCTACTTCGATCGCACCCCTTACGTGGAGCAGGACGACGAGGGCCGCGCGGTCTACGTCGAGCACCACAGGACGGTCGGCGACCGGGTGCGGGACGTGGTGGCCGGCGGTTTCCGTCTGGTCGACCTCGTCGAGCCGCAGTGGCCCGCCTGGAACACCCAGGAGTGGGGCGGCTGGTCCCCGCTGCGCGGCAACCTGATCCCGGGCACGGCGATCTTCGTGTGCGAACGGGACTGAACCGGGCGGGACGAGGAGCGCGGGCCGGGACAGCGGGGACATAAGAGGGAACGGGCACGCGCGCGTGGGTGCCCACGCGCCGCACGCGCGCGGGAGCACCCGGTTTGACGCCCGTACGAGACTGGGGGCGTGATCCGTTACGACGCCCTGGACGTGCTGCCCGTACGCGGTGCCCTGCCCGGTCTCGACGACGCCCTGGCGGGGCACGGCGGGGCGGTGCTGGTGGCGCCGCCCGGCACCGGCAAGACGACGCTGGTGCCGCTGGCGCTGGCCGGGCTGCTGGACGACGGGCGCCCGCCGCGCCGGGTGGTGGTGGCGGAGCCGCGGCGGATCGCGGCCCGGGCCGCGGCGCGGCGGATGGCGTGGCTGCTGGGTGAGCAGGTCGGCGGGAGCGTCGGATTCACCGTGCGCGGGGAGCGGGTCGTCGGACGCCACGCACGCGTGGAGGTCGTCACGACGGGCGTCCTGCTCCAGCGGCTGCAACGCGACCAGGAACTGTCGGGCGTCGACGTCGTCGTGCTCGACGAGTGCCACGAGCGGCATCTGGACGCCGACACCGTGGCCGCGTTCCTCCTCGACGTGCGCGCCGCGCTCCGGCCCGAGCTGCGGCTGGTCGCGGCGTCCGCGACGACGGACGCGGGAGGCTGGGCCCGGCTGCTCGGGGACGCCCCGGTCGTCGAGGCGCAGGGTGTCTCCTATCCGGTCGAGGTGGTCTGGGCCCCGCCCGCGCGTCCGGTGCGGCCCCCGCACGGGATGCGGGTGGACCCGGCGCTCCTGACTCATGTGGCGTCGATGGTGCGGCGGGCGCTGGCCGAACGGACCGGTGACGTCCTGTGCTTCCTTCCCGGCGTGGGGGAGATCGCGCGGGTCGCGGGACAGCTGGGCGGCCTCGGCGACGTCGACGTCCTTCAGGTCCACGGCCGGGCGCCGGCCGCCGTGCAGGACGCGGTGCTCACGGCGGCCGAGCGGCGCCGGGTGGTCCTCGCGACGTCGGTGGCCGAGTCGTCCCTGACGGTTCCCGGGGTGCGCGTGGTGGTGGACTCGGGACTGGCGCGGGAGCCGCGGGTGGATCACGCGCGCGGGCTGAGCGCGCTGACGACCGTACGGGCCTCGCAGGCGGCCGGACGGCAGCGGGCGGGGCGGGCCGGGCGGGAGGCGCCGGGCGCGGTGTACCGGTGCTGGGCGGAGGCGGAGGACGGCCGGCTGGCGCGTTTCCCCGCGCCGGAGATCAAGGTGGCCGATCTGACGGCGTTCGCGCTCCAGGCGGCCTGCTGGGGCGATCCGGAGGCGACGGGGCTGGCCCTGCTGGATCCGCCGCCGGGCGGGGCGATGGCGGCGGCCCGGTCCGTCCTGTCGGCCGTGGGGGCGGTCGACGCCGCGGGGCGGGCCACCGAGCGCGGTGTCCGCATGTCCCGGCTGGGCCTGCATCCCCGGCTCGCCCGGGCGCTGCTGGACGCGGCGCCGGAGGTGGGCGCGGCGCGGGCCGCCGACGTGGTCGCGCTGCTCAGCGAGGAGCCGCCGCGCGAGTACGGCGACGACCTGGCCGCGGCCTGGCGCGCGGCCCGGCGCGGCGGTGACGCCTACGCGTCCCGCTGGCGCACCGAGTCCCGCCGGCTGCGCTCGGCCGCGGCGGAGGCGGGCTCCACGGCGGGTCGCGGGCCGTCGTCCTCCGGCGCGCCCTCCCGGAAGGGAGCGGAGCGGGGCGACGGGGAGCGGCACGACGGTTCGGGGCACGACGGTTCGGGACACGGCACGCCCGGGGACGACCGGGTGGTCGGGCTCGTCGCGGCGCTGGCGTTCCCCGAGCGCCTCGCGCGCGTGCAGGGTGCCTCGCATCTCATGGTCAGCGGCACCCGAGCCGACGTCGGGGAGGGTTCCTCGCTGCGGGGCGCGCCCTGGCTGGCGGTGGCCGTCGCCGACCGTCCCGTCGGGAGCGGCCACGCGCGCGTGCGGCTAGCCGCCGTCACCGACGAGGGCACGGCACGGCGGGCCGCCGCCGGACTGCACTCCGAGGGCGAGGAGGTCCACTGGGCGCAGGGTGATGTCGTCGCGCGGCGGGTGGAGCGGCTGGGCGCGGTGGAACTGGCGGTGCGACCGCTGCGGAACCCGGGCTCCGGGCTCGTACGGGAGGCGTTGCTGGAAGGGTTGCGGGAGGAGGGGTTCGGTCTGCTGCGGTGGTCGGCGGACGCCGAAGTGCTGCGGCAGCGGCTGGCGTTCGTGCACCGGCGCCTCGGTTCCCCGTGGCCGGACGTCTCCGACGAGGCGCTGCACGCGCGCGTGGAGGAGTGGCTGGAGCCGGAGCTGGGCCGGGCCCGGCGGCGGGCGGACCTGGCGCGGATCGACGCCGGGCAGGCGCTGAACCGGCTGCTGCCGTGGTCCACCGGAGAGGCGGCCCGGCTCGACGAGCTGGCGCCCGAACGGATCGGGGTGCCGAGCGGTTCACGGATCCGCGTCGACTACGGCGATCCCGAACAGCCGGTGCTCGCCGTGAAGTTGCAGGAGATGTTCGGGCTGCAGGCGTCGCCCGCCGTCGCCGGTGTTCCCGTGCTGGTGCACCTGCTCTCCCCCGCCGGCCGGCCGGCGGCGGTGACGGCCGACCTGGCCTCCTTCTGGAAGGACGGCTACAAGGGCGTACGGGCGGAACTGCGGGGCCGGTATCCCAAGCATCCGTGGCCCGAGGACCCGGCGACCGCGGAGCCGACGCGGTTCACGAACGCCCGGCTCAGGCGCTGACGGGTTCGGGGTCGGCCGCCGGGGCCGGCGCGGCGTCTCCGGGCCTGCGTCCGCGTGCCTCCAGGTAGAGGGACAGCGCCAGCAGGGCGACGCCGAGGACGAGGAAGCCCCAGGGGAGGTACGAGGTCATCAGCAGGATGAGGGTGCGGTTGGACTTGACCAGGTCGACGGTGTGCTCGATGTAGTCCTCGCGCATCTTCACGTGTCCGGAGAAGGCGGTCACCTTGTCCCGGTCGCCGAGGAGGGTGCCGCCGCGCAGCTCCTCCTTGTGGATCTCCTCGCCGTAGACGGGTGCTCCGGTGAGGGGTTCGACCCAGAACCTGCGGACGGTGGTGTACCAGCGGGTGGTGCCTGTCTTGGCGACGGACTCCGGGGTGATGCCCCGGACGGGCATGATCTTGGGGAACGTCACCTTCGTCCAGGGGATGGTCTGCTCGAAGTAGTAGACCTTCACGCCCCGGAAGGTCCGGGTGTCCTTGTAGTGGATGGGCGCCGAGGTACGGGTCTGCGCGTCGAAGTACTCGTAGTCCCGCTTCTCCGTCCGGAAGGGCCATTTGAACTCGATGCCCTCGCGGGTGACGGGGTCGCCGTCGACGGACTCGCCGGTGGCGTGGACGGGGTCCTGGCTGTGGGCGTCGAAGATGTAGCGCTCGGGAAGCTTGGAGACCATCTTCCCGTCGGGGCCCTGGACGTAGGAGAGGGAGTCCCAGACGACGACGTCGCGGCCCGCGGTGCGTTCGATCCGTTCGGAGGCGCCGACGTTGCCCTTGAGGGTCTGCACGATGGTGACCTTGGGGACCTTCTTCGCCTGCATGGTGCCGTAGTCGAGGAGGGTCGCGTCCTTCGCCTCCAGGACCATGTCCTGGTACTGGCCGGCGGGGACCTTGGCCAGCCGCGGGAACGCGTACCAGCGCAGCAACGGGGACAGCGCCGTGAAGAACACGGCGAGCGCGAGCAGGATCAGGCTTGCCTTGCGGCGCATCTCGACGGCCCTCCCGGTGCGTGGGTCAGGGGTGCTTGGGGACGGTGGTGAGCATCGGCTTCGGCGAGGTCTGGCCGGCCGGCGAGCCCATGGCCGTGATGGTCAGGATCAGCGCGAGCGCCACGGCGAAGCCGGTCGCGGCGGCGATGAGGGCACGCATGCGGGCCTCCCGAGGGCCAGGAGCTGATACATCGTCAGGTCCGGCACCGTAGCAACGGCCGCGCGAGATGAGAACACGTCGAACAGCACTCACGCGCACAACGGAACAGGGCGCCCCCTCGCCGGTGGCGAGGGGGCGCCCTGAACGCGTGAACGGGCCGTCAGGCGGCGGGCGTCCCGGACGGCTCGGGTGCGGCGGCGACCGTCAGCTCGACGGTCAGTGTCGCGCCGCCCGTGGTGGTGATGCGGAGCAGGAAGGTGCCGGTGGTGTCGTCGGCGTACAGCTTCGGGAGCTTGAGGAGGCCGTCGGCGTCCATGGTGAGGTCCTTCAGGGTGCGGACGGTCTTGCCGTCGGCGTCCTTGAAGGAGGGGCCCTTGTCGTTCTCGGTGGCGTCGTCGGCGGACTTCACGAGGGTCGCGGTGGCGGCGACCTTGCCGGCGACGGCGCCCTTGTAGGTGGCCTTCACCTCGACCTGGTCGGCGAACTCGCCGCCGGGCACGCAGGTCAGCGCGGTGTCACCGGTGCGGGCCAGGGTGTCGGCCTCACGGGCGGTGACGGTCGCCTTGTGGTCGAGGCCGGCCAGGACACGGCCCACGACGGTGGCGCGGACGGTGAAGTCGCCGGTCTTCTCGCCCGCGACGAGCGCGGGGGCGGTGGCCGCGCCCAGCCCGTTCGTCATCACCGTGGCGACGTTCTCGCCGCCGGTGAAGGTGGCGTCGGTGTCGCCGACGACGGTGAAGCGCACCCGTACCCGCGCCACGGCCTTGTCGGCCTTGTCCTCGGTCCGCACCACGATCTTCTGCGCGAAGGTGCCCCCCGCCGTCGCGGTGAGCTTCCCGCTGCCCGCGTCCGCCAGGTGGTCCACCGTCTCGGTGGCCGTCGGCGGAGTGGTCGGTGGCGTGGTGGGCGGGGTGGCGGGTGGCGTGCTGGGCGGGGTCGTCGGAGGTTTTGTGGGAGGCGTCGTGGGAGGCGTGGACTTGGGCGGCTTCGGCGAGTTGTCGGGGTGCGAGGAGGCGGGCGGTGTGGTGCCGGGGCTCGGCGTGGTCGCGTC
Source organism: Streptomyces sp. NPDC005302 (assembly GCF_040607345.1). Lineage (NCBI taxonomy): Bacteria > Bacillati > Actinomycetota > Actinomycetes > Kitasatosporales > Streptomycetaceae > Streptomyces > Streptomyces sp. NPDC005302. The sequence goes on from NZ_JBEXGN010000004.1 coordinate 7,721, forward strand.
GTCGCTGTGGTGCGAGGGAAGCGTGCCGGTGCCGTCCGGCACCTCGTGCGTGCCCTTGCGGTAGAACTCCACCCACGACAGGACGGTGTTGAGGTACGCCGTCGAGTTGTTGTAGCTGAGAATCGACTGGTTCATCTGCGCCTGGACCGACATGTCGTGGTCGAAGCGGCACAGGTAGTGCCCGGCGGCGAGGGCCGCGTCGTAGATGTTGTTGGGGTCCTTCTTGCCGTCGTCGTTGCCGTCGCGGCCCGCCCAGTCCCAGGTGGAGGGGATGAACTGCATCGGGCCCACCGCGCGGTCGTACGTGCTGTCGCCGTCGTACGCACCGTGGTCCGTGTCGCTGATGCTGGCGAAGCCGTTGCCGTTCAGGACGGGTCCGAGGATCGGCGACAGGGTCGTGCCGTTCGCGTCGACGCGGCCGCCGCGGGCCTGGCCGGACTCGACCTTGCCGATGGCGGCGAGGAGCTGCCAGGGCAGGTTGCAGCCGGGCTTGGACGCGCGCAGCGACTCCTCGGCCTTCTTGTAGGCGTCGAGGACGCTCGCGGGGATGCCCGCCTCCGCGTCGCCCGTGGCCGCCGGTGTCCCGCTTCCCGCGGTCGGTGAGGGGTTCGGGCTGTCGAGCGGCGGCAGGTCCGTGTAGTAGCGCGAGTTGCCGGTCGCGGTACCGTCGTCGCCCGTGGCACTCGCGTCCTGGCCGACATCGGCTCCGGTGGTCTGTCTTCCGTGGCTGTCGGCGCTCACTCCGGGCGCCTGCGACGCGGACAGAGCAGCGACCGCGACCGCGGCCACCGCTGTGGTTGCCGCGCCCTTGCGCAGCCTCCTGCCGAATTGCGCCGCCATTGAGTGAAGCCCTCCCACCGACGGCCGGGCGAGCCTGCCGTCTCTCGGATGTCGGTGCGCTCCAGGTCCCGGTGCGCGCCCCGCCGCTCTCGTTTTCCTCCGCTGTCCGACCGTGCTCCCCGGCACGGTGACCCAGGCGACCCTACGACAACTTCCGTCGCGCGGGGAGCCGTTCGCGCCCGATATTCACCACTTGGCCATGTCCCGCCGTCCTCCATAATGGCCGTCAGTGATCAACCGGCCGGACATACCGGGCCAACAGTCGCCACAGGGGGACGACTTGCCTTTCACGCTCAGTCACGCGGCGGCGGTCCTTCCTGGCCTGCGCGGGGACGGAAGCGGACGCGGGAGGCTGGTTCCCGCCGTCCTCGTGGCCGGCTCCTTCTCCCCCGACCTGACCTACTACGCGGCGAGTGCGCTGCCCGGCGCGATGGAGTTCGGCTCCTTCACCCACGCGTTCACCGGGGTGTTCACCGTCGACGTGCTCATCGCGTGGGCCCTGGTCGGCGCGTGGCTGGGTGTGCGCGAACCGCTCGTGGCGCTGCTTCCGGCAGCCCTGCAGGGGCGGCCGGCCCGGCTGGTGCGCTGCGGGGCGCCGCGCGGACGGCCGCGTCCGGAGGTGGCCCTGTGGTGGTACGTCTCGGCCACGCTCGGCGCGCTGACGCATGTGGTGTGGGACGCCTTCACGCATCACGACCGGTGGGGCGTGCGGCTCGTCCCCGTCCTCGGGCGGGACCTGGCGGGCGCGCCGCTCTACTGGTACCTCCAGTACGGCAGTTCGGCGGCGGCGGCCGTCGTGATCGTGGGCTTCACGGTGACCGCTCTGCGCCGCACCCCGCCCGGCCCGGCCCTCGGGGTGCCGGTGCTGTCCGCCGCCGACCGGTGGCTGGCCTGCGGGGTCGTGGGGGGCTGCGCGCTGGCGGGCGCGACGCAGCGGGCGCTGCACTGGTGGGCGTACTGGGGGTCCGTCGCAAAGCCGTGGGAGCTGATTCCGGCCGTCTGCTTCGGCGGCGGCGCGGGCCTGGTACTCGGCCTCGCCCTGTACACCGTCGGGGTCAGGGTGTGGCGCCCTGCTCCGGTTCGTCCCAGCCCGGCAGCGGCCCGTACGGAGCCGAGCCGTCCGACCGCTCGCTGACCGTCGTCGCGGGGTCGGGAGTCGGGGGCAGGCCCCGTCCCCGGGCGAGGCCGCGGTGCACGGCCTGCGCGATGCGTTCGATGGTGCGGACCCCGTACGCCATCGTCGGGTTGTCGTGCGTCAGGACGACGATGCGGTAGGTGCGGGCGGGGCCGGTGAAGGCGCCGACGCTGTGGACGCGCCAGCCGTGGGTGGCGCGGGGCAGCCAGCCGTTCTTGAGATGGGCGGTCAGCCCCCGCGGCATCCCGGAGGGCACCCCCCAGCGCTGGTCGCCACGCACCTCGGTGAGCAGCCGCAGGCCGTAGCCGCGCGTCTTCAGGAACGAGCGGGCGTCGGTGAGCACGTCCAGCAGGCGCATCTGGTCGTCGGCCGTGGTGCGGGTCAGGCCGAAGTAGCCCTTCGGGCCGAGGACCGTGCGGCTCGTCCCGGCACGGCTCAGGAAGCGTGACAGGTAGCCGCGGCCGAGGTCGGTCCACAGACGCACGGCCGACGCGTTGTCGGACCGCGTGATCATCGGGCGGACGTTGGCCAGCTCCCAGCGGGTGAGCCCGCGCCGCAGGCCCTCCGCCCGGCGCAGGACACCCTCCATGATCATCACTTTGGCGATGCTCGCGGCGTCGTACTGCCGGTCACTGGCGACCGCGCAGCTGAGCCCGGTCCTGTCGTCGTGCACCGCGACGGACACGGCGCCCCGGCGGGCCGACAACGCCGCCTGGAGATCACGGGACATCCGGGCCGCCAGGTCGGGGTCCCGCGGGGCACGGCAGACGGCGGGCACCTGGGCGGTACCGGCGTTCGCCGCGACCGCGGGCACCGGCGCGAACAGCACCGGAACGACGGCCGCGGTCACCGTCACGGTCGCGACCACGACGGTCGCGGACATGGCCGTACGGCGGTGGAACGTGCGTATACCCATGCCCGCATCCTTACGGGCCCCCCGCGCGGTGGGCCCGCTGCGAGGGCCACGCGAGTGACACCACGGCCGACAGCTGTGGGCGACGCGGGTGACAGGCCGCTTGCCGGGGAACACGGGGCGGCCCGCGCCGGGTGTCGCTCGGGGTACGACGGACGTGGGACGGCCCGGCCCCGGCAGCTGCCGGGGCGCGAGGAACACGGGCCGCCCCGCCCCCGGCACCGGTCGGGACGCGAGAGACGAGAGGCGGCCCCGCACCGGGCATCTACCGAGGCGAGACAGACGCGGGCATCGCGGGACAGCCCGGCGCCGGTACCGGCCCGGGCGCGACGGACGTAGGCAGCCCGGCGTCGGCATCCGCGGGGCAACACGGCGACGGCATCGATCCGGGCGCTACAGACGCGGGACGGCCCGGCGTCGGCAGCTGGCATGGCGGCGGGGACATGGATGGACCGCACCCGCACGACTGTCGGACGCGGGACCCATCCGCTGCTCGCCTCACGCGAGCCCCGCGCCGCTGCCGGGGCGGCCGGCAGGTGGTGCGACCGACGGGGGCGGGCCCGGCACCTCCGTGGTGTCGGGCCCGCAGCCGTCGGTCGCGCCGGCGGTCAGTGTGCCGCCGACTCCCAGTCCGGGCCCGAGCCGACCGAGACGTCGAGCGGGGCGCGGAGCTGGACCGCGGACGCCATCTCGCGGCGCAGCAGCTCCTCCGTCCGCTCGCGCTCCCCGGGGGCGATCTCCAGGACGATTTCGTCGTGCACCTGAAGGAGCATGCGGGACTTGAGGTCCGCCTCGCGCAGCGCCCGGTCCACGTTCAGCATCGCGATCTTGACGATGTCGGCGGCCGTGCCCTGGATGGGGGCGTTGAGCGCCATGCGCTCGGCGGCCTCCCGGCGCTGCCGGTTGTCGCTGTTGAGGTCGGGCAGATAGCGGCGGCGCCCGAAGAGCGTCGCCGTGTAGCCCGTGGCGCGGGCCTCGTCGACCGCGCGGCGCAGATAGTCCCGCACTCCGCCGAACCGCTCGAAGTACGTGTCCATCAGCGCCCGGGCCTCGCCCGCCTCGATGTTCAGCTGCTGGGAGAGACCGAACGCCGACAGCCCGTACGCCAGGCCGTACGACATCGCCTTGATCTTGCGGCGCATCTCCGCGTCGACACCGGACCGCTCCACGGAGAACACCTGCGAGGCCACCGTGGTGTGCAGGTCCTCGCCGGAGGTGAACGCCTCCAACAGGCCCTCGTCCTCGGACAGATGGGCCATCACCCGCAGCTCGATCTGGCTGTAGTCCGCGGTCATCAGGGACTCGAAGCCCTCGCCGACCACGAAGCCCCGGCGGATCGCGCGGCCCTCGTCCGTGCGCACCGGGATGTTCTGGAGGTTCGGATCGGTCGACGACAGCCGGCCGGTCGCCGCGACCGTCTGGTTGAACGTCGTGTGGATCCGGCCGTCCGCGGCGATCGTCTTGATCAGACCCTCGACCGTGGAACGCAGCTTCGCCTGCTCGCGGTGCCGGAGCATGATCACGGGCAGTTCGTTGTCGGTCTGCGCGGCCAGCCAGGCCAGCGCGTCCGCGTCCGTCGTGTAGCCCGTCTTCGTCTTCTTCGTCTTCGGCAGGGCCAGCTCGCCGAAGAGGACCTCCTGCAGCTGCTTGGGCGAGCCGAGGTTGAACTCGTGCCCGGCCGCCGCGTGCGCCTCCTTCACCGCCTGCTGCACGGCGCCCGCGAACATCTGCTCCATGGCCTCCAGATGGGCCTTGTCGGCAGCGATGCCGTGCCGCTCCAGGCGCGCCAGCAGGCTGGAGGTGGGCAGCTCCACGTCCCGCAGCAGATCGGCCGAGCCGACCTCCTGGAGCTTCCCCTCGAACGCCTCACCCAGGTCGAGGATCGTGCGGGCCTGCGCCATCAGCGCGTCGGCCTCGGCCTGCTCGTCCGTGCCGAACGCGAGCTGCCCGTCGGCCGCCGCGGCCGGTCCCAGCTCGCGCCCCAGGTACTCCAGCGACAGCGCGTCCAGCGCGAAGGAACGACGGCCCGGCTTGACCAGGTACGCGGCGAGCGCGGTGTCCATCGTCACGCCCTCGATGGTCCAGCCGTGCTCGGCGAAGACCCGCATCGCGCCCTTGGCGTTGTGCAGGACCTTGCGCCGTGCCGGGTCGGCGAGCCACTGCGCGAACGCGTTCTCGTCGGCGGCGTCGAGCTGCGCGGGGTCGAACCAGACGGCCGGCCCCGCTCCCGCGGCCAGCGCCACCTCGGCGACGGAGCCCGCGCCCAGCCCCCAGGTGTCGACCGTGGACATACCGAGAACGGCCGGACCGTGCTCGGCGAGCCACGGCTTCAGCTCGCCCGCGCCCAGCACCGCGCCGTCGACGGCGACACCCTCGGCGACCGGCTGCTTCTCCTCGGCCTCCTCCGCCCCCGGATCGACCGCCAGCAGCCGCTCACGCAGCGACGGGTTACGGATCTCCAGGGTGTCCAGGACCATCGCGAGGGCCTTGCGGTCGTACGCGGCGCGCTCCAGGTCGGTGACCGTCCGGGGCAGCTCGACGTCCTTGACCATCTCGGTGAGCCGGCGGTTGAGCTTCACCGCCTCCAGGTGGTCGCGCAGGTTCTGCCCGGCCTTGCCCTTGACCTCGTCCACCCGCGCGACGAGGTCCGCGAACGAACCGAACTGGTTGATCCACTTCGCGGCCGTCTTCTCACCGACACCGGGGATGCCCGGAAGGTTGTCCGACGGGTCGCCGCGCAGCGCGGCGAAGTCCGGGTACTGCGCGGGCGTCAGCCCGTACTTCTCGACGACCTTCTCCGGAGTGAACCGGGTCAGCTCGGAGACACCCTTCGTCGGGTACAGCACCGTCGTGTGCTCGGAGACCAGCTGGAAGGAGTCACGGTCGCCGGTGACGATCAGCACCTCGAAGCCTTCGGCCTCGGCCTGCGTCGCCAGCGTCGCGATGATGTCGTCGGCCTCGAAGCCGTCGACCGCGAACCGCTGCGCGTGCATCGCGTCCAGCAGCTCACCGATCAGCTCGACCTGCCCCTTGAACTCGTCCGGCGTCTTCGACCTGTTCGCCTTGTACTCGGTGAACTCCTCGGAGCGCCACGTCTTGCGCGACACGTCGAACGCCACCGCGAAGTGCGTGGGCGCCTCGTCGCGCAGCGTGTTCGCCAGCATCGACGCGAAACCATAGATGGCGTTCGTCGGCTGGCCGGTCGCGGTCGTGAAGTTCTCCGCGGGCAACGCGAAGAACGCGCGGTAGGCCAGCGAGTGCCCATCCATGAGCATCAGGCGCGGGCGGCCCGTACCTGCGGTTTTCTCGGTCTTCTTCGATGCTGTCTCTGCCACACCCCCGATCCTGCCACGGTCCACTGACATCGAGAGCCGCCGCGGGCCGCCGCACCCGTCCCCGGCCGGAAATCCCCCGGCCCGCCACCGTCGCCGGGGACGCCGCGTGCGAGGATCGAACGGCTACGAACAGGCGCACACCGAGGTGCGCACGCGAAGGGGGGCCAGCGATGGCCAGCAAGCCGCCGGCCGGCGATCCGGTCCAGGACGCGCCGCAGGTCGCCGAGCCGAAGCACGCCGCGGCCGGGCTGCCCGCCATCGGACATACCCTGCGTATCGCCCAGCAGCAGATGGGTGTCCGCCGCACCGCGCTCACCCTGCTCCGCGTCAACCAGAAGGACGGCTTCGACTGCCCGGGCTGCGCCTGGCCCGAGCCCGCTCACCGGCACAAGGCGGAGTTCTGCGAGAACGGCGCGAAGGCGGTCGCCGAGGAGGCCACCCTGCGCCGGGTCACCCCGGACTTCTTCGCCGCGCACCCCGTCTCCGACCTCGCCGGCCGCAGCGGCTACTGGCTCGGCCAGCAGGGCCGCCTCACCCACCCCATGTACCTGCCCGAGGGCGGCGACCACTACGAGCCGGTCGACTGGCAGCGCGCCTTCGACATCATCGCCGGGGAGCTGAAGGACCTCTCCTCCCCCGACGAGGCCGTCTTCTACACCTCGGGCCGCACCAGCAACGAGGCCGCGTTCCTCTACCAGCTCTTCGCCCGCGAGCTCGGCACGAACAACCTGCCCGACTGTTCGAACATGTGCCACGAGTCGTCGGGCTCCGCCCTCTCCGAGACCATCGGCATCGGCAAGGGCAGCGTCCTCCTCGACGACCTCTACCAGGCCGACCTGATCATCGTCGCCGGCCAGAACCCCGGCACGAACCACCCGCGCATGCTCTCCGCCCTGGAGAAGGCCAAGAGCAACGGCGCGAGGATCATCACGGTCAACCCGCTGCCCGAAGCGGGCATGGAGCGCTTCAAGAACCCGCAGACCCCCCAGGGCATGCTCAAGGGCGCCGCGCTCACCGACCTCTTCCTGCAGATCCGCCTCGGCGGCGACCAGGCACTCTTCCGGCTGCTCAACAAGCTGATCCTCGCCACCGAGGGCGCCGTCGACGAGACGTTCGTCGCCGAACACACCCACGGATTCGAGGAGTTCGCCGAGGCCGCCCGGGCCGCCGACTGGGACGAGACGCTCACCGCGACCGGCCTCACCCGCGACAGCATCGACGAGGCCCTGAAGATGGTCCTCGCCTCGAAGCGCACCATCGTCTGCTGGGCGATGGGGCTCACCCAGCACAAGCACTCCGTGCCGACCATCCGCGAGGTCGTCAACTTCCTCCTGCTGCGCGGCAACATCGGCCGCCCCGGCGCCGGCGTCTGCCCCGTACGCGGCCACTCGAACGTGCAGGGCGACCGCACGATGGGCATCTTCGAACGCCCCGCGCCCGCCTTCCTCGACGCCCTGGAGAAGGAGTTCGGCTTCGCCCCGCCCCGCGAGCACGGCTACGACGTCGTACGGGCCATCCGCGCCCTGCGCGACGGCGAGGCCAAGGTCTTCTTCGCCATGGGCGGCAACTTCGTCTCCGCCTCCCCCGACACCGACGTCACCGAGGCCGCCATGCGGCGCGCCCGGCTGACCGTCCACGTCTCCACCAAGCTGAACCGCTCGCACGTCGTCACCGGCGCGCGCGCCCTCATCCTGCCGACCCTCGGGCGCACCGAACGCGACCTCCAGGGCGGCGGAGAGCAGTTCGTGACCGTCGAGGACTCCATGGGCATGGTGCACGCCTCCCGGGGCCGCCTGGAGCCCGCCAGTGAGCACCTGCTGTCCGAGCCGGCCATCGTGGCCCGCCTCGCCCGCCAGGTCCTCGGCGAGGGCAGCGCCACCCCCTGGGAGGAGTTCGAGAAGGACTACGCGACCATCCGCGACCGCATCGCGCGCGTGATCCCCGGCTTCGAGGACTTCAACACGCGCGTGGCCGACCCGGCGGGCTTCGCGCTCCCCCACGCCCCGCGCGACGAGCGCCGCTTCACGACGGCCACCGGCAAGGCGAACTTCACGGCCGCGCCCGTCGAGTACCCCGAGCTTCCCGCGGGCCGTCTGCTGCTGCAGACCCTGCGCTCGCACGACCAGTACAACACCACCATCTACGGACTCGACGACCGATACCGGGGCATCAAGAACGGCCGCCGCGTCGTCCTCGTCAACCCCGACGACGCCCGCGAACTGAAGATCGCCGACGGCAGTTACGTCGACCTCGTCGGCGAGTGGAAGGACGGCGTGGAACGGCGCGCGCCCGGCTTCCGCGTCGTGCACTACCCGACCGCCCGGGGCTGCGCGGCCGCCTACTACCCGGAGACCAACGTGCTGGTCCCCCTCGACGCCACCGCCGACACCAGCAACACCCCTGCCAGCAAGTCCGTGGTCGTCCGTCTGGAACAATCGGCAACCGACTGAGCGTTCGCTCAGTGAGGCGATCCACGACGTAGTGGTCCACGACGAACGGAGCAGGACCCGATGGGCGAACAGCACACCCCGACGTTCCCGCAAGAGGTCATCGACGAGTACGCGGCACTCGGCGTCGACCTGCCCGCCCTCTTCTCCGCGGGCCACCTCGGCAACCGCATGGGCGTCCAGATCGTCGAGGCCTCCGCCGACCGCGTCGTCGGCACCATGCCCGTCGAAGGCAACACCCAGCCCTACGGCCTGCTCCACGGCGGCGCCTCCGCGGTCCTCGCCGAGACCATCGGCTCCGTCGGCGCCATGCTCCACGGCGGCATCACCAAGATCGCCGTCGGCGTCGACCTGAACTGCACCCACCACCGCGGCGTCCGCTCCGGCCTCGTCACCGGCGTCGCCACTCCCGTCCACCGCGGACGCACCTCGGCGACGTACGAGATCGTCATCACCGACGAGGACGGCAAGCGCGTGTGCAGCGCCCGCCTGACCTGCATCCTCAAGGACGCACCCCAGAGCTGACGACCCCGGCCCGCCGGGGCCACCGGCCCCCCGGGCCAGAGTCGGGCGGGCCGGAGTCCGGCGGGCGGGCGCGGACACGAGACGGCCGCGGCACGGCGCCGCGGCCTCCCACGGACCGGCACGCCCCCGGACCGGACATGAATCCCGGGCACGGCACCCGCCAACTGCCGGATCCAACAGGCCCATTGACGGCGCCGTCCGCTCCCGCTCGGCGTGGGACGTGACCGGCATCGAGCCCGGCGGGCCGTACCCCCGGACGCCGTCGGCAGCCCCACCAGGACCGGCCGGGCGACCTGCCGACGTCGAACCCCGCACGCCTCGGCGCGCGTTGGGGCGAGCTGCCGCGCACGCACCAGCGGCCCGCCCGCGTCCCCGCCTCCGTCGCGACCGCAACCACCGGCTGCCCCGCCCCGCGGCCCTCCCCGGCCCCGCACCACCGAACCCCCGCCCGCGCCCCGCCGGCGTCACCGCCCCGCACCACGAGGGCCGCGACCCACAGACCGCTTCGCACCGTTCCGACGCCGGCGCCGCCCGCGCGGAAGCCTCGCCAGCGTCCGCCAAGTCGGAGTCGCGCACCCCGAGTTGGCCGCCGTCATCACACTCGGCTGCCACGGACAGTGAGGGCGGGCGCGCCCCGCCCGATCACCGTCCGTATCTCCGTATACGGGCGCGCCGCCCTCGCGCCGCCCCTCGGCCTCACCCGCCTCGACCCGCTCCTCGGCAACAGGACCGCACAGCAACAGCAAAGCTTCCCTTCGGCGGCGCCCGCCCCCGCGATCCGCGGAGCGGCCTGCGGGCCCTCCACCGCGCCAACCCGCCCTCGCCCGAACCCACTTCACCCGGCCGGGGAGCCCCGGACGATCGCACACGGCGGTAACACTCGGTTACCTCTGCCGTAACGAAGCAATGCGCGCACCGCGAGCCGCCCCGCCTCACGCCCCCGACAGGACTCCTCCCCGACACCTCCCCCACACCCGCCGCCCCCGCCACGAACCCGGATCAGGGCGTTCTCAGCATGCGAACACGCAGTCACCACCGACCCGCACACCGAAATGCTCCGATCGTCCGCCCCGCACCCGCGAGAGCAGCCCCCGCATAACAAGAGCGTCACAGCCTTCCCCACGCTCCTGCCCACTCCCCCTACCTGCGCTTATAGTCACGGCCAGTCACCGCGCCGCCGGGCGCGTCTACTGCACGGCCCTGCTACATCCAGTACGGCCCGGCGAGACACACGGCCCCCACCCTGGGGTGCCGCGCCAGGGAGAGGATTCAACGTGCGACAGCGTTCCATGGTCATACTCACCGCCGTGCTCACTACGGGAGCACTCACGCTGACCGCCTGCGGCTCGCGCGACGACAACGGCGACAGCAAGGACAGCGGCAAGAAGACCGAGATCATCATCGGCGTCGACGCGCCGCTGACCGGCCAGAACTCGGCCACCGGCCTCGGCATCCAGGGTGGCGTCCAGATCGCCGTCAACGACGCCAACAAGAACAACACCGTGCCCGGCGTGACCTTCAAGGTCCAGGCTCTCGACGACAAGGCCATCCCGGCCCAGGGTCAGTCGAACGCCACCCAGCTCGTCCAGAACGAGAAGGTTCTCGGCGTCGTCGGCCCGCTCAACTCCGGTGTCGCCACCCAGATGCAGCAGGTCTTCGCCACCGCCAACCTGGTCGAGATCTCGCCGTCCAACACGGCCCCCGAGCTGACCCAGGGCAAGAACTGGCAGACCGCCAAGTCCCGCCCGTTCAAGACCTACTTCCGCACCGCCACCACCGACGCCCTCCAGGGCGGCTTCGCGGCCGACTACGCGTACAACACCCTGAAGAAGCGCAAGGTGTTCGTGGTCGACGACAAGCAGACCTACGGTGCCGGCCTGGCCAAGCTCTTCAAGGCCGGCTTCACCAAGTCCGGCGGCAAGGTCGCGGGCGAGGACCACGTCAACACCGGCGACACGGACTTCTCGGCCCTCGTCACCAAGATCAAGAACTCCAAGGCCGACCTCGTCTACTACGGCGGCCAGTACGACGAGTCCGAGAAGCTCACCAAGCAGCTCAAGGACGGCGGCGCCAAGGTCCCGCTGTTCGGCGGTGACGGCATGTTCAGCGACACCTACATCCAGACCGCCGGCAAGACCTCCGCCGGTGACCTCGTCACCTCGGTCGGCCAGCCCGTCGACTCCCTGCCCTCCGCCGCGGACTTCATCAAGAAGTACAAGGCCTCCGGCCTCAAGGGCGACTACGGCACGTACGGCGGCTACTCCTACGACGCCGCGACCGCCATCATCAAGGCGATCGGCGCCGTCGTGAAGGACGGAAAGATCCCGGACGAGGCCCGCTCCAAGATCGTCGCCGAGGTCCAGAAGACCAAGTTCGACGGCATCGCCGGCCCCGTCTCGTTCGACGAGTACGGCGACACCACCAACAAGCAGCTCACCGTCTACCAGGTCGTCGACGGCAAGTGGAAGGCCGTGAAGAGCGGCACGTTCGAAGGCTGATCCTCACCACCCGGGCCACCAGGCGGTTCGGTCACCCAGGGCCACGGCCCGACCGAACCGCCGACCCGGTCCACACCACCGGGACAGGCCCTCAGCACCACCCCTGGGCCGCGCGGCCATGACCACACGTCACCGCGCGGCCCGATCCATACGCCCTGCTCACACTCCCCACCACATGGAGGCCATGCGGTGAACACCCTGCCGCAGCAGCTGGCCAACGGGCTGTTCCTCGGCTCGATGTACGGGCTGATCGCCATCGGCTACACGATGGTGTACGGCATCGTCCAGCTCATCAACTTCGCCCACGGCGAGATCTTCATGACCGGCGGCTTCGGCGCACTCACGGTCTACCTCTACGTTCTGCCCAACGGCACATCCATGTGGATAGCCCTGCCGGCGATGCTCATAGGCGGCGGAATCGTCTCCGTCCTGATCGCCGTCGGGGCCGAACGCTTCGCCTACCGACCACTGCGCGGAGCGCCACGCCTCGCCCCGCTCATCACCGCCATCGGTCTGTCGCTCGCGCTCCAGCAGCTCGTCTTCAACTGGTACCCGGAAGCGAAGAACGACATCACGTTCCCGCAACTCCCCTTCGGGCCCGTGCACATCGGCTCCATCAGCATCCAGAGCGGCTCCGTCTTCGTCATCATCGCGGCCCCCCTGTGCATGGCGGCCCTCGCCCTGTTCGTCAGCCTCTCCCGCACCGGCCGCGCCATGCAGGCCACCGCGCAGGACCCTGACACCGCACAGCTCATGGGCATCGACACCAACCGCATCATCGTCATCGCCTTCGCCATCGGCGGCTTCTTCGCCGCCGTCGCGGCCGTCTCCTACGGACTGCGCTACGGCACCGTCAAGTACGACATGGGCTTCCAGATGGGCCTCAAGGCCTTCACCGCGGCCGTCCTCGGCGGCATCGGCAACATCTACGGCGCCATGATCGGCGGCCTCGTCCTCGGCCTCGCCGAGACCATGGCCACCAGCTACATCGACGGCATCCCCGGCATGCAGCAGCTCGGCGGCGGCGGCTGGTCCTCCGTCTGGGCGTTCGTACTCCTCATCCTCGTACTGCTGTTCAGGCCACAAGGCCTTATCGGCGAACGCGTCGCGGACAGGGCGTGAGCACCATGGCAACCACCGACACCACCACCCCCGGGCGCGGCCTCGTCGCGCTCCCCGCGACCGCCGCACGCGCCCTCGTCGCCCTCGGCGCCGTCGCCACCATCGCCAGCACCTTCATGTCCTGGACCTACACGTCCGACTTCCCCGGGGACCTCACCTACTACGGCTCCCCGGCCGGACTCCAGATCCTCGACCTCGTCGCCGGCGTCCTGACGCTCCTGTTCGCGCTCACCCTCTTCGGTGCCCGCGGCCTCGGCTGGCTCAACCCGGCGAACGCCACCCAGCCGGTGCTCCTCGCCAGCGCGTCCGCGTTCGCCGTCAGCTGGTTCAGCGCCATCGCCATCGCCGTCGACCTCAAGGGCCTCGTCGCACTCGACCCCGGCGCCTACGTCGCCGCCGTCGGCTCCGCCATCGCCCTGGTCGGCGCCCTCGCGCTCCCCAAGCCCGGTGACACCTTCAAGGACTACGTCACCAAGCCCGACCGCATCCCCCCGGCCGCGAAGCTCCCCGCCTGGGGCGAACGCCTCGTCATCACCGCCGCCACCGCCCTCGCGCTGATCGTCTTCGCGTACGGCGTCGGCGTCGACCCCGACGCGAGCGAAACGTTCCTGGGCTACATCCTCCTGGTCGTCTTCGGCACCTGGTCCCTCTTCACCGCCGGACTCTTCGACCGCTTCGCCCAGCTCAACGCCGGCCACAAGGGATTCGCCACCTCCATGGCCTTCCTCGCGGCAGCCCTCTTCCCCTTCGTCGAGAACAACGAGCACAACTCGAACCTCGGCGTGAACATCCTCGTCGTCGCCACCGTCGCCCTCGGCCTCAACATCGTCGTCGGCCTCACCGGACTCCTCGACCTCGGATACGTCGCCTTCCTCGGCGTCGGCGCCTACGCGGCCGCCCTCGTCTCCGGCTCCGAGTTCTCCCGCTTCGCCGGCGTCCAGTTCCCCTTCTGGGCCGCCATGCTCACCGGCATGCTCGCGTCGCTCGTCTTCGGCGTCCTCATCGGCGCCCCCACCCTGCGCCTGCGCGGCGACTACCTCGCCATCGTGACCCTGGGCTTCGGAGAGATCTTCCGCATCACCGTCAACAACCTCGACGGCACCTCCGGCCCCAACCTCACCAACGGCCCCAACGGCATCTCCATGATCCCGGACCTCAACATCTTCGGGTTCAACTTCGGAAGCAAGCACGACATCGGCGGATTCGCCCTCGGCCGCTTCGCGAACTACTTCCTCCTGATGCTGCTCATCACCGCGATCGTCGTCCTCGTCTTCAACCGCGCCGCCGACTCCCGGATCGGCCGCTCCTGGATCGCCATCCGCGAGGACGAGACCGCCGCCACCGCCATGGGCATCAACGGCTTCCGCGTCAAGCTCATCGCCTTCGCCCTCGGCGCCTCCCTCGCCGGCCTCGCCGGAACGGTCAGCGCCCACGTCGGCTACAGCGTCAACCCGGCCCCGTACCAGTTCGCCGGCTCCGTGCCCCCGAACTCCGCGTTCCTCCTCGCCGCCGTCGTCCTCGGCGGCATGGGCACCGTGAACGGACCGATCCTCGGCGCCACCCTGCTCTACATGCTCCCCGAGAAGCTCAGCTTCCTGAAGGAGTACCAGCTCCTCGCCTTCGGCATCGCGCTCGTCCTCCTCATGCGCTTCCGCCCCGAAGGCATCATCGCCAACCGCCGCCGCCAACTCGAGTTCCACGAGAGCGACGACACCGACAAGGCCCTCCACATCCCCGAACAAGGCCTGCCCGACTCCACCGTCGGCGTCACCAAGGCAGGGGCGTAACCATCATGACCACCACCACAGCCCCCAGCCCCGTCCTCGAAGCCACCGGCGTCACCATGCGCTTCGGCGGCCTCACCGCCGTCCGCAACGTCGACCTCACCGTCAACGCCGGAGAGATCGTCGGCCTCATCGGCCCCAACGGCGCGGGCAAGACCACCTTCTTCAACTGCCTCACCGGCCTCTACGTCCCCACCGAGGGCAAAGTCGCCTACAAGGGCACCGTCCTGCCCCCCAAGCCCCACCTCGTCACCAGCGCCGGCATCGCCCGCACCTTCCAGAACATCCGGCTCTTCGCCAACATGACCGTCCTGGAAAACGTGCTCGTCGGCCGCCACACCCGCACCAAGGAAGGCCTCTGGTCCGCCCTCCTGCGCGGCCCCGGCTTCCGCAAGGCCGAAGCGACCTCCCGCGAACGCGCCATGGAACTGCTGGAGTTCATCGGCCTCGAACACAAGGCCGACCACCTCTCCCGCAACCTCCCCTACGGCGAACAGCGCAAGCTCGAGATCGCCCGCGCCATGGCCAGCGAGCCCGGCCTGCTCCTCCTCGACGAGCCCACCGCCGGCATGAACCCGCAGGAGACCCGCGCCACCGAAGACCTCGTCTTCGCCATTCGCGACCGCGGCATCGCCGTCCTCGTCATCGAGCACGACATGCGCTTCATCTTCAACCTCAGCGACCGCGTCGCCTGCCTCGTCCAGGGCGAAAAGCTCGTCGAAGGCACCTCCGAAGTCGTCCAGGGCGACGAACGCGTCATCGCCGCCTACCTCGGCACCCCCTTCGAAGGCGCCCCCGGCGACGAAGAACTCGCCGAGGTCGAAGCGGCCGAAGCCGCCGGAACCGCCCCCGCCACGACGACCACCCCGGTCACCGAGGCAGCGGACACCACCCCGGCCGCCGAACCGACGGAGCCGACGGAAACAGCAGCGGAGACCGAGACCCCGGCAACCACCGAGGCCACCGAAACCCCCGCCGTCACCCCGGCCGACGCCGACGAGCCCGACGCGCACGGCAGCAGCACCAGCAAGGAAGGAAACGCCCAGTGACCGCACTGCTCGAGGTCGAAGACCTCAAGGTCGCCTACGGCAAGATCGAAGCCGTCAAGGGCATCTCCTTCACCGTCGAAGCAGGCCAGATCGTCACCCTCATCGGCACCAACGGCGCCGGCAAGACGACCACCCTGCGCACCCTCTCCGGGCTCCTCAAGCCCAGCGGAGGCCGCATCCTCTTCGACGGCCAGCCCCTCGCCAACGTCCCCGCCCACAAGATCGTCGCCCTCGGACTCGCCCACTCCCCCGAGGGACGCCACATCTTCCCCCGCCTCACCATCGCGGAGAACCTCCAGCTCGGAGCCTTCCTGCGCACCGACAAGGCGGGCATCGAGAAGGACATCCAGCGCGCCTACGACCTCTTCCCCATCCTCGGGGAACGCCGCAAGCAGGCCTCCGGAACCCTCTCCGGCGGCGAGCAGCAGATGCTCGCCATGGGCCGCGCCCTCATGTCCCAGCCCAAACTGCTCATGCTCGACGAACCCTCCATGGGCCTCTCGCCGATCATGATGCAGAAGATCCTCGCCACCATCGCCGAACTCAAGGCGTCCGGCACGACCATCCTCCTCGTCGAGCAGAACGCCCAGGCAGCGCTCTCCCTCGCCGACCAGGGACACGTCATGGAGGTCGGCAACATCGTCCTCTCCGGCACCGGACAGGACCTCCTGCACGACGAGTCCGTCCGCAAGGCCTACCTCGGCGAGGACTGACCCACGCGGCCCCGCCGCACACACGGAGAGGCCCGCACCCTCGGGGGGTGCGGGCCTCTCCGTACGCTCGACGACCTCGCGGGACTACTCCTTCGACGCCTTCTTCTCCTCGGCGTCCTGGATGACCGCCTCCGCCACCTGCTGCATCGACATCCGACGGTCCATCGACGTCTTCTGGATCCAGCGGAACGCCGCCGGCTCCGTCAGCCCGTACTGCGTCTGCAGCACCGACTTCGCCCGGTCGACCAGCTTGCGCGTCTCCAGACGCTGGGTGAGATCCGCGATCTCCCCCTCCAGCGCCTTCAGCTCCGCGAACCGGGACACGGCCATCTCGATCGCCGGCACCACGTCGCTCTTGCTGAACGGCTTCACCAGGTACGCCATCGCGCCCGCGTCCCTGGCCCGCTCGACGAGGTCGCGCTGCGAGAACGCGGTCAGCATCAGTACGGGAGCGATCGACTCCTCCGCGATCTTCTCCGCCGCGGAGATGCCGTCGAGCTTGGGCATCTTCACGTCGAGGATCACGAGGTCCGGCTTGTGCTCACGGGCGAGCTCGACGGCCTGCTCGCCGTCACCCGCCTCACCGACGACGCTGTATCCCTCTTCCTCCAGCATCTCCTTGAGGTCGAGACGGATCAGCGCCTCGTCCTCGGCGATGACGACACGGGTCGTCAGCGGAGGCACGTGCGACTTGTCGTCGTCGGGCGCGTCTACGGGCTGGGGCGACTCGGGGGCGGTCACGGGGGCTCCTCGTTCAGGGCGGGACTGCTGACAAGAGCCTACCCAGCTGCGGTAAAGTGGTGGCACAGCGGGTGACTGCTGATCTTCGTTTCGAAGGAGCCCCGGTAGCCCAGCGGCAGAGGCGATGGATTCAAAACCCATACAGCGTCGGTTCGAATCCGACTCGGGGCACTTTTCCTTGGATCCCAAGGTCGCGATATAGAAGTGGATGTTCTCGTTCTCGTGAACATCCACTTTTTACTGTGTGTCGTTCATTGCGCATACGCAGAGTGGCCACATGTACGACATGGGCACACGCCAGCGAGCTCTTGCCCTGGTGGGTCAGGGACGAAGTCTGAACTCGGTGAGCAGAGAGACCGGCATCTCCCGCGCCGCGATGCGGTCATGGCGGACACGCGTCGAGCCGCTCACCCGGCGGTCGAAACCCTGCCCGAGATGCCGGGACACCCCGGAAGACCCGGACGACCCTGCCGCGTACGCGTACCTGCTGGGCCTCTATCTCGGAGACGGCTGCATCAGCGCCCACCGACGAGGTGGCCATTTCCTGCGCATCGCGTGCGCCGACGCGTGGCCAGGGCTCATCGAGGCCTGTGCGTCGGCGATGCGGCTCGTACGCCCGGACAACAAGGTCTGCCGCGTCCGGAGCCAGGGGTGCCAGTACGTCACCTGCTCCAGCAAGCACTGGCCCTGCCTGTTCCCCCAGCACGGCCCGGGCAAGAAGCATGAGCGCCCGATCATCCTCGAACCCTGGCAGCAGCGCATCGTAGATGCCCACCCCTGGGAGTTCGTCCGCGGGCTCATCCATTCCGACGGCTGTCGCGTCACCAACTGGACGACGCGGCTCGTCCCATGGACCTCCACGTGGGCCCCAAATACTGATCTCCACACCGGAAAGGGCCCCTCTGGCGGCTCGGAGGGGCCCGGTGTGGTGGTGGGGGCTACTTGGGGCTGTCGTCCTCGCCGACGTGGTGGACGCGGACGAGGTTCGTGGAGCCGGAGACTCCGGGCGGGGAGCCGGCGGTGATCACGACGATGTCGCCCTTGGCGCAGCGGCCGTATTTGAGGAGGAGTTCGTCGACCTGGTCGACCATGGCGTCGGTGGAGTCGACGTGGGGGCCGAGGAAGGTTTCGACGCCCCAGGTGAGGTTGAGCTGGGAGCGGGTGGCGGGGGTGGGGGTGAAGGCGAGGAGGGGGATGGGTGAGCGGTAGCGGGAGAGTCGGCGGACGGTGTCGCCGGACTGGGTGAAGGCGACGAGGAATTTGGCGCCGAGGAAGTCGCCCATTTCCGCTGCGGCGCGGGCGACGGCTCCGCCTTGGGTGCGGGGTTTGTTGCGGTCGGTGAGGGGCGGGAGGCCCTTGGCGAGGATGTCTTCTTCGGCTGCTTCGACGATGCGGCCCATGGTCTTGACGGTTTCGATGGGGTATTTGCCGACGCTGGTTTCGCCGGAGAGCATGACGGCGTCGGTGCCGTCGATGACGGCGTTGGCGACGTCGGATGCTTCGGCGCGGGTGGGCCGGGAGTTGTCGATCATCGAGTCGAGCATCTGGGTGGCGACGATGACGGGTTTGGCGTTGCGCTTGGCGAGTTTGATGGCGCGCTTTTGGACGATGGGGACTTGTTCGAGGGGCATTTCGACGCCGAGGTCGCCGCGGGCGACCATGATGCCGTCGAAGGCGGCGACGATGTTGTCGATGTTGTCGACGGCCTGGGGTTTTTCGATCTTCGCGATGACGGGGAGGCGGCGGCCTTCTTCGTCCATGATGCGGTGGACGTCTTCGATGTCGCGTCCGCTGCGGACGAAGGAGAGGGCGATGACGTCGCAGCCGGAGCGGAGGGCCCAGCGGAGGTCTGCTTCGTCCTTGTCGGAGAGGGCGGGGACGGAGACGGCGACGCCGGGGAGGTTGAGGCCTTTGTGGTCGGAGACCATGCCGCCTTCGATGACGGTGGTGTGGACGCGGGGGCCGTCGACGGAGGTGACTTCGAGGGAGACTTTGCCGTCGTCGACGAGGATGCGTTCACCGGGTGTGACGTCGGCGGCGAGTCCGTCGTAGGTGGTTCCGCAGGTCTGGCGGTCGCCTTCGGCGCCTTCTTCGACGGTGATGGTGAAGGTGTCTCCGCGTTCAAGGAGTACGGGGCCTTCGGTGAAGCGGCCGAGTCGGATCTTCGGGCCTTGAAGGTCGGCGAGGATGCCGACGCTGCGGCCGGTCTCGTCGGATGCCTTTCGGACGCGCTGGTAGCGCTCCTCGTGTTCGGCGTGGGTGCCGTGGCTGAGGTTGAGGCGGGCTACGTCCATTCCGGCTTCGACCAGGGCTTTGATCCGGTCGTACGAGTCGGTGGCGGGGCCCAATGTACAGACGATTTTTGCTCGGCGCATGGTTTGAGCCTAGGCCTTACCGGTGGGTAGGGAATTGGTCGCGCGTGACTGCTCAACAACCTTTGCGTGAAGGGTTATTGACAACTGTTGAATTGTGCGCGGGGGTGCTCTGATGAGCAGGTCCGGGGTGCGGGTGGGGTGGGGTGGGGGGTCCGTACGGTCGTTCGGTGGCGGCGGGGTGGATGCGGTCGGTGACGGTGCGTGGCGTGCCGGTGGCCGGCGTGGGGGTGGTGGGCGCCTCGGGTCAGAGCTGGGGCGGGGCCATGGTGAAGCGGGCGTTGACCTGGGCGTGGACGTGCTGGCGTTGGGGTTCGAGGTCGAGGGGGGCGGGTTCGTCGTCGGCGGGGGCGGCGGCGAAGGCCGCGCGTCGGAAGCGGGCGCCGCCGGGTGCGGGGAGGGGTGTGGGTTCGGCTCCGATGTCGGCGAGTTCGAGGAGGGCGGTGAGGGTGGTGCCGAGGGCCTCGGCGTATTCGCGGGCGCGTCGGACGGCTTCGCGGACGGCTTCCTGGCGGGCGGCGCGGTGGGTGGGTGAGTCGGGGCGGAGGTCCCACCAGGGTCCGTCGACGCGGGTGAGGTCGAGGTCGGCGAGGGCGGTGGTGAGGTCGCCGAGGGCGGTGAAGTCGTTGAGTTCGGCGGTGATGTGGACGTGGCCGTGGTGGGTGCGGACGCGTTCGCCGCGGCCGTGCCGGCCGAGTTCGGGGGTGATGGAGAAGTGGCCGGTCTCGAGGTGTTCGACGGCGTCGCCGTGGGTTTTGACGAGGTCGAGGGCGAGGGTGTTGCGGCGGGTGAGGTCGGCGAGGGCTTCTCGGCGGTCTTTGCCGCGGGCGGTGACGGTGATGCCGATGCGGGCGATCTCGGGGTCGACTTCGAGGTGGGCTTCGCCTCGGACGGCGAGGCGGGGGGCGTCGGGGGTGCCGTAGGGGGCGGTGGTTTCGGTGGTGGGGGTCATGTGTCCCACTCTGTCACCGGGGTGAGGGGTGTGTGATGTGTGCGGGTCATCGGATGGAAACCTTCTGGGTCTGTTGCGGGGGGCGGTGGTTGGGCCAGAATCTACGCGCGTCGTTGACCCTTTCTCGAGGAGTTCCGGACATGCCGTTGAACCGTCGTAAGTTCCTGAAGAAGTCCGCTGTGACGGGTGCGGGGGTGGCGTTGGCGGGTGCGGTCGGCGCGCCCGCGGCGCAGGCTGTGGAGGCGAGGAAGGGGCATCGGCCGGTGAAGCGGTACGCGCTGACGGTGATGGGCACGACGGATCTGCACGGGCACGTGTTCAACTGGGACTACTTCAAGGACGCGGAGTACGCGGACGCGGCGGGGAACGCGCAGGGTCTGGCGCGGATCTCGACGCTGGTGAACGCGATCCGCAAGGAGAAGGGCCGCGCCAACACGCTGCTGCTGGACGCGGGTGACACGATCCAGGGCACGCCGTTGACGTACTACTACGCGAAGGTGGATCCGATCACCGCCAAGGGTGGTCCGGTGCACCCGATGGCACAGGCGATGAACGCGATCGGCTATGACGCGGTGGCGCTCGGGAACCACGAGTTCAACTACGGGATCGAGACGCTGCGGAAGTTCGAGTCGCAGTGCGACTTCCCGCTGTTGGGGGCGAACGCGCTGGACGCGAAGACGCTGAAGCCGGCGTTTCCTCCGTACTTCATGAAGACGTTCCACGTCCATGGGGCGCCGCCGGTGAAGGTGGCGGTGCTGGGGTTGACGAACCCGGGGATCGCGATCTGGGACAAGGCGTTCGTGCAGGGGAAGTTGACGTTCCCGGGTCTTGAGGAGCAGGCGGCGAAGTGGGTGCCGAAGCTGCGGTCGATGGGTGCGGACGTGGTCGTGGTGTCGGCGCATTCGGGTGCGTCGGGGACGTCGTCGTACGGTGACCAGGTGCCGTACGTGGAGAACTCGGCGGCGCTGGTGGCGCAGCAGGTGCCGGGGATCGACGCGATTCTGGTGGGTCACGCGCATCTGGAGATCCCTGAGCTGAAGGTGACGAACACGGCGTCGGGGAAGACGGTGGTGTTGTCGGAGCCGTTGGCGTTCGCGGAGCGGATGTCGGTGTTCGACGTCGAGCTGGTCCTGGAGCGGGGGTGCTGGCGGGTCGAGTCGGTGGCGGCGTCGGTGCGCAACACGAACGCGGTGGCGGACGATCCGAGGATCACGCGGCTGTTGAAGGACGAGCACGATGTGGTCGTGGCGTATGTGAACCAGGTGGTGGGGACGGCGACGGAGACGTTGACGACGGTGGAGGCGCGGTTCAAGGACGCGCCGATCATCGATCTGATCACCCGGGTGCAGGAGGACGTGGTGCGGGCGGCGTTGGTGGGGACGCCGTATGCGTCGTTGCCGGTGATCGCGCAGGCGTCGCCGTTCTCGCGGACGTCGGAGATTCCTGCGGGGGATGTGACGATCCGGGATCTGTCGAGTCTGTATGTGTACGACAACACGCTGGTGGCGAAGGTGTTGACGGGTGCTCAGCTGCGGGCGTACCTGGAGTATTCGGCGAACTACTTCGTGCGGACGGCGGCGGGTGCGGTGATCGACACGGAGAAGCTGACGAACGCGAACGGTCGGCCGGACTACAACTACGACTATGTGTCGGGGTTGCGGTACGACATCGACATCGCGCAGGCGGAGGGTTCGCGGGTCAAGAATCTGACGTACGAGGGTGCGGCGCTGGACGATGCCCGGCAGTTCGTGTTGGCGGTGAACAACTACCGTGCCAATGGCGGTGGTGCGTTCCCGCATGTGGCGTCGGCGACGGAGGTGTGGTCGGAGTCGACGGAGATCCGGACGCGGATCGCGGAGTGGGTGACGGCGAAGGGGTCGCTGGATCCGGCGGAGTTCGCCTCGGTGGACTGGAAGCTGACGCGTGAGGGCACGCCGGTGTTCTAGTTCGGATGGTGGGAGTGGGCGGCGTCGGCGCGGTGTCTCGCGTCGGCGCCGTTTCTCTTTCGTCTGGTGATGACGGGGGGCCGTGGGGTGTCGATGAGGGTCATCTGCCGTCGACGAGGGGGGTGAGGGTGCGGGTTTCCTTGCGGGCGGCGGGGACGCGGGGGGTGGGTTCGAGGCCGAAGGTGGTGAAGGAGGTGCGTGTGGGGAGGGGGTAGGGGTCCTTGCCGGTGAGGGTGTTGAGGATGGTGGCGCTGCGCCAGGCGGCGAGGCCGAGGTCGGGGGTGCCGACGCCGTGGGTGTGGAGTTCGGCGTTCTGGACGTAGACGTGTCCGGTGACGGCGGGGTCGAGGACGAGGCGGAACTGGTCGTCGATGGTGGGGCGTTCGGCGCTGTCGCGGCGGAGGTAGGGGTCGAGGCCGGCGAGGAGGGGGCCGATGGGGCGTTCGCGGTAGCCGGTGGCGAGGACGACGGCGTCGGTGGTGAGGCGGGAGCGGGCGCCTTGTTGGACGTGTTCGAGGTGGAGTTCGACTTTGGTGGTGGCGACGCGTCCTGCGGTGCGGACGGTGACGGCGGGGGTGAGGACGGCGTCGGGCCAGCCGCCGTGGAGAGTGCGGCGGTAGAGCTCGTCGTGGATGGCGGCGATGGTGTCGGCGTCGATGCCTTTGTGGAGTTGCCATTGGGCGGCGACGAGCCGGTCGCGGACGGGTTCGGTGAGGGCGTGGAAGTAGCGGGTGTAGTCGGGGGTGAAGTGTTCGAGGCCGAGTTTGGAGTACTCCATGGGGGCGAACGCTTCGGTGCGGGCGAGCCAGTGGATCTTCTCGTGTCCGGCGGGGCGGTTGCGGAGGAGGTCGAGGAAGACCTCGGCTCCCGACTGGCCGGCGCCGATGACAGTGATGTGGTCGGCGGTGAGGAACTGTTCGCGGTGTTTGAGGTAGTCGGCGGCGTGGATGACGGGCACGCCGGGGGCGCCGACGAGGGGTTTGAGGGGTTCGGGGATGTGGGGGGCGGTGCCGACGCCGAGGACGATGTTGCGGGTGTAGGAGCGGCCGAGGGCTTCGGCTTCGCCGTCGGTGTCGAGTTGGGTGAAGTCGACTTCGAAGACGTCGCGTTCGGGGTTCCAGCGGACGGCGTCGACCTGGTGGGCGAAGCGGAGTCCGGGGAGGTTGTCGGCGACCCAGCGGCAGTAGGCGTCGTATTCGGCGCGCTGGATGTGGAAGCGCTCGGCGAAGTAGAAGGGGAAGAGGCGTTCGCGGGCTTTGAGGTAGTTGAGGAAGGACCAGGGGTTCGCGGGGTCGGCGAGGGTGACCAGGTCGGCGAGGAAGGGGACTTGGAGGGTGGCGCCGTCGATGAGCATGCCGGGGTGCCAGTCGAAGCAGGGGCGTTGTTCGTAGAAGACGGTGTCGAGTTGTGTGAGGGGGTGGGCGAGGGCGGCGAGGGAGAGGTTGAAGGGGCCGATGCCGATGCCGACCAGGTCGCGGGGTGCTTCGGCGGCGGGGCGCGGGGGGTGGGGCGTCGGGCTCATCGGGGGGTGTGTCCTTCCACCAGTTTCAGGAGCGTGGCCAGGTCGCCGGGCCGGGTGTGGGGGTTGAGGAGGGTGGCTTTGAGCCAGCGGCGGCCGTCGAGGGTGGCGCGGCCGAGGACGGCGCGGCCTTCGTCGAGGAGGGTGCGGCGGACGGCGGCGACGGTGTCGTCGGTGGCGCCGGTGGGCCGGAACAGGACGGTGCTGATGGCGGGGCGGTCGTAGAGCTCGAAGCCGGGGTGGGCGGCTATGAGGTCGGCGAGTTCGTGGGCGTGGGCGCAGACCTGGTCGACGAGGGTGCCGATGCCGTCGCGGCCGAGGGTTTTGAGGGTGACGGCGATCTTGAGGATGTCGGGGCGTCGGGTGGTGCGCAGGGAGCGGCCGAGGAGGTCGGGGTGGCCTGCTTCGGTGTCGTCGTCGGCGTTGAGGTAGTCGGCGCGGTGGGCGAGGGGGGTGAGGTCGGCGGGGTCGCGGACGGCGAGAAGTCCGGCGGCGACGGGTTGCCAGCCGAGTTTGTGCAGGTCGAGGGTGACGGTGTGGGCGTGGGTGAGTCCGTCGAGTCGGTGGCGGTGCCGGTCGCTGAGGAGGAGGCCTCCGCCGTAGGCGGCGTCGATGTGGAGGCGGGCGCCGTGGGTGGCGCAGAGGTCGGCGATGTCGGGCAGGGGGTCGATGAGTCCGGCGTCGGTGGTGCCGGCGGTGGCGGCGACGAGGAGGGGGCCGTGGAGTGCGGTGAGGGCGTTGTCGAGGGCGGCGGGGTCGAGGGTGCCGGCGGGGGCGGGGACGACGACGGGTTCGGGGAGGCCGAGGAGCCAGGCGGCGCGGTGGAGGGAGTGGTGGGCGTTGGCTCCGCAGACGAGTTGGATGCCGCCGTGGGCTTCGCGGGCGAGGAGGAGGGCGAGTTGGTTGGACTCGGTGCCGCCGGTGGTGACGAGGGCGTCGCTGTGGGGGGTGCCGTACACCTCGTGGGCGAGGGCGCGGGTGAGGAGTCTTTCGAGTTCGGAGGCGGCCGGTGCCTGGTCCCAGGAGTCGAGGGAGGGGTTGAGGGCGGAGGCGGCGAGGTCGGCCGCGGCGGCGACGGCGAGGGGCGGGCAGTGCAGGTGGGCGGCGCAGAGGGGGTCGGCGGGGTCGGCGGCGCCTTCGGCGAGGGCGCGGACGAGGTCGTGGAGGGCGTTGTCGTCGCCGTGGCGGGGCAGGAGGTCGCCGGCGCGGTCGCGGAGGGTGCGGGCGACGTGTTCGGGTCCGCCGGCGGGGAGGGGGCCGCCGCGTGCGGCGGAGCCTTGGGCGAGGGCGTCGAGGACGGTGTGGAGCAACGGCCGCAGTGCGTCGGGGCCTTCGGGGCCTGAGGCGAGGGGCGGCGTGCTCATGGATGTCCTCCGGTGGACGCGCGGCGGGGTACGCCCCAGCGTGTACGCGTTTCGGGCAGGTGCGCCCGCCAAGGACAACGATTCGACCCGAACGGGGGTACTGCCGTGCGGAGGAAATGTGGGGGAAGGACGGGGGTGCTAGGGGGTGGTGCGGGGTGGGGTGGTGCGCCCCGCACCCTGCCGGCGTCTGTCCTTTCCGGACGTGCCGGACACCGGGTCCCCGCCGGTGGGGGGAGGGGAACCGGTGTCCGGTGCGGGGCTGTCGGGGGTCAGGCCCGGCGGACGCGCAGGGCGCGGGCGAGGTCGTCGAGCTGGTCGGTGAGTTTGCGGCGCAGGGCCGGGATGGGGTCGGCGTCGCGCAGGCAGGTCTCGCCGAGGGTGAGGGTGTCGGCGGTGACGGCGTGGGCGGGGAAGGCCCAGCGGCCGGCGGCGTCGGCGATGGCGGGGCCGCGGCGTTCGGCGACGGCGACGGCGTCGGCCCAGTAGCGCTCGACGTAGGTGCTGACGAGGTCGGTCTGTTCGGGCTGCCAGAAGCCCTGGGCGGTGGCGGTGAACAGGTAGTTGGAGAGGTCGTCGGTGGCGAACATGGCGTCCCAGGCGGCGCGTTTGGCCTCGGGGTCGGGCAGTGCGGCGCGGCAGCGGGCGGCGCCTTCCTGGCCGGTGGCGCTGGGGTCCTGGACGAGTTCGGCCGCGATGACGGCGTCGTCGACGGCGCCGAGGACGGAGAGCCTGCTGAGGATGCGCCAGCGCAGTTCGGGGTCGAGTTCGGGGCCGCCGGGGACGGTGCCTTCGGAGAACCAGGCGCTGATGGTGTCGGGGTGGGCGGCGACGTCGATGTGGTGGCGTACGGCGATGAGGCGCAGGCCGGGGTGGGAGCCGTCCTCGGTGCGGCGGATGAGGTCGCGGCACAGGTCGGTGAGGGTGGCGAGGGCGGTGGGGCGCTGCTCGGGGCCGAGGAAGCGGTTGGCGACGTGGGTGGCGGCGAAGGTGAGGACGCCCTGGACGAGGGCGAGGTCGCTCTCGTGCGGGAGGTGGGCGCGGGCGGCGTCGATGTAGGCCATGGGGGGCAGTTCGCCGTCGCGGACGGCGTCGCGCAGGGCGTTCCAGACGACGGCGCGGGTGAGGGCGTCGGGGATGCCGGAGAGGGCGGCTTCGACGGTGGTGAAGGAGTCGGTGTCGAAGCGGACCTTGGCGTAGGTGAGGTCGGAGTCGTTGAGGAGGAGGAGGGCGGGGCGGAGGCCGGGGGCGGCGTGGGGGGAGTCGCCCTGGGGGACGTCGAGTTCGAAGCGTTCGCGCAGGGTGAGGCGGCGGTCGTCGCCGGGGACGGTGTCGTAGGCGCCGACGGCGATGCGGTGGGGGCGGCTGCCGTCACGGTCGACGGTGAGGTGCCACGAGCCGTCCGCTTCGTGGAGGGTGGGAGTGAGGGTGTCGACGCCGGTGGTGCGCAGCCAGGTCTCGGCCCAGGCGTGGACGTCGCGTTCGGTGGCGGAGGCGAGGTTGTCGATGAAGTCGGCGAGGGTGGCGTTGCCGAACTTGTGGCGGGCGAAGTGGGTGTTGATGCCCGCGAGGAAGTCCTTCTCGCCGAGCCAGGCGACGAGTTGGCGCAGGGCCGAGGCGCCCTTGGCGTAGGAGATGCCGTCGAAGTTGAGCATGGCGGACGCGGTGTCGGGGACGGCGTCCGGGTCGGGGGCGACGGGGTGGGTGGAGGGGCGCTGGTCGGCGTCGTAGCCCCAGGACTTGCGGGCGACGCCGAAGTCGACCCAGGTGTCCGTGAAGCGGGTGGCTTCGGTGAGGGTCTGGTAGCCCATGTACTCGGCGAAGGACTCGTTGAGCCAGATGTCGTCCCACCAGCGCAGGGTGACGAGGTCGCCGAACCACATGTGGGCCATCTCGTGGGCGATGACCATGGCGCGGGTCTGGCGTTCGGTGTCGGTGACGGCGGAGCGGTAGATGAACTCGTCGCGGAAGGTGACGAGTCCGGGGTTCTCCATGGCGCCGGCGTTGAACTCGGGGACGAACGCCTGGTCGTAGGAGTCGAAGGGGTAGGGCTCGTCGAACTTCTCGTGGTACCGGTCGTAGCAGGCGCGGGTGACGTCGAGGATCTCGTCGGCGTCGGCGTCGAGGTAGGGGGCGAGGGAGCGGCGGCAGTGCAGGCCCAAGGGGAGGCCGGCGTGCTCGGTGCGTACGGAGTGCCAGGGACCCGCGGCGACGGCGACGAGGTAGGTGGAGATCAGCGGGGTGGGAGCGGCCTTCCAGTGGCCGTCTCCGAGGTGTTCGGTGACGCCGTTGGCGAGGACGGTCCAGCCTTCGGGGGCGGTGACGGTCAGGTCGAAGACGGACTTGAGGTCGGGCTGGTCGAAGGCGGCGAAGACGCGCTGGACGTCCTCCATGAAGAGCTGGGTGTAGAGGTAGGTCTCGCCGTCGGTGGGGTCGGTGAAGCGGTGCATGCCCTCGCCGGTGCGGGAGTAGCGCATGGCGGCGTCGACGCGCAGTTCGTGTTCGCCTGCGGTGAGGCCCTTGAGGGGCAGCCGGTTCTCGTCGAGGGTCTCGGGGTCGAGGGGCCTGCCGTCGAGGGTGACGGAGCGCAGTTCGGCGGGCTTCAGCTCGACGAAGGTGTCCGCGTCGTCGCGGGCGGTGAACCGGATGACGGTCAGGGAGTCGAAGGTCTCGTCCCCTCGGGTGACGTCGAGTTCGATCCCGTAGTGGTGGATGTCGAGGAGTTGGGCACGGGTCTGCGCTTCGTCGCGCGTCAGTACGGACATGGGGACATGCTGCCCGATGGCGTCACCGGGTCACAGAGGTGGTCCCGTTCGTGCGCTTTGTCGTCGCCCGGTCACGAGCCGCTGTTACGGCGTACGGCCCTGTTCCAGGCGGTCGCCGTCGCGGGCGGAGGGGCGTCGGGGTTGTCCGGGGATGCGGGTGCCGGGGTCGGCGGGGGCCGTGTCGGGGAGGTGTTCCTTGACGAGGGCGCGCAGGTCGCGCAGTTCCCGTTCGAGGTTCTGGTGGCGCTGCTGGGCCTCGTAGAGGTAGCGGACCTTGGTGCGCAGGGTCCAGGGGTCGACGGGTTTCATGAGGAGGTCGGCGACGCCGAGGGCGAAGGCGGTGGCGGTGAGTTCTGTGTCGGGGCCGAATCCGGTGAGGAGGATGACGGGGATGTGCTGGGTCTGTTCGACGCCTCGCATGTAGCGGACGACGTCGAGGCCGCTGACGCCGGGCATGCGGACATCGAGGAGGAGCAGGGCGACCTGGCCGCGCAGGACTTCCTTGAGTGCTTCGTCGCCGCCGGTGGCGCGTCCTACTCGGTAGCCGAGCGGGGACAGTGCGCTTTCCAGGGCGTACAGGGTGTCCTCGTGGTCGTCGACGATGAGGATTTTGGCATCCGACGGCATGGCCCGGCGTCTCTCGTTCGGGCCTACCAGCATATGCCCGTGAGGGCGTGATGCGCCGGGCTGTTTCGTGCGGGAGTGCGCGGCGCGCGCGGCGCGTTCCGGGAGAGTGGTTCTCACTCCGGCGGGGAACGCGCGCCTTCGCGGCGGGTTGCGCTCCGGCGCGGGGTACGCGCCAGGGGGTGTTGTTCTCGCTCCGGCGCGGGGTTCGCGGCGGGGGGCTGACGGCCCGGGGAGCGGCGGTGTCCGCCGGGCGGTGTGGGCCTCGGGACTCCGCCTGGGGTCGTTCCGGTCTCACTCCCCCGGTTCGGGGGTGGTGCCGGCGTCGTCCGCGATGCGTTCGTGGTGGCGGATGACCTCGGCGATGATGAACGTGAGGAGCTTCTCGGCGAACGCCGGGTCCAGTTTGGCGTTCTCGGCGAGGCGGCGCAGCCGGGCGATCTGGTGGGCTTCGCGGGAGGGGTCGGCGGGCGGCAGTTGGTGGGCCGCCTTGAGGTGGCCGACCTGCTGGGTGCACTTGAAGCGTTCGGCGAGCATGTGGACGACGGCGGCGTCGATGTTGTCGATGCTGTCGCGCAGCCGGGCGAGTTCCGCGCGGACGGCGGGGTCGGTTTCCTGGGGCTTGCTGGTGGTCATGTGAGCCAACCCTACGGGGCGTGCGGGGGTTCGATCATGGGTGGATCGTCGGGGTCGGGGACGCGGTTGCTCCAGCCGCCGGGGACGGTGCGGCCCTGTTGTTCGCGGAAGCGGACGGGTGGGATGCCGACGCGGCGGGTGAAGAGGCGGGAGAAGTAGGCGGGGTCGTCGTAGCCGACGCGGCGGGCGACGGCGGCGACGGGGAGGTCGGTGGCGGCGAGGAGTTCCTTGGCGCGGCCGAGGCGGATGCCGAGGAGGTAGTCCTTGGGGCTGCAGCCGGCGCCGCGGCGGACGGCGATGCGCAGCGCGGCGGGGGTCATGCCGTGGCGGGCGGCGTGGTCGGCGACGGACATCGTCCTGAAGGCGTCGCGGGCGAGGGCCTGGAGGACTTCGTCGCCGTCGGGGGCGAGGTCGGCGCGGGCGCGGCGCAGGGTGACGAGGAGCTCGTGGACGGCGGCGCCGGTCTCGACCTCCAGGAGGGGGTTGCCGCGGCGGGCGGCGCGGGCGATGCGGGCGACGACGGCGCGGGCGGCCGCGGCGTCGGAGAGGGGGACGACGGGGCGGCCGGGTTCGATGTAGCCGAGTTCGGTGTACGTGGTGGTGGCGGGGCCGGTGAAGTCGACGAAGCACTCGTCCCAGCCGGGGTCGGGGCCGTAGTGGTGGGGGGTGCCGGGGGTGAGCCAGATGAGGGCGGGCGCGGTGACGGGGTGCCGGCGGCCGTCGGGGGTGCGGTACCAGCCGCTGCCCGCGCTGACGACGACGGCGACGTGGTGGTCGAGGGTGCGGGGGCCGACGGGGGGCAGTTCGCCGTGCTGGAGGCCGACGCCGAGGCAGGCGAGGCCGAGCCGGAGGTGGGCGGGCCCGGGGGTGAAATAGCGCATCCAGGTGTGGTACATCCGTTTTCGTCCCGCCCGGTCGTTCCTTTGCGTTGCGTCCAATCAGCGCTGATCTTTGTCCATGGACGCGGCCGCCGCCAGGGGTGATCGTGTGGCCATGAGCGAGTTCACGGTGGGGGACACCGATTTTCTGCTGGACGGGCGCCCGGTACGGCTGCTGTCCGGCGCGCTGCACTACTTCCGGGTGCACGAGGGGCAGTGGGGGCACCGGCTGGGGATGCTGCGGGCGCTCGGGCTGAACTGTGTGGAGACGTACGTCCCGTGGAACCTGCACGAGCCGCGTCCCGGTGAGGTCCGTGACGTGGGGCAGCTGGGCCGGTTCCTGGACGCGGCCCGGGCGGCGGGGCTGTGGGCGATCGTGCGGCCGGGTCCGTACATCTGCGCCGAGTGGGAGAACGGCGGGCTGCCGCACTGGCTGACGGGGCGGGCGCGGACGCGGGATCCGGAGTATCTGCGGCAGGTGGAGCGCTGGTTCCAGGTGCTGCTGCCGGAGATCGTGTCGCGGCAGGTCGACCGGGGCGGGCCGGTGCTGATGGTGCAGGTGGAGAACGAGTACGGGAGTTACGGATCGGACCAGGTGTATCTGGGGTGGCTGGCGGAACTGCTGCGCGCGGAGGGGGTACGGGTGCCGTTGTTCACGTCGGACGGGCCCGAGGACCACATGCTGACGGGCGGGTCGGTGCCGGGGGTGCTGGCGACGGCGAACTTCGGTTCGGGGGCGCGGGAGGCGTTCGCGACGCTGCGCCGGCACCGGCCGTCGGGTCCGCTGATGTGCATGGAGTTCTGGTGCGGATGGTTCGACCACTGGGGTGCGGAGCATGTGGTCCGTGATCCGCGGGACGCGGCGGACGCGCTGCGGGAGATCCTGGAGTGCGGGGCGTCGGTCAATCTGTACATGGCGCACGGTGGGACGAGCTTCGCGGGCTGGGCGGGCGCCAATCGGGGCGGTGAGCTGCACGAGGGGGCGCTGGAGCCCGATGTGACGTCGTACGACTACGACGCTCCGATCGATGAACTGGGGCGCCCCACCGAGAAGTTCTGGCTCTTCCGGGAGATCCTCGCCGGGTTCGCGGAGGGGCCGCTGCCCGATCTGCCGCCCGCTCCCGAGGCGCTGGGCGCGGACGCGGAGGCGGGGCTCGGCGGCTGGGCGTCGCTGGACGCGGTGCTGGGCGCGGTGGGGGGTGAGGAGGCCGAGTACGCGGTGCCGCCCACGTTCGAGGAACTGGGCGTGGACCGGGGGCTGGTGAGGTACGAGGTGACCGTGCCGGGGCCGCGGCAGCCGTATCCGCTGTCCGTGCGCGGGCTGCGGGATCTGGCGGTGGTGTCGGTGGACGGGGTGCGGGCCGGGGTGCTCACCGAGGACGAGCCGCGGCTCGGCGAGCCGGTCGCGGGTCCCGCGCGGGTGGAGCTGTGGGTGGAGTCGCTGGGGCGGGTCAACTACGGTCCGCGCGGCGGTGAGGCGAAGGGCATCACGGGGGGTGTGCTGCACGAGCGGCAGTATCTGCACGGGGTGCGGGCGCGGGCGCTGCGGCTGGACGCGCTGGACGGGGACGTGGGGCGGGTGCCGTTCGGTGACGTGCCCGCGGACGGCTCCCCCGGCCTGTACCGCGGCACGGTGGAGGTGCGCGGGGCCGGGGACGCCTTCCTCGAACTTCCCGGCTGGACGCGGGGGTTCGTGTGGGTCAACGGGTTCGGGCTGGGCCGGTACTGGTCCGCGGGACCGCAGCGGGCGCTGTACGTGCCCGGTGCGGTCCTGCGGGAGGGCGTGAACGACGTGTGGGTGCTGGAGTTGGAGGCGGCGGGTCAGCCGGTCTCGGTCACCTCGAACGAGTCGAGGGTGAACTCGGCGGTGCCGTCGTCGCCGGTCTTGCGCAGGCCGACCCAGGCCTCGCCGGTGTCGGGGGCGGTGAACTCGTAGGAGTGAGTGGCGGGTTGGGTCGCGACGGGGAGGTCGGTGCGGCTGAGTTCGCGGGTCTTCGCGCCCTCGTCGACGGCGGTGATCCAGGCGTACTGTCCGGCCTTCTCGTTCTCGTGACGGAAGGTGACCCGGTAGCGCCTGCCCGGCTGGAACCGGACCGTGTGGGGCACGGTCCGGTGGACCAGGCCGTCGTTCTCGCCGCGTGATTTGAGGGACTGGGTGCCGTCGACGACGTCGTCGATCGCCTTGCCGTTCCAGCCGCGTCCGGTGAACGGCGCGTGCCGCTGGGCGATGTGGGTGCGCGGGTCGGTGACGCCGCCCGCGTCGCCCTTCACGAAGGGGCCCCAGCCCTGCGGGACGTGCTCGAAGTCCTCGTGGACGAGGGTGCCGGGCGCGGTGGCCGTGCGGACGGCGGGCACGACGCGGACGTCGGCGAACCGCACGCGTGCCTGCCCGGCCGCCGCGCCGAGGGTGAGCCGCACGGGGCCGCCGCCCTCGGGGACGGTGAAGTACGTGAACATCCGCTGGAAGCGGGTGCCGTGTTTGCGGTCGGCGGCGACGTAGTTGCCCGCGGTGGACGTGCGGGTGGTGTTGGCGGCGGTGACACCGTCGGCCGTACGGACCTGGAGCGAGGCCTCGCGGCGGTCGTCCGCGCTCGCGCCGACCTCGACCTGTACGGAGGCGGCGTACGTTCCCGGCTCGAGGCGGGTCAGCCGCTGGGAGACGGTGGCGGCGGCGCCGGCGGCGATGACGAGTTCGTGGTCGCCGAGGGCGTTGGGCTGCACGGAGGCCGGTCCGGTGACCGTCCAGCCCTTCAGGGAGCCGGAGTTGAAGCCGGGGTCGTGCAGCGGGGTGGCCTCGCCCCAGTCGGGGTCGGCCGCGTCGGCGACCCGGGTGCGGTAGAGGACGTACGGCTGTCCGGCGCTCGCGTCGAGGGTGACGCGGCCGGAGCGGACGGGGACGTACGTCTGGAACCTCCGTCCCTGGTCGGTCAACCGGTACAGGGCGACCCGGGACAGGCCCTCCCAGGTCGCCGGGAGGCGCCAGCCGCTGCTGCCTCCGGCCGGGTTGTAGTGGTAGAGCTTCGTGGCCCCGCGGGGGTCCCAGGGCAGCAGGTAGGTGCCGCCGTCGTAGACGAGGCGTCCTTCGGTGGTGATGCGGCGGGTGCCGTCGGTGTCGGACACGGCGGTCACGGCGGTGGTGGTGCCGAAGGTGATCTCGTGCTCGCCCCAGGTGCGGATCGGGTACGCCTGGAGGTACTTGGCGGGCAGGGAGTGGGTCCAGATCAGGTCGTGGAAGGCGGTCCAGTCGGTCTTGCCGGTCCAGCCCTCGAAGTTACCCATGCGGGGAACGCCCAGCAGGGTGGGCCACTTGTCGGCGAAGACGTCCTTCTGGTGGTTGCGGACGAAGCGGATGAGCCGGGAGTTGATACCGCGGGACGTGTCGGGTCCGTAGTCCGTCTCGGTGGCCCAGTGCGACCACAGGGTGGAGCGCTCCAGCCCGTGGCCCCACTCGGAGGTGACGTGCCAGCCCTGGTCGCGCAGGGCGCGCTGGAGGCGGTCGGAGTTCCATCCTGACTCGCGGAAGACGTCGATGTAGAGGGAGTTGAGCGCCGGGTCGGCGTCGCGGCGCAGGTCGGCGAAGCGGCGGACGATGTCGCCGGAGACGAGGTCGCGGCGGGCGTCGATGCGGTAGCTCTGGTCGAGCCAGTCCCACTGCGGGTCGTCCTTGTCGACGAGCGTCTCGGAGAAGGCGTGGGCGACGGGATAGGACTCGGTGGCGTTGACGTGGACGGCGAAGTCGCTGTTCCACTTCCTTCCCGCCCGGACCAGGGTGTTGAGGTCGTCGAGGCCTCCGGCGCGTTCGTTGTAGTTGCCCGCGTAGTCGGGGTGGGCGGAGTCGTGGCCCTCCGACTGGTAGCCCTTGAGGATCGTGAACTGCCGCAGCCCGTCGGTCGCGAGGGAGATCCGCTTGACGTTGTCGAGGGTGGCGAGGAACGGGTTGGTGGCCTGTGAGGCGAAGTTGAAGGGGATGTGCGGGACGACGCGCCGGTAGGTGTCCTCGGCGCCGAGCGGGGTGACCATGATGTCGCGGAAGGCGATCGCCGCGTCCTGCCAGTCGATCACGCCGTCGCCGTTGCGGTCGCCGGTGACGACGACGGTGGCGTACGGGAGCGGCTCGGTGTCGGTCGCGCCGGCGGCGCGGTGGGTCCACTGGCCGGGGGCGAGGCGGGCCTCGGTGCGGCCGTCCCTGCGGACGGTCCGGCGCCAGAGTCGGCCGTTCTCCCAGGAGGTGGTGGCGTCGGGCCTGTCGTAGACGGTGTTGGTCTCCAGGGCGCCCGCGAGCCCGTGGTGGGCGACGACGGCGTAGGCGCATCCGGTGGCCGCCTCCTCCGGGCCGTCGGCGGTGGGCGTGACCAGGGTGTCCCCGCTCTTGGCCTGGTCGAGCTGGACGCGTGCGGCGAGGAGCTGGGCGCCGGGCTGGTCGCTGCGGACGGCGAGCAGGGCGAGGCCGGGGATCTCCAGGGTGCCGACGGGGAGGGCGTCCGTGTCGTCGACGGCGGTGACCCGCCAGGTCACTTGGTGGCCGTCGACGGCGATCTCGACGTCGATCGTGGTGCCGCCGGTGAAGGCGAGACGGTAGGCGGCCGAGGCGGCGCCGGGTGTGGCGGTGACCGTCGGGGTGTGCTCGGTGCCGTCGATCAGGACGGTGGCAACCGGGTCGGACTGGCCGTGCAGCACGGCGCCGGTGGCGCGGTCGGTGTAGGTGACGATCCGCGGGAAGGCCCTGGCGACGCGGACGTCGAGGTGCGCGGAGCGGAGGGTGACGGTGTCGTCGCCGGGGGCGGCCGAGGCCACCGCGGGCAGGCCGAGCACGGCGCCGATCCCGGCGGCGGCTCCGGCCGCGACGACGGTGCGGCGGGTGGGGGTGAACGTGTCTGAGGGCTGCAAGGCTCTCCTCCTGGGGGGCGACGTTCCGGGGCGCCAGACTGCGTCGCGCGGGGCCGGTGTGCCCATGGACAAAGCGGGGGGAGCAGTTGGACTAACGGCCGCCGTCCGCCACGCGTACGCCACGGAGGCCCGACCGGTGGGCACACGTCTCGTCATGTCACGTGGGGCGTTCCGGCCCGGTCCGGGAACGGACGCGGGTCCCGGGAACGGAGCGGTCGACGGCCCGGCCCGCCGGGGAAATCGGTTCGATCACCGGCCCGGGCGTTGGCATACTCCCCGCCATGACCAGTCCACACCAGCAGCCCGCGAGTACGTCGTTGCGGATCGGCGGCAAGGACGCCGACCTGGAACAGCGGCTCGACGACGAACTCACCGCGTTCAACGCGGCGGCGACCGGAGCCGGCACGCCCGAGCCGGTCTCGGTCCGGGTGACCGACGCCGACGGGGCACTCGTCGGCGGGCTCACCGCCTGGGTGTGGGGCAGTTGCTGCGTCGTGGACATGCTGTGGGTGCGGGCCGACCAGCGGCACGCGGGCTGGGGCGGCAGGCTGCTCCGGGCCGTCGAGGAGGAGGGTGCCCGGCGCGGTTGCACCGAGGTGATCGTCTCCTCCTTCACCTTCCAGGCCCCCGACTTCTACCGCGGTCACGGATACCGGGAGACCGGCCGCACCGAGGGCATCCCGGGCGGCCACCAGGACGTGCACTTCCACAAGGTGCTCGCCGGCTGACAGCGTGCGGATGCGACCGGCCCCCCGTGCCGCTCGTTCGCGGAACACGCGACGGCGCCCACGACCGGAGTCGCGGGCGCCGCGGAGACAGACGGACGGACGGAACGACCGGGACCGGCGGGCGAGGTGTTAGAGCCCTGCCGCCGCACTGGCTATGCCGGCCGCGAAGGTCGAGACCTCGCTGTACACGCCCGGGTAGCCGGGTTCGGCGCAGCCCTGGCCCCAGCTGACGATGCCGACCTGGAGGTAGGCGCCCGTGTCGTCCTTGCGGAACATGGGGCCGCCGGAGTCGCCCTGACAGGTGTCGACACCGCCCTGCGCGACGAATCCGGCGCAGATCTCGTCACCGGGGACGAGGTCGCTGCCGTACGCCTGCTTGCAGGTGGCGTCGTCGACGAAGGGGACGGTGGCCTTGAGGAGGTAGCGCTGCTGCGCGCCGCCCTCGCGGGCCGCGCCCCAGCCGGCGACGGTGAAGTTGCCGTTGTTGTACGCGGTGGTGGTGGCGATCTTCAGGGTGGGCAGCTCGATCGGCTTGGCGAGCTTGATGAGCGCCCAGTCCTTGCCCTTGCCGTTGTAGCCGGGGGCCTGGAGGACCTTCGTCGACTTGACCTTGACGGCGCTGCCGCTCTGCAGGTCGACGACTCCGGCGGTGGCGGTGATGGAGGTGTTGTTGCCCGAGCCGTTCACGCAGTGCGCGGCGGTGAGGACGATGCTCTTGGTGTAGAGGGCGCCGCCGCAGCCCATCGAGAGGCGGACCATGAACGGGAACTCGCCCTGCGCGGCGCGGGTGCCGCCGACGACGGGTGCGGGGGCGGCCTGCGCGGTCAGCGGCTGGAGGGACGCGGCGGAGAGGACGACCGCGGCGACGGCGAGCAGTCTTCGGACGAGACGGGACTTCTTCGGAGACTTCAACGCGTTTCCTTTCGTGGGGGGTTGTCCGCCGGGCAGGGACACAGAAAGGCTTGCTGGCATGCTCCTGCCAAGCTGGTGGGGATTATGAGGACCGCCGCAGGGCGCGGGCAAGAGCCGCAATCCGGCCAGACACGCCCGCGGGCGTGCCGCGTCCCCGGCCGCCGGGAGGAAGCCCGCTTAGAGTGGAGGGGAGTTCCGGCGTCTTCAGGGGGTGCTGACGTGGCGAACGGCGGACCCGTCGAGCACGGCTTCCCTCACCTGGACACGGTGCGGGCGTCGGTCACCGCGCTCTGGAAACGGCTCTCGTACGACACCGTCCACACCTTCTCGGCCAGCGTGGCCCCCGCCGACGTGGCCTTCGCCGACCTCGACGACCTGCATCTGGGCGCCCAGCGCGTGGCCCGCGAGCTGGTGCGGCACTACCGTCTTCCGGACGCCCGGATGATCGTCGGCTTCCGCGAGATGACCCACGCGGCGAACGTCGAACTCGCCGCCGGACCCGAGTACTTCATCGAGCTGAACGACCGCTTCCGCACCCACCGCAGGGACATCGGCGCCGCCCTCGCCCACGAGGTGATGCACGTCTACCTGCACCGCCTCGACCTCGCCTTCCCCGGCACCCGCGACAACGAGATCCTCACCGACACCGCCGCGGCCTACCTCGGCGCCGGCTGGCTGCTCCTGGACGCCTACCGCGAGGACGCCGCGTCCTCGCAGAAGCTCGGCTATCTGACCCCGGAGGAGTTCGGGTACGTCCTCGCCAAGCGGGCCCTGGTGTTCGGCGAGGATCCCTCCGTGTGGTTCACCAGCCCGCAGGCGTACACCGCCTACACCAAGGGCATGGCGCGGGCCCGCCGCGACGAGCAGCAGCCCCCGCTGACCGCGGCCGGCTGGGCGGGCCGCCGCCGCTACGCCAAGGACCGCCGGCAGGCCCAGGATCACCACTCCCCCGACCCCGCGGGCGTCGCCTACACGTTCGCCCCCGACGCCGACGGACCGCTGCGCGTGTCCTTTCCCTGCCCGACCTGCCACCAGCGGATCAGAGTGCCGGTGCGCGGCCGGGTCCGCGCACGGTGCGCGCTGTGCCGGACGGTGCTGGAGTGCGACACCTGACGCACGCGGGCACGTGACGCACGCGCCGGGCACCTGACGCACACGCCGGCCGGGAGCCACCACCGGCGGGCGACGGGGCGGGAACGGGCCGCCGACAGCCAAGGGGTGAGGCAGGACACCCCAAAAGTCTTTGCCTCGCGTGTCCTTGGCGAGCGAGGGTCGAGGGATGAGCACCGACGACCTCGCCGCCGCCCTCTTCCCCGCCCTGTACGAGGGGGACGAGGACACGGTCGTACGGCTGCTGCGCGCCGGGGTGAGCGCCGAGAGCGTGGACGAGGACGGCCAGAGCGCGTTGTACGCGGCGGCCGTGAGCGACCGGGCCGGGATCGTACGGCTGCTGCTGGCCGGCGGCGCCGACCCCGACCGGCTCAGTCTGGGCACGGACGCTCCCCTGTGCGGCGCGGCCTGCGGCGGCCACGTCGAGGTGGTGCGGGCCCTGCTCGGCGCCGGGGCGGGACCGGACACGGTGGAGGCGTTCGGATTCACCGCGCTGACCTGGGCCCTGCGGTGCGGTCACACCACGGTCGCGGAGCTGCTCCTCGGGTCGGGCGCGGACCCGGACAGGCCGGGCCCCTCGGGCGAGGCGCCGCTGGTGACGGCGGCCCGCCGGGGCTCCGTCGGCTGCGTGCGGGCCCTGCTCGCGCGCGGGGCGGGCGCGCGGGCCGAGGCGCTCGCCGAGGCGCGCCGTCTGCTCACCGTCGGTGTCGAGGCCGAGCTGCGTGCCGGTCTGGCCCGCACACACGGACCCGGACACCGCTCGGTCACCCGACGCCACGGATCCGCCGACGGCATCACCATCGAGGTGGAACTCCTGGACGCCCAGGGCAGTCCGTTCGCGGGGGACGAACTCCAGACGGGACACGCGGAGATCATCGCCCTGCTGACGGCGGGCGTGGAACGACCCGGGAGCTGAACGCCCCTTCCCGACCCACCCGGCGCTCGCACTCCCCTCCCCGGCCGCCGTCCCGCCCTCTCCCGTCCTACCCCTCTCGCGTCCTACCCGTCTCCGCCGTGCCCGTCTCCGCGTCGCCCGCACCCGCCCGGTCACTCCGACCCTCCGTTGTCCGCCCCTCCGCCCTGTTCGGTCCCGTCCCGCGCTCTACTCCGCGCCGTACACCGCTCCCGGTGTCTCCGCCTCCGTCAGGAGTCTGCGGGCCGCGTCGCCCGCCTCGGCCGGGGTCCAGCGGCCTCCCCTGTCCGCGCTCGGGCCGGGCCGCCAGCCCTCCATCACGGTGATCCGGCCGCCCTCGGTCTCGAAGACGCGGCCGGTGACCCCGGCGCTCGCGGCCGATCCCAGCCAGACCACCAGCGGCGAGACGTTCTCGGGAGCCATGGCGTCGAAGCCGCTGTCCGGCGCCGTCATCGTCCCGGCGAAGGTCCGCTCGGTCATCCGGGTGCGGGCGGCCGGGGCGATGACGTTGGCCTGCACGCCGTAGCGGCCCATCTCGGCCGCCGCGACCAGTGTCAGGCCGACGACGCCCGCCTTGGCAGCGCTGTAGTTGCCCTGCCCGACCGACCCCAACAGGCCCGCTCCGCTGCTGGTGTTGACCACCCTGGCCTCTGGCGTGCGGCCTGCCTTCGCCTCCGAGCGCCAGTGCGCGGCCGCGTGCCGCAGCGGCAGGAAGTGCCCCTTCAGATGGACCCGCAGGACGGCGTCCCAGTCCTCCTCGTCGAGGTTGACGAGCATCCGGTCACGTAGGAAGCCCGCGTTGTTGACCAGGGTGTCGAGCCGGCCGTACGTGTCCAGGGCGGCGCGGACCAGGGAGGCGGCGCCGTCGGTGGTCGCGATGTCGCCGCCGTGGGCCACCGCCTCGCCGCCGGCCGCGCGGATCTCCTCGACGACCCGGCGGGCCGGGCTGTCCGGCCCGGGGGCGCCGTCGAGGCCGACGCCGAGGTCGTTCACGACGAGCCGGGCGCCCTCGGCGGCGTACGCCAGGGCGTGTGCCCTGCCGAGCCCGCGGCCCGCGCCCGTGACGATCACGACGCGTCCCTCGCACAGCAGCGGTGCGCTCATGCCGGTTCTCCCCGCTCGTCCTTGTCGCGCTTGTTGTTCTCGTCGTCCTTGTCGCCCTTGTCGTCCTTGTTGACGGTCGCGGCGTCGAGGAAGGCGGGCCGCTCGCCGCCTCCGTGGACGAGGACCGAGGCTCCGCTGATGTAGGCGGCGGCGTCCGAGGCGAGGAACACGGCGGCTCCCCCGACGTCGGACGGCCGGGCGAGACGGCCCAGCGGGACGGTACGGGCGACGGCCTCGACCCCGTCCTCGCCGCCGTAGTGCAGATGAGCCAGTTCGGTGCGGACCATG
This sequence comes from Streptomyces sp. NPDC005302, assembly GCF_040607345.1. Taxonomy (NCBI): domain Bacteria; kingdom Bacillati; phylum Actinomycetota; class Actinomycetes; order Kitasatosporales; family Streptomycetaceae; genus Streptomyces; species Streptomyces sp. NPDC005302. Next base: position 47,818 of record NZ_JBEXGN010000004.1, read on the forward strand.
CCGACGACCAGGGTGTTCACCCTGATCTCCGGTGCCCACTCGACGGCCATGGAACGGGCCAGGTTCTCCAGCCCCGCCTTCGCCGCCCCGTAGGCCGCCGAGCCGGGCGACGGGCGGGACCCGCTCACGCTCCCGATCATCACGATCGACCCGCGCGCCCGCCTGAGATGTTCGTACGCGGCGAGCGACGCGGTGAGCGGAGCGGTGAGGTTGAGCTCGATCACCCGGGCATGCCGTTCGGCGTCCGCCGCGGCGAGCGGCCGGTAGGGGGCGCCGCCCGCGTTGTTGACCAGGACGTCGAGCCGCGGCAGGGACGCGAAGAAGTCCCGTACGGCGGCCGGGTCCCGCAGGTCGACCGGCGCGAAGTCGGTCCCTTCCAGAGGGACTTCGGGGGGTCTGCGTGCGCAGAGCACGACGTGCGCGCCCGCACGGACGAAGGCCCGGGCGATCCCGGCCCCGACGCCCCGGGTGCCGCCGGTGACGACGACCGTCCGGCCGTCCAGGTCCGCGGCGCCGTCCTCGCCGGTGGTGTCCACGTTGTCCACAGGGCCTCCCGCGCGGCCGCGATCGCTGCTAGCTTCGCATCACACCTAACAAACGTTTGGTGGAAAGGTAGCTGATGTGTCCATGGGTGTCTCCACCTCGTCCCCGGAAAAGGGGATTTCCGTCGTCACGGCCGACTACCCACCGGTGAACGCGCTGCCGGTGCGCGGCTGGTTCGAGCTCGCCGACGCCGTCCGCGCGGCGGGCCGCGACCCCGGGGTCCGCTGCGTCGTCCTGGCGGCGGAGGGACGCGGTTTCAACGCGGGCGTCGACATCAAGGAGATACAGCGCGACCCCACCGGCCACGAAGCGCTGATCGGCGCCAACCAGGGCTGCGCGGAGGCCTTCGCCGCGGTGTACGAGTGCGAGGTGCCTGTCGTCGCGGCGGTGCAGGGCTTCTGCCTGGGCGGCGGCGTCGGCCTCGCGGGAAACGCGGACGCGATCGTGGCGAGCGAGGACGCCGCCTTCGGCCTGCCCGAGCTGGACCGGGGCGCCCTCGGCGCGGCCACGCACCTGGCCCGGCTCGTCCCCCAGCATCTGATGCGCGCCCTGTACTACACCTCGCGCACGGCCACCGCGGCCGAGCTGCACGCGCACGGCTCGGTCTGGAGGGTCGTCCCGCGCGGGGAACTGCGGTCGGCGGCGCTGGAGCTGGCGCGGGAGATCGCCGCGAAGGACGGGCGGCTCATCCGTCTCGCCAAGGCCGCGATCAACGGCATCGACCCCGTCGACGTGCGCCGCAGCTACCGCTTCGAGCAGGGCTTCACCTACGAGGCCGGCTTCGGCGGAGTGGCCGGCCGCGTCCGCGACAGCTTCGGCAAGGAGGCCACCCGGTGAGCGACAAGACCATGTCGGCGCAGGACGTCGTCGGCCGGCTGGAGAGCGGGATGACGCTCGGTATCGGCGGCTGGGGTTCGCGGCGCAAGCCGATGGCCCTGGTGAGAGCGCTGCTCCGCAGCGGGATCACCGATCTGACCGTCGTCGCGTACGGCGGGCCGGATGTCGGCCTGCTCGCGGCGGCCGGGCGGATCCGCAAGCTGGTGACGGCCTTCGCGACGCTCGACTCGATCCCGCTCGAACCGCACTACCGCGCGGCCCGCGAGCGAGGCGCGTTCGAGCTGACGGAGGTCGACGAGGCGATGTTCATGTGGGGCCTGCACGCCGCCGCGAACCGGCTGCCGTTCCTCCCGGTGCGGGCCGGCATCGGTTCGGACGTGATGCGGGTCAACCCCGGTCTTCGGACCGTCACTTCGCCGTATCCCGACCCATCGTCCGGGGTGCGGGAGGAGCTCGTCGCCATGCCCGCCCTGCGCCTGGACGCGGCCCTGGTCCACATGAACCGCGCGGACCGCGCGGGCAACGGCCAGTACCTCGGACCGGACCCGTACTTCGACGACCTGTTCTGCGAGGCAGCCGACACCGCGTACGTCTCGTGCGAGCGGATCGTCGACACGGCGGAGCTGACCAAGGAGGCCGCGCCGCAGACCCTGCTCCTCCAGCGGCCGTCCGTCACGGGCGTGGTGGAGACGCCGAACGGCGCGCACTTCACCTCCTGCGCCCCGGACTACGGACGCGACGAGGCCTTCCAGAAGCTGTACGCGACCACGCCGTACGAGGAGTTCGCCGGGCGCTTCCTCGCCGGTGACGAGCACGCCTACCAGAGCGCCGTCCAGGCCTGGCGGAAGGAGCGGGACCAGTGAGCGTCACCCGAGCCGAGTACTGCGTGATCGCCTGCGCCGAGGCCTGGCGGGACAACGGCGAGGTGCTCGCCAGCCCCATGGGCCTCGTCCCGTCCGTCGGGGCGCGCCTCGCCCGGCGCACCTTCGCGCCCGAGCTGCTGCTGACCGACGGCGAGGCACTGCTGGTCGGCCCGGACGGCGCCACGGAGGGCTGGTTGCCCTACCGGCGGCATCTGACGGCGGTGACCGGCGGGCGGCGGCACGTGATGATGGGCGCGAGCCAGATCGACCGCTTCGGCAACCAGAACATCTCCTGCATCGGTGACTGGTCGCGGCCCCGGCGCCAGCTCCTCGGGATGCGCGGCGCCCCGGTCAACACCCTCAACAACCCGACCAGTTACTGGATCCCCAAGCACTCGACGCGGGTCTTCGTGGAGCGCGTGGACGTGGTGTGCGGGGTGGGGTACGACCGGGCGGCCGCCGCCGGCCCGAGCGCCACCCGCTTCCACTGTCTCCCCCGCGTGGTGACCGACCTCGCGGTCCTCGACTTCGCGACGCCCGACCACACGATGCGGCTCGCGTCCGTCCACCCGGGCGTCACCCCCGAGCAGGTCCGCGCGGCCACCGGGTTCGCGCTGACGATCCCGGCCGAGGTCCCGTTCACCCGCGAACCGACCAGCCGGGAGCTGGAGTTGATCCGGACGGTGCTCGACCCGAAGGGGCTGCGGGACCGGGAGGTGCCCGACCCCGCCGCCCCCACCCCCGCCGGAGAGGGCCCGGCGCGCTTCGGCCGGGGCGGGGACGGCGGAGCCGCCACGCACGGGAGCGGGCGCTGATGGAGACCGCGCTGACCGGACTCGTCGGCGTCCGGCATCCCGTCGTGCAGACCGGCATGGGCTGGGTGGCGGGCCCCCGCCTGGTCTCGGCGACGGCGAACGCGGGCGCGCTGGGCATCCTCGCCTCCGCCACGATGACCCTCGACCACCTCCGGGACGCCGTACGCGAGGTCAGGTCCCGCACCGACCAGCCGTTCGGCGTGAACCTGCGCGCCGACGCGTCGGACGCCGGCGACCGGGTGCGGATCATCGTGGACGAGGGGGTGCGTGTCGCGTCGTTCGCGCTCGCCCCCTCCCGCGAGCTGATCGCCGAGCTGAAGGAGGCGGGTGTGGTCGTCGTGCCGTCCGTCGGCGCCCGGCGGCACGCCGAGAAGGTCGCCGGCTGGGGCGCCGACGCCGTGATCGTGCAGGGCGGCGAGGGCGGCGGACACACCGGTGAGGTGGCGACGAGCGTGCTGCTGCCGCAGGTCGTCGACGCCGTGGACATCCCAGTGGTGGCGGCGGGCGGCTTCCACGACGGCCGGGGACTGGTGGCGGCGCTGGCCTACGGGGCGGCGGGCATCGCGATGGGCACACGGTTCCTGCTGACCTCCGACTCGACGGTGCCCGACGCGGTGAAGGCGCGATACCTCGCGGCGACGGTCGGGGACGTCACGGTGACGACGGCCGTCGACGGGATGCCGCACCGCATGCTGCGCACCGACCTCGTCGACGCGCTGGAGCGGGCGGGCCGCACGAGGACACTCGCCCGGGCCGTGCGCCGGGCCGCCGGCTTCCGGCGTCTCTCCGGCCTGACGTGGACCGGGATGATCCGCGACGGCCTCGCCATGAGACACGGCAGGGACCTGACCTGGAGCCAGGTCCTGCTCGCCGCGAACACCCCGATGCTCCTCAGGTCGTCCATGGTCGACGGCCGGACGGACCTCGGCGTGATGGCATCGGGCCAGGTGGCCGGTGTGATCGAGGACCTGCCGTCGTGCGAGGAGCTGATCGCGCGGGTGATGGGAGAGGCCCGGGAGACCCTCGACCGGCTTGCGGGCCTCGGAGTGTCGATACCGGACCGCCGTACAGGACCCTGACGTCGGGGGCCCGGACGGCACTCGTGTCCGGGCCCTTCCCGGCCGTCCTCAGAGGCGTTCGATGATCGTCACGTTGGCCTGGCCGCCGCCCTCGCACATCGTCTGGAGGCCGAAGCGGCCACCGGTGCGCTCCAGTTCGTGCAGCAGGGTGGTCATCAGCCGTACGCCGGTCGCGCCGAGCGGGTGGCCGAGGGCGATCGCGCCTCCGTTGACGTTGACCCGGTCCGGGTCCGCGCCGGTCTCCTTGAGCCAGGCGAGGACGACCGGGGCGAACGCCTCGTTGATCTCGACGAGGTCGATGTCACCGATGGACATGCCGGTCTTCTTCAGGGCATGGGCGGTGGCCGGGATCGGGGCCGAGAGCATCCGGATCGGGTCCTCGCCCCGTACGGAGAGGTGGTGCACCCGGGCCCGCGGGGTGAGGCCGTGCTCGCGGACCGCCCGCTCGGAGGCGAGCAGCATCGCGGCGGCGCCGTCGGAGACCTGGGAGGAGCAGGCGGCGGTGATGGTGCCGCCCTCGACGACCGGCTTCAGGCCCGCCATCTTCTCCAGCGAGGTGTCCCGGCGCGGCCCCTCGTCGACGGCGACCTCGCCGAACGGGACGCTCTCGCGCTCGAAGCGGCCCTCGTCGATGGCGCGGATCGCGCGCTGATGGGAGCGGAGGGCGAACTCCTCCTGGTCGCGGCGGGTGATGCCCCACTTGGCGGCGATGAGTTCGGCGCCGTGGAACTGGTTGACGGGGCGGTCGCCGTAGCGCGCCCGCCAGCCCTCGCTGCCCGCGAAGGGGCCCTCGGTGAGGCCGAGCGGTTCGGCGGCCTGCCGGGAGGCGAAGGCGATGGGGATCTGGCTCATGTTCTGCACGCCGCCGGCGACCACCAGGTCCTGGGTGCCGGACAGGACGCCCTGGGCGGCGAAGTGCACGGCCTGCTGCGAGGACCCGCACTGCCGGTCCACGGTGACGCCCGGCACCTCCTCGGGCAGTCCGGCGGCCAGCCAGCAGGTGCGGGCGATGTCACCGGCCTGCGGCCCGACCGTGTCCAGGCAGCCGAAGACGACGTCCTCCACGGCTGCCGGGTCCACGCCGGACCGCTCGACCAGCGCGGTGAGCACATGCGCGCCGAGGTCGGCGGGGTGGACCGCGCCGAGCCCTCCCCGGCGCCGCCCGACGGGTGTGCGGACCGCTTCGACGATGTAGGCCTCGGCCATGACGACTCCCTCGCGAGGATGAGTGGTTCACGTTCGGCTACGTAGGGACGGAGATCCCGTCGAGCACCATCGACAGGTACTGCCGGGCGATCTCCTCGGGGCTGTGCTGACCACCGGGCCGGTACCAGGACGCGGCGACCCACACGGTGTCCCGGACGAAGCGGTAGGTCAGCCGGATGTCGAGGTCGGCCCGGAAGACCTGGGCGTCGACACCGCGCTCCAGCGTGTTCAGCCACGCCTTCTCGAAGTTGCGCTGCGACTCGGCGAGGAACGCGAAGCGCTCCTGCGCGGCGAGGTGACGGGCCTCCTTCTGGTAGATCGCGACGGCCGCGCGGTGCCGGTCGATCTCCCGGAAGGACTCGGTGACCAGGGCCTCCAGGGTCTCCCGGGGGCCGAGTCCGGCTTCCAGGACGGTGTCGTAGCCGTCCCAGAGCTCGTCGAGGAAGGTCCGCAGGATCTCCTCCAGCATCGATTCCTTGGAGTCGAAGTGGTAGTAGAGACTGCCCGCGAGCATCCCGGCCTCGTCCGCGATCCTGCGGACGGTGGTGGCGTTGTAGCCCTGCTCGGCGAAGACCTCGGCGGCGGTGCCGAGCAGTTCGCGGCGGCGCTCCGGGGTGGCGGTCACCTGGGGCTTCTTCTTGGTAGGCACACGGTCATTGTCGTCCTATGCGTGCTGGCTGCTCACGGACACGACCTCGCCGGTGAGATACGAGGAGTAGCCGGAGGCGAGGAACACGATCACGTTGGCGATCTCCCAGGGCTCGGCGTACCGGCCGAAGGCCTCGCGGGCGGTGAGTTCCTCCAGCAGTTCGGGCGTGGTCACCTTCACCAGGTGCGGGTGCATGGCGAGGCTCGGCGAGACGGCGTTGACCCGGACCCCGTACGCGGCGGCCTCGATCGCCGCGCACCGGGTGAGTGCCATGACGCCGGCTTTCGCGGCGGCGTAGTGGGCCTGTCCGGACTGGGCCCGCCAGCCGACGACGGAGGCGTTGTTGACGACGACTCCGCCGCCGCCCTGCTCCTTGAGCCGTCGCAGCGCGGCCCGGGTGCACCGGAAGGTGCCGTTCAGTGTCACGTCCAGCACGCGGGACCACTGCTCGTCGGTCATGTCGACGAGAGCCGATGTCCCGCCCAGGCCCGCGTTGTTGACGACGACGTCCAGGCGGTCGTGGAGCCGGACGGCGGTGTCGAAGAGGGCCTGGACCTGCTCCTCGTCGGTGACGTCGCAGGGCAGCGCGGCGACCTGGCCTGCGCCGAACTCCCCGGCGAGGGCCGCGGCGGTCTCCTTCAGCCGGCGCGCGTGCGCGTCGCTGATCAGGACGCGCGCGCCCTCCTCCAGGAACCGGCGTGCGGTGGCGCCGCCGATGCCGGCCCCGGCCGCGGCGGTGATGACGGCGGTGCGGTCCTTCAGCAGCCCGTGCCCGGGGACGTACGCCGGACTCTCGACGTCGCTCATGACCCCAAGCTAACCTACCAAACACTTGTTAGGGAAGCGCCGTCACCCGGCGGAGCGGGACCCCCGTGGTCCCACCGCCCGCAGCCGAGAGGTGCCGCCGATGGATCTCACCCCCTCCCCCGCCGATGAGGCGTTCCGCGCCGAGGCCCGCGCCTGGCTGGTCGCGCATGTCCCGGCGGTCCCGCTGCCCTCGCTGGAGACCGAGGAGGGCTTCGCCGCTCACCGTGTCTGGGAGGCCGAACTCGCCGCGGACCGCTGGTCGGTGGTGTCGTGGCCCGCGGCCTACGGCGGCCGCGACGCGGACCTGATGCGCTGGCTGGCCTTCGAGGAGGAGTACCACGCGGCGGGCGCGCCCGGCCGGGTCGGGCAGAACGGAATCAGCCTGCTCGCGCCGACCCTCCTCGACCACGGCACCCCCGGGCAACGGGCGCGTGTGCTGCCGCCGATGGCGACGGGCGAGGTGGTCTGGGCGCAGGCGTGGTCCGAGCCCGAGGCCGGTTCCGACCTGGCGTCCCTGGCATCGCGCGCGGTGCGGGTGGACGGCGGCTGGCGGCTGAACGGTCAGAAGACCTGGTCGTCGCGGGCCGCGTTCGCCGACCGTGCGTTCGGCCTGTTCCGCAGCGAGCCGGGCCTGCCGAAGCCCCACCAGGGCCTGACGTACCTGATGTTCGACCTGCGCGCGCCCGGCGTCACGGTACGTCCCATCGGCCGGCTCGACGGCAGGCCGGCGTTCGCCGAACTCTTCCTGGACGACGTGTTCGTCCCGGACGAGGACGTGATCGGCGAGCCGGGGCAGGGCTGGCGGGTGGCGATGTCGACGGCGGGCAACGAACGTGGCCTGACCCTGCGTTCACCGGGCCGCTTCCTTGCCGCGGCCGACCGGCTGGTGGCGCTGTGGCGCGAGGTCGGCGACCCGGCGGACTCGGCGCTGCGCGACCGGGTGGCGGACGCGGTGATCGGGGCCCGCGCCTACCGGTTGTTCACGTACGCCAACGCCTCCCGGTTCCTCGACGGGGAGAGCATCGGAGCGGAGTCCAGTCTGAACAAGGTGTTCTGGTCCGAGTTCGACATCGCGTTGCACGAGACGGCGCTCGATCTGCTGGGCGCGGAGGCGGAGTCGGCGGACGGCGCGTGGTCCGAGGGCCATGTCTTCGCGCTGGCCGGGCCGATCTACGCGGGCACCAACGAGATCCAGCGCGACATCATCGCCGAGCGGCTGCTCGGCCTCCCGAAGGGCCGCCGCTGATGCGTTTCCTGCTCGACGACGAACAGCGCGCCTTCGCCGCCTCGCTGGACGCGATGCTGTCCGCCGCGGACACCCCGTCGGCCGTACGGGCCTGGGCGGACGGCGATCCCGCGCCCGGCCGTGCCCTGTGGTCGCGCCTCGCCGAAGCCGGGGTCTTCGCGCTGGCCGTGCCGGAGGCGTACGAGGGGGTCGGACCGCTCCCCGTCGAACTGGTCGTCGGGTTCGTGGAGTTGGGCCGGCACGCGGTACCGGGGCCGGTGGTGGAGACGGTCGCGGCGGCCGCCCTGCTGAGCGCTCTGGGCGAGCGGGGCGGGTCGGGGCCGGCCAAACGTCTGCTGCCGGGGCTGGCCTCGGGCGGGAGCGTCGCCACGCTCGCGTCGGACGGCGGGTACGCACTCGACGCCGACGCCGCGACCGTGCTGCTCGCCGCGGAGGGCGAGAGCCTGTATCTGGCGCCGGGCCACGGCCCGGTTCGCGCGTCGGCGGACCTCGCCCGGCGCCTGTCCCGGCCGCGGACCGGCGGTGAACTCCTGGCGCGCGGACCGGAGGTCACCCGCGCCGTGCGCCGGGCGGTGACGTGGGCCCGGCTCGCGACCGCCGCGCAGGCGCTCGGCGTCGGCCTCGCGCTTCTCGACCGGACCGTCGCGTACGTCGGACAGCGCACCCAGTTCGGTGTGCCCGTCGGCTCGTTCCAGGCGGTCAAGCACCGGCTCGCGGACGCGAGGATCGCCCTGGAGTTCGCCCGCCCCCTGCTGTTCGGAGCCGCCCTGTCGATGACGCCCGCCGACGTGGCCGCCGCCAAGGTGACGGCGGTCGAGGCGGCGTACGCCACGGCCCGGACCGCGTTGCAACTGCACGGCGCGATCGGCTACACCGCCGAGTACGACCTGTCGCTCTGGCTCACCAAGGCGCGCCCCCTGCGCGCCGCGTGGGGCACTCCCGCCGAGTGCCGGGCGCAGGTGCTGGCGGGTCTCAGTGGTGCTCGTCCCCGCTCGTGATCTCGCGGTACTCCTCCGCGGTCGGCTTCGGGACGCGGGCGGCGGGCCCCTCGAGGCCGCGCGCCAGCCGGGCCCGCAGCCGCCGGGCGGGACCGGCCCGGCGGACCACGCCGTTCGCGTCGACCAGTCGGCCCACCTCGAAGGGCGGCGCCTGTTCGTGCTGGGTGAGGGTGAACCGCTGGGCCGGGGTGAGGGGTTCGTGGACCTCGACGTACTCGCCGTGCGGGAGCCTCCTGATGGTCCCGGACTCCCGGCCGTGCAGCACCTTCTCGCGGTCGGCGCGCTGCAGCCCCAGGCAGATGCGCCGCGTGACGACGAAGGCGAGGGCGGGCCCGACGAACACGCCGACGCGGACGAACCAGGTGATCGCGTTGATCGAGAGATGGAAGTGGGTCGCCCACAGGTCGTTGCCGCCGCCGACCAGCAGGATGGCGTACAGCGTCAGCCAGGCCACGCCGAGGCCGGTGCGGGTGGGGACGTTGCGCGGCCGGTCCAGGATGTGGTGCTCGCGCCGGTCTCCGGTGATCCACGCCTCGATGAACGGATAGACGGCGATGGCGGCCATGATGAGCGGGAACAGCGAGAACGGGATGAACACACCCAACTGGAGGGTGTGGCCGAAGGCGTTGATCTCCCATCCCGGCATCACCCGGATCAGCCCCTCGGAGAACCCGAGGTACCAGTCGGGCTGCGCGCCGGTGGTCACCAGGTCGGGACGGTAGGGCCCGAACGCCCACACGGGGTTGACGGTGGCGATCGCGCCCATGATCGACAGCACGCCGAAGACCAGGAAGAAGAAGCCGCCGGCCTTCGCCATGTAGACCGGCATGAACGGCATGCCGACGACCGACTTCTCGTCCTTTCCGGCCCCCGGGTACTGCGTGTGCTTGTGGTAGAAGACCAGGATCAGATGGGCGACGACCAGCCCCAGCATGATGCCCGGCAGCAGCAGGACGTGGATGGGGAAGAACCGCGGGATGATGTCGTGCCCCGGGAACTCGCCGCCGAACAGGAAGAAGGAGATGTACGTCCCGACGACCGGGATGGACAGGATCGCGCCCTGCGCGAAGCGGACGCCGGTGCCGGAGAGCAGGTCGTCCGGGAGTGAGTAGCCGGTCAGGCCGGTGAGCAGCCCGAGCATCAACAGGGTCCAGCCGAAGAGCCAGTTGACCTCGCGCGGCTTGCGGAACGCGCCGGTGAAGAACACCCGCATCATGTGCACGAGCATCCCGGCGAGGAAGACCAGCGCCGCCCAGTGGTGGATCTGCCGGATCAGGAGTCCGCCGCGCACGTCGAAACTGATGTCCAGGGTGGACTCGTACGCCCTGGTCATGATGATGCCGTTCAGCGGCTCGTACGAGCCGTGGTAGACGACCTCGACGCCGCTGGGCTCGAAGAACAGGGTGAGGTAGACGCCGGTGATGATCAGGACGAGGAAGCTGTAGAGGCAGACCTCGCCCAGCATGAACGACCAGTGGTCCGGGAAGACCTTGCGCATGTTGGCCTTGGCCAGCGAGTAGATGCCCAGGCGGCCGTCTGCCCAGTCCGCCAGCCGCTCCCCCTTGGCCGTCTCGGCCCGCCGCTCCTCACGCACACTCATACGAAGCCCCCTCGGCCCCAGGGTGCCACGCCCTTCGCGCCAAGCCAACGGTGCGTCGCCACAAGGGAGTTGATGTGCCGGACGGGCCAGGACTTTCCAGCGCCGGACGGGAAGGACTCAGCCCCTCCGGCGCTTGAGGAGCGGGGGTCCGGGGGTCCGGGGGCAGCGTCCCCGGGGACGGGACGGGTAGGGGCGGAGGGGGCGAGGAAACGCCTACGCGTCCACCCGGATCACCGCGACCGGCCCCGCCCCCCGGAGTACGGCCGGCTCCGCCGTCAGCAGCGCGGCGTCGTAGCGGCCCAGGGTCAGCCCGGCCAGCTCCGTGGAGGGGCAGAGTGCCACGACCAGGACGGCCGGCCCCGCCGGGACGGCCACCTCGTCGGCGAGAAGCAGGACCTCGACGGACGGCACCGCCGAACCACCCCGGTTCCACATGACGTTGAGGTTCACGACGGGCCCCCCGAGCAGCCGGCACCCGGTGGGCAGGTCACCGGGAAAGCGCCGGGGCACGTACCGGGTGTCGACGAGCCGGCGTTCGTCCCCGACGGTCAGGTCCATCCCTGCGCCCTCGACCATGGTGAGGATCCGGTCCACCCCGGCGAAGGAGGAGAAGGGCCCGTCGGCGCCGACGTCGGCGAGGCTGACCCGCCACGCGAAGCCGGCCATGTCCGCGCCCTCGGGGCGGACGAGGATCTCCCGGGTGACTCCGCCGCCGTTCTTCCAGGGCACGGCTCCGCGCCCGGCGGCGGGCAGGAGGTGTGCGCTCACGTGACGATCCCCTGCGCCCGGGCGGCGGCCAGCCACTGCGGGAACTCCGCGACGAGCCGGTCGTACAGCTCCGCGTCGGTCATCCTCCGCGGGTCCGAACCGGCCGGGAAGAAGCCGGCGTTGTCGACGACCCGCTGCCGCGGAACGGCCAACTCGTCGAGCCTGCGCAGGAAGTCGAACTGCTTGGCGGCCGGGTCGCCGAACCCGATGAACTGCCAGAAGAGGGGAAGCCGGGCCGCCTTGCACACATAGCGTTCGGCGGCGAGCTTGTTGATCGGTCCGCCGTCGGTCTGGAAGACGACGAGGGCGGGCGCCTTGGAGCCGCTGTCGAGGTAGTGGTCGATGACCGCGTCCATGGCGAGGTGGTAGCTGGTCCTGCCCATGTGGCCGAGCCCGGCCACGATCCGCTCGATCCGCCCCTCGTGGTTGTCGAGCGCGATGTCGGTGACGGCGTCGACGTCGGTGGAGAAGAAGACGACGGGGACGGTGCCGTCGTCGTCGAGGTGGGCGGACAGCCCGAGCACCCGGTCGGCGAGGGCCTGCACACTGCCGTCCTTGAAGTACGGCTTCATCGACCCGGAGTGGTCGACGACCAGGTAGACGGCGGCCCGTTGCCCGCTCAGCCCGTGCTTGGTGAGGCAGACCCCGGCGCTCTTGTACAGGTCGACCAGCGCGGGCGCGGTCTCCTCGACCTTGGTCAGGCTGACTCCGGCCATGCGGGGGCTCCCGTCGTACGAGGGTTGCGGTACGCCGAGGTTACGTCACGGTTCCGGCCCGGTGCGGCGGCCACCGGGGCGGGCGCGCGCGTGAACTTCGGGTCCGGCACACCCGTACGCCGTCCCCGCGCACAGCGTCCCTGCGTACCCTGTCCGTCATGAAACGTGCGGGTTTCCTGTTATTGGCGGTTGTTCCGGTCCTGGTCACGACAGCGGTCTACTTCGCGCTGCCCGAGCACCCGGCCAGAGCCGACGCCGGGACGCCCGCGCCGGCCTCGCGGCAGCCCCGCGAGCGAACCGGAGCGACGGCCGAGCGCGACGGGGACGACCGGAAGATCGCCGCCGCGCCGGCAGGGCTCGTGGCCCCGGACAAGAAGGAGCTGGCCCAGCAACTCGTCGCCAGTGCCGAGAACTCGACGCTCGACTGGCGTCAGGCGTACGCCTATGTCGAGGACATCGGTGACGGCCAGGGCTACACGGCGGGCATCATCGGCTACTGCACCGGCACCCACGACCTGCTCACGCTCGTCGAGTCGTACACGAGCAGGCATCCGGACAACGGACTCGCCCGCTACCTGCCGGCACTGCGCGAGGTGGACGGCACGGACTCGCACGAAGGTCTGGACCCGGGCTTCCCGGCGGCCTGGCGCCACGAGGCGACGGTGCCCGCGTTCCGCGCGGCGCAGGACGCCGAGCGCGACCGGGTCTACTTCGACCCCGCCGTCCGGCAGGCGCGGCGCGACGGCCTCGGCACCCTCGGCCAGTTCATCTACTACGACGCGATGGTCATGCACGGCCCCGGCACCGGCGACTACGGCTTCTACGGTCTGCGCACCCGTGCGCTGCGCGAGGCGGAGCCCCCGTCGAAGGGCGGCGACGAGAAGGCGTACCTCGACACGTTCCTGGACGTGCGCCGCGCGGCGATGCGGTCCCGGGACGCCCACCGTGACACCACCCGCATCGACACCGCCCAGCGCGTCTTCCTGCGTGAGGGCAACCTCGGCCTGGACACACCGCTGGTGTGGAAGGTGTACGGCGAGACGTACCGGCTGCCGTAGCCCCCGGCCGGCGCCGACACGCCGGTGCGGGGCCGCCGTTGTGCGGGCATGCGGCGGCGCCTGCCAGGTCGTCCGGTCGGGGACAGGGAGGCAGGCGCCGTCTCGTGTTCCGCACGCCTTTGTGCGGGACGTTCTTGAGTGACCGTCAGGTCACGCGATCGGGGTCACCGATCCGCGGGTCAGACCATCAGCGAGCGGTCCGTCGGGCGGATCGGGGCGGGCAGGTCGCTCGCTCCGGTGAGGAAGCGGTCGACACCGCGGGCGGCCGAACGGCCCTCCGCGATGGCCCAGACGATGAGGGACTGGCCGCGGCCGGCGTCACCGGCGACGAACACGCCGGGCACGTTGGTCGCGAAGTCGGCGTCGCGGGCGATGTTGCCGCGCTCGTCGAGCTCCAGACCGAACTGGGCGACCACGCCGTTCTCCACGTCGGTGCCGGTGAAGCCCATCGCCAGCGTCACGAGCTGCGCGGGGATCCTGCGCTCCGTGCCCGGCTTCTGGGCCAGCTTGCCGCCGGTGAACTCGACCTCGACGAGGTGCAGCCACTGGACGTTGCCGTCCTCGTCGCCCTCGAAGTGGGTGGTGTTGACGGAGTAGACCCGCTCGCCGCCCTCCTCGTGCGCGGAGGTGACCTTGTAGAGCATCGGGAACGTGGGCCAGGGCTGGCCCGGGTTCCGCTCCTCGCCCGGCTGCGGCATGATCTCCAGCTGCGTGACCGAGGCCGCGCCCTGGCGATGGGCGGTGCCCACGCAGTCCGCGCCGGTGTCGCCGCCGCCGATGACCACGACGTGCTTGCCCTCGGCGGTGATCGGGGGCGCCACGAAGTCGCCCTCCTGCACCTTGTTGGAGAGCGGGAGGTACTCCATGGCCTGGTGGATGCCGTTCAACTCCCGCCCGGGAGCGGGGAGATCACGGGCGGTGGTCGCACCGGCGGCGATGACCACGGCGTCGTACCGCTTGCGCAGGTCCGTCGCCTTGAGGTCGCGGCCGATCTCGATGCCCGTGCGGAAGCGGGTGCCCTCCGCGCGCATCTGCTCGATGCGGCGGTTGATGTGCCGCTTCTCCATCTTGAACTCGGGGATGCCGTAGCGCAGCAGGCCGCCGATGCGGTCGGCGCGCTCGTACACGGCGACGGTGTGGCCGGCGCGGGTGAGCTGCTGGGCGGCGGCGAGACCGGCCGGTCCCGACCCGATGACCGCGACCGTCTTGCCGGAGAGGCGCTCCGGGGCCTGGGCCGCGACACTGCCGCTGTCCCACGCCTTGTCGATGATCGAGACCTCGACGTTCTTGATGGTCACGGCGGGCTGGTTGATGCCGAGCACGCACGCCGACTCGCACGGGGCCGGGCACAAACGGCCCGTGAACTCCGGGAAGTTGTTCGTGGCGTGCAGCCGCTCGGAGGCGGCCTGCCAGTCCTCGCGGTACGCGTAGTCGTTCCACTCGGGGATGAGGTTCCCGAGCGGACAGCCGTTGTGGCAGAAGGGGATGCCGCAGTCCATGCAGCGCGAGGCCTGCTGGGAGATGATCGGGAGCAGCGAGCCCGGAACGTAGACCTCGTTCCAGTCCTTGACGCGCTCGTCGACCGGCCGGGACGTGGCGACCTCACGGCCGTGGTTCAGAAAGCCCTTGGGATCAGCCATTGGTCGCCGCCTCCATCATCTTCTCGGTGATCGCGGACTCGTCGAGTCCGGCTCGCTCGGCGGCGTCCTTGGCGGCGAGCACTGCCTTGTACGTGCTGGGGATGATCTTGCTGAAGCGCTCCACGGCCACGGGCCACTCGGCGAGCAGCTTCTCGGCGACCGTCGAGCCGGTCTCCTCCGCGTGGCGGCGCACGACGTCGTGCAGCCACTGCTTGTCGGTGTCGTCGAGTTCCTCGACGGCGTCGACGCTGGCGATGTTGACGTTGTCGCGGTCGAGGTCGATGACGTACGCGACGCCGCCGGACATGCCGGCCGCGAAGTTGCGGCCCGTCTCACCGAGGACGACCGCGTGGCCACCGGTCATGTACTCGCAGCCGTGGTCGCCCACGCCCTCGGAGACCACCGTCGCGCCGGAGTTGCGGACGCAGAAGCGCTCACCGGTCCGGCCGCGCAGGAAGAGCTCGCCGCCCGTCGCGCCGTACGCGATGGTGTTGCCCGCGATCGTCGAGTACTCGGCGAGGTGGTCGGCGCCCCGGTCGGGGCGGACGATCACGCGGCCGCCGGAGAGGCCCTTGCCGACGTAGTCGTTGGCGTCGCCCTCCAGGCGGAGCGTGACACCGCGCGGCAGGAACGCGCCGAACGACTGGCCCGCGCTGCCGGTGAAGGTGATGTCGATGGTGTCCTCGGGCAGGCCCGCACCGCCGAACTTCTTCGTCACCTCGTGGCCGAGCATGGTGCCGACCGTGCGGTTGATGTTGCGGATCGCGACCTGGGCGCGGACCGGCTGGGCGTCGGTCGCGGAGTCCGCGGCCAGCGCGTCGGCGGCCAGCTTGATCAGCTCGTTGTCGAGCGCCTTCTCCAGACCGTGGTCCTGCTCGATGACCTGGTGCAGCGCGGCGCCCTCGGGCAGTTCGGGCACGTAGAAGAGCGGGGACAGGTCCAGGCCCTGCGCCTTCCAGTGGGTGATGGCGCGCTCCACGTCGAGGTTCTCGGCGTGGCCGACGGCCTCCTCGATGGTGCGGAAGCCCAGCTCGGCGAGGATCTCGCGGACCTCTTCGGCGATGAACTTGAAGAAGTTGACGATGTACTCGGCCTTGCCGGCGAACCGCTCGCGCAGCACCGGGTTCTGGGTGGCGATGCCGACGGGGCAGGTGTCCAGGTGGCAGACGCGCATCATGACGCAGCCGGAGACGACGAGCGGCGCGGTCGCGAAACCGAACTCCTCGGCGCCGAGCAGCGCGGCGATGACGACGTCGCGGCCGGTCTTGAGCTGGCCGTCGGTCTGCACGACGATGCGGTCGCGCAGGCCGTTGAGCAGCAGGGTCTGCTGGGTCTCGGCGAGGCCGAGCTCCCAGGGGCCGCCCGCGTGCTTGAGCGAGGTGAGCGGCGAGGCGCCCGTTCCGCCGTCGTGGCCGGAGATGAGGACGACGTCCGCGTGGGCCTTGGAGACACCGGCGGCGACCGTGCCGACGCCGACCTCGGAGACCAGCTTCACGTGGATGCGGGCCTGCGGGTTGGCGTTCTTGAGGTCGTGGATCAGCTGAGCCAGGTCCTCGATGGAGTAGATGTCGTGGTGCGGCGGCGGGGAGATCAGACCGACACCCGGGGTGGAGTGACGGGTCTTGGCGACCCACGGGTAGACCTTGTGGCCGGGCAGCTGGCCGCCCTCGCCGGGCTTGGCGCCCTGGGCCATCTTGATCTGGATGTCGTCGGCGTTGACGAGGTACTCGCTGGTCACGCCGAAGCGGCCGGACGCCACCTGCTTGATGCTGGAGCGGCGGGCCGGGTCGTACAGCCGGTCCGCGTCCTCGCCGCCCTCGCCGGTGTTGGACTTGCCGCCCAGCTGGTTCATGGCGATGGCGAGGGTCTCGTGCGCCTCCTTGGAGATGGAGCCGTACGACATGGCGCCGGTGGAGAAGCGCTTGACGATCTCGGAGACCGGCTCGACCTCGTCGAGGGAGATCGAGGGCCGGTCCGAGGTGAAGCCGAACAGGCCGCGCAGCGTCATCAGGCGCTCGGACTGCTCGTTCACGCGGCCCGTGTACTTCTTGAAGATCTCGTAGCTGCCGGAGCGCGTCGAGTGCTGGAGGCGGAAGACCGTCTCGGGGTCGAACAGGTGGGGCTCGCCCTCGCGGCGCCACTGGTACTCGCCCCCTATGTCCAGGGCGCGGTGCGCGGGCGCGATGCCGGAGGCCGGGTAGGCCTTGGCGTGCCGGGCGGCGACCTCCTTGGCGATGACGTCGAGACCGGCGCCGCCGATCTTGGTGGTCGTGCCGTTGAAGTACTTCTCGACGAAGGCCCGCTCCAGGCCGACGGCCTCGAAGACCTGGGCGCCGCGGTAGGAGGCGACGGTCGAGATGCCCATCTTGGACATGACCTTCAGGACGCCCTTGCCGAGCGCGTAGATCAGGTTGCGGATGGCCTGTTCGGCCTCGATGCCCTGCAGGAAGGTGCCGGCGCGGACGAGGTCCTCGACGGACTCCATCGCGAGGTACGGGTTGACGGCCGCGGCGCCGAAGCCGATGAGCAGGGCGACGTGGTGGACCTCGCGGACGTCGCCGGCCTCGACCAGCAGGCCCACCTGGGTGCGCTGCTTGGTGCGGATGAGGTGGTGGTGGACGGCCGCGGTGAGCAGCAGCGAGGGGATCGGCGCGTGCTCGGCGTCGGAGTGGCGGTCCGACAGGACGATGAGCCGGGCGCCGTTCTCTATGGCGGCGTCGACCTCGACGCAGATGTCCTCGATCCGGGCGGCGAGCGAGTCGCCGCCGCCGGAGACCCGGTAGAGGCCGGAGAGGGTCGCGGCCTTCATGCCGGGCATGTCGCCGTCGGCGTTGATGTGGATGAGCTTGGCCAGCTCGTCGTTGTCGATCACCGGGAAGGGCAGGGTGACGCTACGACAGGAGGAGGCCGTCGGTTCGAGGATGTTGCCCTGCGGGCCGAGGGAGGAGCGCAGCGAGGTGACGAGCTCTTCGCGGATCGCGTCCAGCGGCGGGTTGGTGACCTGCGCGAACAGCTGGGTGAAGTAGTCGAAGAGGAGACGCGGGCGCTGCGAGAGCGCGGCGATCGGCGAGTCGGTGCCCATCGAGCCGATCGGCTCGGCGGCGGCCTTGGCCATCGGCGCGAGGATGATCCGCAGCTCCTCCTCCGTGTAGCCGAAGGTCTGCTGGCGGCGGGTGACCGAGGCGTGGGTGTGCACGATGTGCTCGCGCTCGGGCAGGTCGGAGAGCTCGATCTCGCCGGCCTCCAGCCACTCCGCGTAGGGCAGGTCGTCGGCGAGGCCGGCCTTGATCTCGTCGTCCTCGATGATGCGGTGCTCGGCGGTGTCCACGAGGAACATGCGGCCCGGCTGGAGGCGGCCCTTGCGGACGACCTTGGCGGGGTCGATGTCGAGGACGCCGACCTCGGAGCCGAGGACGACGAGGCCGTCGTCGGTCACCCAGTAGCGGCCGGGGCGCAGGCCGTTGCGGTCGAGGACCGCGCCGACCTGGGTGCCGTCGGTGAAGGTGACGCAGGCCGGGCCGTCCCAGGGCTCCATCATCGTGGCGTGGAACTGGTAGAAGGCGCGGCGGGCCGAGTCCATGGAGTCGTGGTTCTCCCACGCCTCCGGGATCATCATGAGCACGGAGTGCGGGAGCGAGCGGCCGCCGAGGTGCAGGAGTTCGAGCACCTCGTCGAAGGAGGCCGAGTCGGAGGCGTCCGGCGTGCAGACGGGGAAGATCCGCTCCAGGCCCTTGTCGCCGAACAGGTCCGAGGCGAGCTGGGACTCGCGGGCCACCATCCAGTTGCGGTTGCCCTTGACCGTGTTGATCTCGCCGTTGTGCGCGACGAAGCGGTACGGGTGGGCGAGCGGCCAGCTCGGGAAGGTGTTGGTGGAGAAGCGGGAGTGCACGAGCGCGATCGCGGAGGCGAAGCGGCGGTCGGACAGGTCCGGGAAGAAGGGTTCGAGCTGGCCGGTGGTCAGCATGCCCTTGTAGACGATGGTCCGCGCGGACAGCGACGGGAAGTAGACACCGGCCTCGCGCTCGGCGCGCTTGCGCAGCACGAACGCGGTGCGGTCGAGGGCGATGCCCTCGCTCGCGTTGTCGCTCACGAAGATCTGGCGGAAGGCGGGCATCGTCGAGCGGGCGGTGGCGCCGAGGAGTCCGGGGGCGACCGGGACCTCGCGCCAGCCGAGGACGGTGAGGCCCTCTTCGGCGGCGATCGTCTCGATCCGTGAGACGGCCTCGTCCGTGCCGTCCTCGGGCAGGAAGGCGATTCCTACCGCGTACGCGCCGGCTGCGGGAAGTTCGAAATCGGCCACCTCGCGGAAGAAGGCGTCCGGGACCTGGGACAGGATGCCCGCTCCGTCGCCCGAGTCGGGCTCGGAGCCGGTGGCACCGCGGTGTTCCAGGTTGCGCAGAACGGTGAGCGCCTGCTCGACCAGCGCGTGGCTCGCCTCACCGGTGAGGGTGGCCACGAAGCCGACGCCACAGGCGTCGTGCTCGTTGCGGGGGTCGTACATACCCTGTGCAGCAGGGCGAGCATCCATGAAGGACCACTTCTGGCCGTTCACGGAGTGCTGGGACGGCTGGCGCGGCGTACGCATCGGCTCTCCCGTCGTCGTCGTGGCATATGACTGATGCCGAGGGACGACGTTGGCCCTCTGCTGGGGTGCAAAATTTCACGCAGGTTACATGATGGAGCGGTTCTCGAGAACCGGATACTTCATTCCAGCATGCGGACACCGCAGGGTGGCGGCGGCACCGCGCTCGGCGGTGGAAGGTAATGGGGCCTCAACGGACAGATCGGTGGCCGTCGGGCCGGATCGCGGCAGGCTTCATGACCCGCCACGGGGGTGCTGCGCAGGCGTCATTGCCTGCGGTGCTTACGGCTCATTCCCAGCGGTTAAGGAATCGAAACCGCCGGGTAACAACTACTTATGCAGTCCCGTGCATAAGCGATCGTCGCGTCATCCTACGGCCGTACCGAACAGGCTGCCCAGGGCGTACGTCACACCGGCCGCGGCGCCACCGAGAGCGAGCTGCCGCAGTCCGCTGAACCACCAGCTTCGCGCGGTCACCTTGGCCACGACGGCACCGCAGCCGAAGAGGCCGAACATCGCGAGCAGCAGCGCGGGCCACAGGGCGGTCGCGCCGAGCAGGAACGGCAGGACGGGCAGCAGGGCGCCGAGGGCGAACGATCCGAAGCTGGACACGGCGGCGACGGTCGGGGAGGGCAGGTCGCCCGGGTCTATGCCGAGCTCCTCGCGCGCGTGGATCTCCAGCGCCTGCTCCGGGTCGCGGGAGAGCTGCCGGGCGACCTCGCGGGCCAGCTCGGGCTCGACTCCACGGCCCTCGTACAGCTGGGCCAGCTCGCGCTCCTCGTCCTTGGGGTGCTTGCGGAGCTCACGGCGCTCCACCGCGAGCTCCGCCTCGACGAGCTCGCGCTGCGAGGCGACCGAGGTGTACTCGCCGGCGGCCATGGAGAAGGCGCCGGCGGCGAGGCCCGCGAGTCCGGTGATGACGATCGTCTGGTGCGAGACGTTCCCGCCGGCCACGCCGGTCATCAGGGCGAGGTTCGAGACGAGGCCGTCCATCGCGCCGAACACGGCGGGGCGCAGCCATCCGCCGTTGACGTCGCGGTGGGTGTGGTTGTCACGGTGCGCCGCGTGCAGCGTCGCCTCGGTCTCGATGATCGCCATGGCGGTCCCCCTGGATGCGTGGTCGTGGCTGCTTGATTGGACGTCTTCCACTTTTTGACAACCCCAAAAGTACGCCGAGAAATTCCGTCCCGCCAGCAAGGAAAGGCTGCGCTAACCTGCGGCTTTACCTCTTTGCGCTCATCCGTGGCATGACATGCACAGATGTCGACCGGGTGACAGTGATGCTCGCGAGGCTCCTGTCAACCGCCAAGGTGGGACAGATCCGCAAAGGGTTCCGCGCCCGCACTCCGCGCGCCTGCAGGGGCCCTGAGAGGAGAGGCACGTATGGCTTCCATCGCCTGCATTCCCTCGGCCCCGGCTCCCGGGAACGCCGCCGGTCTGCGTGACCGCGCGCGCGGCGCACTGCTCGGACTCGCCGTCGGGGACGCGCTGGGCGCGCCCGCCGAGAACATGAAGCCGTCGGAGATCCGCGCGAGGTGGGGCCGGATCACCGGGTACGTCGCCGAGCATCCGGCAGGTACGGACGACACGGAGTACGCGATCTTCTCGGGGCTGCTGCTGGCCCGGCACGGGTCGGCGCTCACCTTGGCGCACGTCGAGTCGGCCTGGCACCAGTGGATCGCGGACCTCGACGAGGGGCCGTTCCGCGGGGCCGGATTCAGCGAGCGGGGCACGCTGGAGAACCTCCGGCGGGGGCTCGCGGCGCCCATCTCCGCCCAGCACCGGCACGCCTGGAGCGACGGTCTGGCCATGCGCGCGGCACCCTTCGGGGTCTTCGCGGCCGGACGGCCCGCCGAGGCCGCCCGGCTCGTGGCGATCGACGGCTCGGTGAGCCACGACGGCGAGGGCATCTACGGCGGCCAGGCCGTCGCCGCGGGTGTCGCCGCCGCGATGGCGGGCGCCCCCACGATCGCGGTCGTCGCCTCCGCCCTGGCCGTCATCCCGGACGACTCCTGGACAGCCCGTTCGCTGCGCCGCGCGGTCGCGGTGGCCCACCGCGGCGAACGGGCGGTGCGTTCCGCGGTGGTGATCGGCGGATACCCCTGGACCGACCTCGCCCCCGAGGCGGTGGCCCTCGCCTTCGGGGCGTACGCGGCGGCGGACGGGGAGTTCACGGAGTCCGTGCTCACGGCGGTGAACATGGGCCGCGACGCCGACACGACCGCCGCGGTCGCCGGGGCGCTGGCGGGCGCGACCCAGGGGGCGTCGGCGATCCCGGCGGCCTGGGCGTCCGCCATCGGACCGGCCCGCGGCAGTTGCCTCCCCTCGATGGAGGGCCACCACATCCTGGACGTGGCCGAACTGCTGACCCCGGAGTCCGGGGAGAAGTGGCGGGCCGCTCCGGCCCACACCCCGCCCCTCCCGACCCCGTACCCCGTTCCGCCCCCGCACCCCTCGGGGAACCCGGCCACGCACACCACTCCGGCTGCGGACCCGCACCTCGTCCGGCCCGGTGCCTCCGGACACGAGCCCCCTGCCCAGGAACCGGACACGGTCCGGCCCCCGGAGCCGTACGTCCTGCACGCATCGGCCGAGAAGCCCACGGCGCGTCCGGCGCCGGACGCGCAAACGGAACGGCGTTCGGACGGTCCCGTCCCCGCAGCGGCTCTCCCGGGGGCGGAACCCCTCCGGGCAGCCGGGATCGACGCGGCCGCGGCCGCTCCGGCCGTCGACGCTCACGGGGCCCGACCACCCGGCGTCCCCGGGACCCCCACTCTCCCGGGACCCCCTCCCCTCGCGACCGGGACCGGCACGCACTCCGCCGAGGTGTCCGTCGACGGCGAGGTCCGGTCGTGAGGCCGGGGCCGGCCGGGGACGCGTCCGGCGAGGGGGCGGCGTCCGCGGGGGCCGCCGAGCTGATGCCGCCGCCGGTCGCGGCGGGCACGGAGGCGGCGATGTTCATCACGGCGAACCCGCGGGTGCCGGCCCTGCCGGGCGGCTCCGAGCCGGTGACGGTGGGGTTCGGCGCGGAGACGACGTCTCCCGGGCCGGCTCCCGTGACGCCGGGGAGCGCGGGCGGGACCCGGACCCTGGTGACCGGCGGCGCGGTGTCCCCGGCCGGGACGGGGACGGCCGGTGAGCCGTCCCGGCGGATCGAGGGGCTGCTGCTCGGGCTGGCCGCCGGTGACGCCGCCGGCTGGCCCGCCGCCCGGCACCGGGCCGCGCGGATGCCCGAGTGGACGCGGCGGCTGACGCGCGAACTGGACACGTTCGCGGAGCAGAACGCCACGACGACGCTGCCCGTGCCCATCGCCCTGAACCAGCCCCCGGAGCCGCTGCGCCTCGGCCCCTCGGACGACGCCGAGTGGGCGGCGTTCGCGGCGGAGGCCGTGCTGCGGGCCGGCGAGACCGCGGCCCTCGGCGACATCAGCCTCGAACGCCGGATGCGCGCGTCCATCGACCTGTCCTGGAACGCCGTGGCCAGCGAGGTCGCCGCCGCCGCGGACCGCGCCCCCGAGGTCGAGTCCGCGGTGCTCCCGCTGCGCGCCCGTATCTCGGTACGGGCCGGACTCGGCAACCTCGCCACCGGGCTGCGCCCGCCCGCCACCGGTCACGACAACCCGCACTACTTCGACGACGCCGCCTGCGTACGGGCCTGCGTGCTCGCCGTCGCGCACCCGGGAGACCCCCGACTCGCCGCGGAACTCGCCGAGTTCGACGCCCGCTACACCCAGGACGGCGACGGGGTGCACGGTGCCCGCGCGATGGCGGCCGCCGTGTCCCTCGCGCTCGCCGGGCATCCCGTCGGGGCCTGCGTGGACGCCGCCCTCACCGAACTGCCGGCCGGCACGGAGATCGGCCGCAACGCCCGGCACGCCCTCGCCCTCGCCCAGGGCGGCGACAGCGCCTTCGCCCTGGTCCCGCTGCTGGAGCACCAGATCGTCGACCACGTCTACAGCTACGGCATCGCGGCGGCCGAGACCGTCCCCGTCGCGCTGGCCCTGGCGATCGCCTCGCGCGGCCGGATCGCCGAGGCGGTACCCGCCGCCGCCTGTCTGTCCCGGGTCGCCGACTCGGCCCCGGCCCTCGCCGGGGCACTCTGCGGGGCGCTCGGCGGGGGCGCCGCACTGCCCGCCTCCTGGCGCGAAGCCTGCCGCACCCTCTCCGGCTGCGCGCTCCCCCGGCTGACCGGCACGGATCTCATCGGGCTCGCCGAACTCCTCGAAGCGGCGGGACGCGCCGACCCGCTCGATTCCCCGGAACTGGCCACCCCAGAGGGATGATTCGGGCATGACGCCCAAAGGAGAAGGAACCGGAACCCTCGACGAACGGATCGCCGGAGCCCTCGTCGGAGCCGCCGTCGGCGACGCGCTCGGCGGCCCCGTCGAGGGCTACTCCCCCGACCAGATCACCGAACGTCACGGCGGCCGCGTGCACGGTGTCGTGGGCCCCTGGAACGGCGACGACTGGCCCACCGCCCGACCGATCGCCCCCTACCACAAGGGCGACGGACACGTCACCGACGACACCTTGATGACCCACGCGCTGGTACGGGTCTACGCCACCGTCCGCGACCACCTCGACGCCTACTCCGTCGCCACGCACCTGGTCCCGGACCTGATGACGACCCCGCGCTGGATCCCGGAACTGGAGGCCGAGGCACTCCCCCTCCAGCGGATCTTCCTCGCCGAGAAGTGGCTGGTGGCACGGCTGCACTACGGCCACGTGGACCCCCGCGAGGCGGGCTCGGGGAACATCGTCAACTGCGGTGCCGCGATGTACATGGCCCCGGTCGGCCTGGTCAACGCAGCGAACCCGGCGGGCGCGTACACGGAGGCGCTGGACGTCGCCGGCGCCCACCAGTCCTCGTACGGACGCGAGGCGGCGGGAGTGTTCGCGGCGGCGGTCGCGGCGGCCTGCGCACCCGGCGCGACCCCCGACTCGGTCGTCGCCGCGTGTCTGTCGCTGGCCAAGGACGGCACCCGCGACGCCGTCGAGGCCGTCTGCGAAGTCGCCTCCCGGTACACGGACTTCGAGTCGGCGCTCGTCCCGCTGCGCCGGGCGGTGGCCCCCTACGACACGGTCGGCCCCGACTACCGCTCCCCCTCGCTCGGCGCGCGGCGGCCCTCCCGGCTCCACTCCATCGAGGAACTCCCCGTCGCGCTCGGCATGTTGATCGTCTCCGGCGGCGACTTCCGGCACGCGGTGCTCGGCTCGGTCAACTACGGCCGTGACTGCGACTCCATCGCCACCATGGCCGGAGCCGTCGCCGGAGCGCTGGGCTCCCCGGTTCCGCACGACTGGGCGAAGACGGTCGCGGAGTCCAGCCGTCTCGACCTGGACGCCCCGGCGCGCACGCTCACCGAGGTGACACGGGAGATCTTCGACCATGACGTCGAACGCCGCCGGGCCCACGAGAGGGCGTACGCGGCGCTGACGGGAACGCCGTGCTCCGGCTGACCTGGGTGCAGCCCGAGGACCTCCTCGGCCACGAACTCCACCAGGCGGCCCAGGACGGCCGCGACGCCGCCTCCGTCGCCGCCCGCTGGCGTGCCGCGGGTGGCGCGGAGGCACCGCTGCGCGCGGGCGCCTCGACGGTCCCGGCGCCGCCGCCGCTGCGCCGGCTGGCCCTGGACCTGCTCGACGAACTCGACGCGCTGCCGGACCCGTCGGCGGGCGAGGAGCCGACGGAACTGGCCCTGATCAGGGCCCGCTGCCCGCAGTGGCCGGCCCCGCCGACCACACCCGCGCGCCCTCCCGGCCCGGCCGCGCTGGAGGCCGCCTGGCTGGGCCGGGCCGTGGGCTGCCTGCTCGGCAAACCGGTGGAGAAGCTCCCCCTCCACGGCATCCGGGCGCTCGCCCGGGCCGCGGGCAACTGGCCCCTCGGCACCTGGTTCACCGCGCGGGGCGTCCCGCGGGAGCTCCTGGACGCGCACCCCTGGAACCGGCGCTCCGCCCCCACCTCCCTCGCCGAGAACATCGACGGCATGCCGGAGGACGACGACCTCAACTACCCGCTGCTGAACCTCCTGTTGCTCCAGCGCCGCGGCAGAGGGTTCAGCACGGCGGACGTGGCACGGCTCTGGCTGGACGAACTCCCCGCCGGCCGCACCTTCACCGCCGAACGCGTCGCCTACGGCCATCTGCTGGCCGGCGTCGAACCCCCGGACACCGCTCGCGCACGCAACCCGTTCCGTGAGTGGATCGGCGCTCTGATCCGCGCCGACGTGCACGGCTGGACCAATCCCGGCGACCCGGCCGGAGCCGCCGAACAGGCCCACCGCGACGCCGTCCTCACCCACACGGCCAACGGCGTCTACGCGGCGATGTTCACGGCCGCCGTCATCGCCGAGGCCGCGACCGGGGCGAGCGACATCCACGCCTGCCTGCGCACCGGGCTGACCGTGGTGCCGCCCGGCTCCCGGCTGGCGCACGCGGTCCGGCACGCCGTCCGGCTCGCCCGTACGACGGCGGACTTCGACGCCGTCGTCGACGAACTGCACGCCACGCACCACGGATACCACTGGGTCCACGCCGTGCCCAACACCGCGCTGATGGCCGCCGCCCTCACCCACGCGGACGGCGACTTCGGCGCGTCGGTGTGCCGCGCGGTGTCCGGCGGCCTGGACACCGACTCGAACGGCGCGACGGCCGGAAGTGTCGCGGGCCTGCTCGCCGGTGACCCCGCCGCCCTCCCCGACCGCTGGACGAGCCCCCTCAAGAACCGGCTCGCCACCTCCGTCGCCGACTTCGACGGCGTCGGCTTCGACGTCCTCGCCCACCTCACACAACGGGAGAGCGTTCGCCCATGACCCATATCGCCGTGCTCGGCAGCACGAACATGGACCTCGTCGCGTATGTCGCCAAAGCCCCGCAGCGCGGAGAGACGGTGACGGGACGGGAGTTCCGCACGATCCCCGGCGGCAAGGGCGCGAACCAGGCGGTGGCCGCCGCCCACGCCGGCGCCGACGTCTCGCTGGTCGGCGCGGTGGGCGCCGACTCCTTCGGCACCCAACTCCGCTCCACCCTTGAGCACTTCGGGGTGAACACCGACCATCTGCGCACCATCGAGGGCCCGTCCGGGACCGCCCACATCGTGGTGGACGACGAGGGCGCCAACGCGATCGTCGTCATCCCCGCCGCCAACGGCACCGTCACCGCCCTCGCCCCCGGCGACGAGGGGCTCATCGCCGGCGCCGACGCGCTCCTGCTCCAGCTGGAGATCCCGCTGGAAGCCGTCGTCGCGGGCGCGGAGGCCGCCCGCCGGCACGGCGTCCGGACCATCCTCACCCCCGCCCCCGCCCAGTTCCTCCCGCCCCGACTGCTGTCCTCCATCGACCTGTTGGTGCCCAACCAGCACGAGGCCGCCGCGCTCACCGGATTCACCGACCCGGCCGGAGCCGCCGCCGCCCTGCTCGAACAGGTCCAGGAGGTCGTCGTCACCCTCGGCGCCGCCGGATGCCTCTACGCGGCCCGGGGCGCCGAACCCCTCACCGTGCCCGCCCCGGAGGTGACCGCCGTCGACTCCACCGGCGCCGGCGACACCTTCGTCGGCACCCTCGCGGTGGCACTGGCCGAGGGCCGGGAGATGCCGGAGGCGCTCTCCTGGGCGTCGACGGCCGCCGCCCTGTCGGTGCAGCGGCACGGCGCGACGACCTCGATGCCGTACCGCTCGCAGATCGACGCCGTCCGGTCCGGCTCATGAGCGGCCTCCCGGAGGGGGGCTCCCTCAGCGGCCTGCGCGTCCTCGACCTCGCGACGCTGTTCGCGGGGCCGCTCGCCGCCACCCTGCTCGGCGACTTCGGCGCGGAGGTCGTCAAGGTCGAGCACCCCAGGCAGCCGGATCCGTCCCGGGGCCACGGCCCCTCGAAGGACGGCATCGGTCTGTGGTGGAAGCTCCTCGGCCGCAACAAGCGCACGATCACGCTCGACCTGTCGAAGCCCGGCGGCCGGGCCACCCTGCTCCGGCTCGCAGCGGAAGCCGACGTGATCGTCGAGAACTTCCGCCCGGGCACGCTGGAGAAGTGGGACCTGGGCTGGGAGGAACTGTCCGCGGCGAACCCCCGGCTGATCCTCGCCCGGGTCACCGCCTTCGGCCAGTTCGGCCCCTACGCGCGCCGTCCCGGCTTCGGCACCCTCGCGGAGGCGATGAGCGGCTTCGCGGCCATCACCGGCGAACCGGACGCGCCGCCCACCCTGCCCCCGTTCGGCCTCGCCGACTCGATCGCCGGGCTGGCGACCGCGTACGCCGTGCTGACCGCGCTGAACGCGCGTGACCGCACCGGCGAGGGCCAGGTCATCGACATGGCGATCATCGAGCCGATCCTGACCGTCCTCGGCCCGCAGCCCATCTGGTACGACCAGCTCGGTCATGTGCAGGCGCGCACCGGCAACCGCTCGGCGAACAACGCGCCCCGCAACACCTATCGCACGGCGGACGGTTCCTGGGTCGCCGTCTCCACGTCGGCGCAGTCGGTCGCCGAGCGGGTGATGCGCCTCGTCGGCCGCCCCGACGTGATCGACGAGCCGTGGTTCGCGACCGGCGCGGAGCGGGCCCTGCACGCGGACGTCCTCGACGGGGCGGTCGGCGCCTGGATCGCCCGCCACAGCCGGGACGAGGTCCTCGCGGAGTTCGAGAAGGCGGAGGCGGCGGTGGCCCCCGTCCAGGACGTCCGGGACGTCATGACCGACCCGCAGTACCAGGCCCTGGACTCCGTCACCACCGTCGACGACCCCGAACTGGGCCCGCTGCGCATGCAGAACGTCCTCTTCCGGCTCTCGGCCACGCCCGGCGCGATCCACTGGGCGGGCCGCCCGCACGGCGCGGACACCGAAGCCGTACTCACCGAACTCGGCCTGACCGGAACCGAGATCGAGGCACTGAGAGCGGAGGGGGCGCTGTGACGGCGGAGCTGCTGCCCCTCACCTACCTGTACGCGCCCGGTGACCGCCCCGAGGTGGTGGCCAAGGCCCTCGCCTCCGGTGCGGACGTCGTGCTCGTCGACCTGGAGGACGCGGTCGCCCCGGACCGCAAGGGGTACGCCCGCGCCGCCACCGCCGAGCTCCTCACGGCGCGGCCGCCCGTCCCGGTGCACGTGCGGGTCAACGCCCTCGACGGCCCGTTCGCCGACACCGACCTGAAGACCCTCTCGCCGCTGCCCGGCCTGTCCGGCCTGCGTCTGCCGAAGGTGACCTCGCGGTCCGACGTCGTCCGGGTGGCGGAGAGCGCGACCCCCGCGGAGGGCGACACGATCCCGCTGTACGCCCTGCTGGAGACGGCCCTCGGTGTGGAGCAGGCCTTCGACATCGCCTCCTCGCACAAGGCACTGCGCGGCATCGCGATCGGCGAGGCGGACCTGCGCGCCGATCTCGGCATCCGGGACGGGACGGGCCTGGACTGGTCCCGGGCTCGGGTGATCGTCGCCGCCCGGGCGGCGGGCCTGCCGCCGCCGGTCCAGACGGTCTATCCCGACATCCGCGACGTGGAGGGCCTGGCCGCCTCCTGCGCCCACGGGCGCGCGCTCGGCTTCCTCGGCCGCGCGGCCATCCACCCCCTCCAGCTCCCCATCATCGAGCGGGCCTACCTCCCCACTCCCGCCGAGGTCGACGCCGCCGAGGCGGTGATCGCGGCGGCCGCCGCCGAACCGGGCGCCCAGGCCCTGCCGGACGGCCGCTTCATCGACGCGGCGGTGGTCACGGGTGCCCGCCGCACCCTCGCGCTGGCCCGCCGCACGGTCTGAGCGACGCGAAAGGGGGCGCCGCGTCCTGGAACGCGGCGCCCCCTTCGGCGTACGGGCGGAACTCAGCTCTTCTTGGCCGACCCGGCCTCGTCCCGGGAGGCGGCCGTCGACGCGGACGGGGCGTCGGACGCCTCGTCGGACTCCCCGGAGGAGGCGGTGTCCTCGGCAGCGGGCTTGTCGAGGTCGACCGACGCGGCGTCGGCCTCGTCCTTGGCCTCGTCCTTGCTTTCGGTGGTGGTCCCGGAGTCCTCGGTGATGGTCCCGGACTCGCCCTCCGCCTCGGCGGAGGCCGTCGCCTTGTCACCGTCGGAGGGGGCGTCCGCACCGGCACCCGGCTCCACGACCGCCTCGCGGCCCGGACGCATCCGGGACGAGAGCACGATGTACAGCACCGCCAGGAGGAAGACGCCGATCGCGGTCCAGTCGTTGAGACGCAGGCCCAGGATGTGGTGGGCGTCGTCGACGCGCATGTACTCGATCCAGAACCGGCCCACGCAGTACGCGGCGACGTACAGCGCGAAGGCGCGTCCGTGGCCCAGTGTGAAGCGGCGGTCGGCCCAGATGACGAGCAGACCGACGCCGATGCACCACAGCGACTCGTACAGGAACGTCGGGTGGTAGTAGCCGGGGACGCGGCCGTCCGTGGAGGACGTGATGTGCAGCGCCCAGGGGAGGTCCGTCGCCCGGCCGTACAGCTCCTGGTTGAACCAGTTGCCCCAGCGGCCGGCCGCCTGCGCGAAGGCGATACCGGGTGCGACGGCGTCGGCCCACGCGGGCAGCGGGATGCCCCGGCGGCGGCAGCCGATCCAGGCGCCCACGGCACCGAGCGCGATCGCGCCCCAGATGCCGAGGCCGCCCTCCCAGATCTTGAAGGCGTCCACCCAGTCACGGCCGGCGCTGAAGTACAGCTCGTAGTCCGTGATCACGTGGTAGAGCCGGCCGCCGACGAGGCCGAAGGGCACGGCCCAGACCGCGATGTCCGCCACCGTGCCGGTCCGCCCGCCCCGGGCGATCCAGCGCCGGTTGCCGAGCCAGACGGCGAGGAAGACGCCGATGATGATGCAGAACGCGTAGCCGCGCAGCGGAATGGGGCCGAGGTGCAGCACACCGCGCGACGGGCTGGGGATGAAGGCAAGTTCCATGGCAAGGTCGACGCTACCGTGCCGGACGCCGCCCACGGCGGGCAGCCCTGCAACGGGTCCATAACGTGCTGTGACCCACGGGCCACAGCGGCCGGTGCCCCGGCCTGTCGGACAGACCGGGGGCACCGGGGCCATGGGCGGCTCAGCCCTTGTTCGCGGCCTCGACCATCTGCTTGAGCTTGGCGGGCGTCATCGACTGGTCCGCGTAGATGTTCTTTCCGCCGAGGAGCACGGTCGGCGTGCCGGTGAAGCCGCCGCTCTGGAACGCGGCGTTCGACTTCGTGACCCAGCTGTCGTGCGTGCCGTCGTTGACGCACTTCTGGAACGCGGGGGTGTCCAGCCCGTCGACCTTGCCCGCGAGCTCGATGAGCTTGGCGTTGTCGGCGAAGGTGTCCTCGGTCTCCTCGGGCTGGTTCTCGTACAGCACGTCGTGGTACGCGCTGAACTTTCCGGCGTCCTGGGCGCAGGCCGCGGCGTTCGCCGCGTTGCGGGAGCCGCTTCCTCCCATGTTCCCGTCGATCAGCGTCACGAGGTGGTACTCGACCTTCAGCTGACCGGAGTCGACCAGCTCGTGGATGGTCGGGCGGTACGTCGTCTCGAAGGCCTTGCAGGCCGGGCAGCGGAAGTCCTCCCAGACCGTGAGGGTCGACTTGGCGCCGTCCTTGCCGACGGGGATGGCGAGACTGTCCTTGCCGGTGGCCCCCGAGGGCGTCACGACCGGGCCCGCGGTGTCGCTCTTCTTGTCCTTGCCGGAGTTGGCTGCGACCACGCCGATCACGGCCGCCAGACCCAGCACGCAGACCACCGAGGCCCCCACGATCAGCGCGCGCCGGCGCTTCTCCGCGCTCTTCTGCTTCTCTCGCTCCGCCGCCATCCGCTCGCGGGCGCTGCGCTTTCCGTCATGGTTCTTCTCGCTCACATCCGGCAGAACGAACCGGGGAGGCGCAGCGCGCCTCCCCGGTCCAAGGTCCACCCGTTCGAGTGAGCGTATTGTCCGTTACGTACGGACACGCCCTCCGGCGTCACGCCGTTCCGCGTACGCCCTTCGCCAGGTCGCCCGCGAGCGCGCGGACGGCGTCGAGGCCGGCCGCCTCGTCCGGCGCGTCCAGCATCAGCTTCACGAACGCGGAGCCGACGATCACTCCGTCGGCGAAGCCGGCCACCTCGGCGGCCTGGGTGGCGTTCGAGACGCCGAGGCCGACGCAGACGGGCAGGTCGGTGGTCGCCTTGGTGCGCGCGACCAGTTCCTGGGCCTGGGCTCCGACCGACGCGCGGGTGCCGGTGACGCCCATCAGGGAGGCCGCGTAGACGAAGCCGCTGCCCGCGGCGGTGATCTCGGCGAGCCGCGCGTCCCTGCTGCTGGGCGCGACGACGAAGACGGTCGCGAGACCGTGCTTCTCGGCGTGCTCCCTCCACAGGGCCGACTCCTGCACGGGCAGGTCGGGCAGGATGCAGCCCGCGCCGCCCGCCTCCGCCAGCTCGGCAGTGAAACGCTCGACGCCGTAGCGGTCGATGGGGTTCCAGTACGTCATCACGAGGACCGGCTTACCGGTGGCCGCGAAGGACTCCCGGACCGTCCGCATCACGTCCGCGATCTTGAGGCCGCCCCGCAGGGCGATGTCGTCGGCGGTCTGGATGACGGGCCCGTCGAGGACGGGGTCGCTGTGCGGCAGCCCGACCTCGACGATGTCGGCGCCGCCCTCGAAGACGGCCTTGACGGCGGCGATACCGCCGTCGACGGTCGGGAACCCGGCCGGCAGGTAGGCGATGAGGGCGGACCTGCCCTCGGCCTTCGCCGCGGCGAGGGTGTCGCTCAACAGCTGGATGTTGCCGCTCACTTGGCGTCCCCCTCGATCTCGGCGTGCTCGCCCTCGGCGTCCGCGGGGACGACGGCGTCGGCCCCGGTCTCGTAGAGGCCGAAGTAACGGGCGGCGGTGTCCATGTCCTTGTCGCCGCGCCCGGACAGGTTGACGACGATCAGGCCGTCCTTGCCCAGCTCCTTGCCGACCTCCAGGGCGCCGGCGAGGGCGTGGGCGCTCTCGATGGCCGGGATGATGCCCTCGGTGCGGGAGAGCAGCAGCAGGGCCTGCATCGCCGCGTCGTCGGTGACCGCGCGGTACTCGCCGCGGCCGCTGTCCTTGAGGTAGGCGTGCTCGGGGCCGATGCCGGGGTAGTCGAGTCCGGCCGAGATCGAGTAGGGCTCGGTGATCTGGCCCTCCTCGTCCTGAAGGACGTACGACCGCGATCCGTGCAGGATGCCCGGCTCGCCCGCGGTCAGCGTCGCCGCGTGCTCGCCGGTCTCGACGCCGTGCCCGGCGGGCTCGCAGCCGATCAGGCGCACGTCGCCGTCGGGGATGAAGGCGTGGAAGAGGCCGATGGCGTTGGAGCCGCCGCCGACACAGGCGATGGCGGCGTCGGGCAGCCGCCCGGCGCGCTCCAGGATCTGCCGGCGGGCCTCGACGCCGATGACGCGGTGGAAGTCGCGGACCATGGCGGGGAACGGGTGCGGGCCGGCCACCGTGCCGAACAGGTAGTGGGTGCGGTCGACGTTGGCGACCCAGTCGCGGAACGCCTCGTTGATGGCGTCCTTGAGGGTGCGCGAGCCGGACTTCACGGCGATGACCTCGGCGCCGAGCATCCGCATCCGGGCCACGTTGAGTGCCTGGCGCTCGGTGTCGATCTCGCCCATGTAGATGGTGCATTCGAGGCCGAACAGCGCGCAGGCGGTGGCCGTGGCGACGCCGTGCTGGCCGGCGCCGGTCTCCGCGATGACGCGGGTCTTGCCCATGCGCTTCGTGAGCAGGGCCTGACCGAGCACGTTGTTGATCTTGTGCGAGCCGGTGTGGTTGAGGTCCTCGCGCTTGAGGAAGACGCGTGCGCCGCCCGCGTGTTCGGCGAAGCGCGGCACCTCCGTGAGGGAGCTGGGGCGTCCGGTGTAGTGGACGAGCAGGTCGTCGAGCTCGCGGGCGAACGCGGGGTCGGCCTTCGCCTTGTCGTACTCGACGGCGACCTCGTCCACGGCGGCGACCAGCGCCTCCGGGATGAACTTGCCGCCGAACGCGCCGAAGTAGCCCTCGGCGGTGGGGACTTGACCCTCGGGGTCGGGAATGAAGAACTCGCTGGGCATGCGGTTACCTCGCAGGGGCGACAGCCCCGGTTACGGGTCGGACAGGGATCACGTCAGCCGGACGCACCCGTGCTCCGCTGTCACCGACGTGCTCGTCGTCGACAGCGCCACCCCGCCGCCTGCCCACCGGGCGCCGCGACGGACGTGCTGTCACGGGGGCTGGGGGTGGCGCTACCGGCGGGCCCGCCCGAGGGAGGACCTGCTCAGCCCACCTGAGGAGTGGGCGTGGCCGGACGGGGTGCGAGCGCGCGTACGCGCTCGGGCCATCGCATGCCGTTGACCTGGCCCGGCTCGTCGCCGATGACGTAGCGGACGCGGCGCCCGTGGACCCGGCGGGCGGGGGCACGGCAGCCGCGCGGACGGCAGCCGCGGGCCAGCCGCGCGTAGGGGTCGCGAGCGGCGGAGGCGACGGGGAGCACCGCGCCGGACGGCACGAAGGGCCTGGTCCCGGAGCGGCCGGAATGGTCGAGGGGCGCGGCGGACGGGCGGGAGTCTCCGTCGTCCGTGCGCGGTGCGGGCGATCCGGCGGTGGGCCGGACGGGACCGCCGGACGGGTCATGCGGTGCCGACCCCGCGCACGCCGGTACGCCGTCGGGGCGGGAGCCCGGACGGGGTACGGCGGGGGCGAGGGTCGGGGTGGTCACCGGCGGGTCAGTCCCGTCCGTGCCGCAGCGCCGGGTGGGCGCCGGCGGCGACGAGGTCGGAGACGGCGGTCTTCGGGTCACGGCCGGTGACGAGGGACTCGCCGACCAGGACCGCGTCGGCGCCCGCGTTGGCGTACGCGATGAGGTCGTGCGGGCCGCGGACACCGGACTCGGCGATCTTGACGAGCTCGTCCGGGATCTCGGGGGCGACGCGCTCGAAGGTGGTGCGGTCGACCTTTAGCGTCTTGAGGTTGCGCGCGTTGACACCGATGATCTTCGCTCCGGCGTCCACCGCGCGCTCGACCTCGTCCTCGTCGTGCACCTCGACCAGCGGGGTGAGCCCGATGGACTCGGCCCGCTCGATGAGGGACTCCAGGGCGGGCTGGTCGAGGGCCGCGACGATGAGCAGCGCCAGGTCGGCGCCGTACGCGCGGGCCTCCCAGAGCTGGTACGACGTGACGATGAAGTCCTTGCGCAGGACCGGGATGTCCACGCTGGCGCGGACGGCCTCCAGGTCGGCGAGCGAACCGCCGAAGCGGCGCTGTTCGGTGAGGACGGAGATGACGGCCGCGCCGCCCGCCTCGTAGTCGGCCGCCAGGGCCGCCGGGTCGGCGATCGCGGCGAGCGCGCCCTTGGAGGGGCTGGACCGCTTGACCTCGCAGATGACCTTGACGCTGTCACCTCGCAGGGCGGCCACGCCGTCCTTCGCCGCAGGAGCCTTCGCCGCGCGCTCCTTGAGCTCGTCGAGGCTGACGCGCGCCTGCCGCTCCGCGAGGTCGGCACGGACTCCGTCGATGATCTCGTCGAGCACACTCACGCGAGCGGCCCCCTTCCCTGCGGTGGACGGTTGAAGCGGTGGGGCGGTCGACCCGGGTTCACCGTCGCTGACGGAAAAGTGGGTCACTGCGATGGTATCCGGAGGAAGGCGTAGCCCTCGCATCCGGTTGACACCGGTCCCACTACCTGGACATTTGTCATTTGATCAAGGATGCAACCAGCCGCCGAAGGGCAGGTTCCGGACAACCGTGAAGACCAGCACCAACGCGCCCACGCTCCACAGGTGGACCGGTCCGAGGTCGAGCCGGGCCGGCCGTCCGCGCACGACACGGATCACCCAGAAGGCCCACACGACGGCGAAGACGAGGTAGCCGGCGACGGCGAGCGCGTTGTCCGTGAGCGCGGCGGCGATGTCTCCGTGGACGAAGGCGTGCGCGCTGCGCAGACCGCCGCAGCCGGGGCAGTACACGCCGGTGAGGCGCAGCAGCGGGCAGACCGGGTAGTGCCCGGGCCGGTTGGGGTCGACGGCACCGACGTAGGCGAAGGCACCGACGACGGCCGCGAGCATCCCGGCCGGCACGGCGAGCCGCCGCAGGACCGCGCCGGCGCCCGCCCCCATGGTGGCGGCGGGGGCGGGAACGCGGCCGGGGTGCGTCTGCGGCGCGGGACCGGCGTGCGGCTCCGTGCCGGACGTGCTCCAGGGACCGGGGCCCCCGGTCTGCGTCACCCTCTGGGATTCGGCGTTCACGCGACGCATTCTGCCCCGCGCGCGAGGCGGACGCTCGCCCGGTACGCGAAAGGCGGCCCCGGCGGAGGTGCCGGGACCGCCTTTCGGCGAAGACCTTCGGGGATCAGGCGTCGGCGCTCGCGGTCTCCCGGGCGCGCGCGACCTGCGGGGAGGAGGCCTTCGGCTGGCCCAGGCCCATGCTCCGCATGACCATGCCGACGACGCCACCGAGGGCGACGACGACCAGGCCGGCCCAGAAGCCCAGCGGTTCGGCCATCACCATGAAGGCGCCCGCGATGCAGAAACCGATGAAGGCGATGATGACACCGGTCCAGGCGGCCGGGGTGTGACCGTGGCTGCTGCCCGCCATGACTTGCTCCTCGTTGCTGTGTGCGTGTGTGAGTCGGACGCTCACCGTCCATTGTCCCGTACGGACGGGTCTGCCGTGATCGGGGGGTCGCCCCTCGCGCGTCGGTCCGGCCGGGTCGGGACGTCCGGCCCGGGGCGTTGGACCCGGCGAGGTGGGGACGCGGGTCCTCGCGGGCCGGGGCTCAGGTCCCGGCGGGGTCCGGGCCGGTCGGGTCCTCGCCGCGGTCGAGGGCCTTCCAGAGGTCCTCGGGGCGGTCCGGGTCCACCGGCTTCGCCTTGCGGGGCCGGGGGGTGCCGTCGCGCTCGTAGCGGCCGGACATGGCGGGCCACAGCCGTCCGTAGCGGACGGCGAGAAGGCCGGCCAGCAGGATCAGCGCGCCGCCCGCCGCGGCCGCGTAGGGCCAGGCGGTGTGGCTGAGACCGGCCGCGGTGGCGGCGGTGTTGCCGGAGGCGGCGGCGGCCTGCTCGTCGAGGGCGGAGGTGTCGCCGGCGCCGAGGACGGCCGCCACGACCGTGCCAGCGCCGGAGAGCGCGAGCAGCACGGAGACCAGGAGGCGCCCGGAGCGGCGGACGGCGAAGACGGCGACGAGTGCGGCGAGGCCGACTATCGCGAGCGCCGCGGGCACGCCCGTGACGTCGCTGCCCCTGGCGGTCAGCGGAAAGGCGCCGCCGGCCACGGTCGCGGTCCCCTCCGCCCAGCTCTGCCGGGTGGACAGCAGGGCCACGGCCGCGCCGAGCGCACCGCTCAGCAGGGCCACGCCAAGGCTGCGGCGGCCGGACCGGGAGGGTCCCGCGGCTTCGGATCGGGGGTGAGGTACAGCAGTCACGTGCTCCACTATCGCCTGAACCCCGGTCGAACCGTCACCCGGGGCTCACGTGACCCTCGTCCTATTGCCCGTACCGGCGCGTCCCGGCAGCCGCCCGGACGTCCCTCAACTGCCCGCGGTCCACCTCTTCGGGTCCGCATTCCGGGCCCCGGGCGCGACGCGGCCCGGAGCGGCCGGGGTCAGCCACCGAGGCGGTTCGCCGTGTGGACCGCCCGGAGCACCGCCGCCGCCTTGTTGCGGCACTCCTCGTCCTCGGCCTCCGGGACCGAGTCGGCGACGATGCCGGCGCCGGCCTGGACGTACGCCGTGCCGTCGCGCAGCAGGGCCGTGCGGATGGCGATGGCCGTGTCGGAGTCGCCCGCGAAGTCCAGGTAGCCGACGCAGCCGCCGTACAACCCGCGCCGGGAGGGCTCCAGTTCGTCGATGATCTGCATCGCGCGCGGCTTGGGCGCGCCGGACAGGGTGCCCGCGGGGAAACAGGCGGTGAGCACGTCGAACGCGGTGCGGCCAGCGGCGACACGGCCGGTCACCGTGGAGACGATGTGCATCACGTGCGAGTACCGCTCGATGGACATGAAGTCGACGACCTCGACGGAGCCCGGCTCGCAGACCCGTCCCAGGTCGTTGCGTCCGAGGTCGACGAGCATGAGGTGCTCGGCGCGCTCCTTGGGGTCGGCGATCAGCTCGTCGGCGAGGGCCTGGTCCTCCTGGACGGTGGCGCCGCGCGGCCGGGTGCCCGCGATGGGGTGCACCATCGCCTGCCCGTCCTCGACCTTGACGAGAGCCTCCGGGGAGGAGCCGACGACGTCGAAACCGTCGAAGCGGAACAGGTACATGTACGGGGAGGGGTTGGTCGCCCGCAGGACGCGGTAGACGTCCAACGCGCTGGCCGTGCACGGCGTTTCGAAGCGCTGGGAGGGGACGACCTGGAAGGCCTCGCCGGCCCGGATGCGCTCCTTGACGTCCTCGACGGCCGCCCGGAAGTCGGGGCCGCCCCAGAGCGCGGTGTACTCCGGCAGTTCGGAGGGCGGGAGCGCGGCGGGCGGCTGGGAGACCGCGCGCGAGAGGTCGGCCTCCATGGCGTCGAGGCGGGCGACGGCGTCCGCGTAGGCCTCGTCGACGCCCGTGTCGAGGTCGTTGTGGTTGATGGCGTTGGCGATGAGCTGGACCGAGCCGTCCCAGTGGTCGAGGACGGCCAGGTCGCTGGTGAGCAGCATGGTCAGCTCGGGCAGCTTCAGGTCGTCGCGCTCGCCGGGCCCGATCTTCTCCAGGCGGCGCACGATGTCGTAGCCCAGATAGCCGACCATGCCGCCGGTGAACGGGGGCAGGCCCTCGCCGTGCGGGGTGTGCAGGGCCTCGATGGTGGCGCGCAGCGCGGCGAGCGGGTCACCGTCGACGGGGACGCCGACCGGCGGGGTGCCGAGCCAGTGCGCCTGTCCGTCCCGCTCCGTGAGGGTGGCGGCGGAGCGGACGCCCACGAAGGAGTAGCGGGACCAGGACAGGGAGGTTCGGCCGTTCTCCGCGGATTCGAGCAGGAACGTGCCGGGGCGCTCGGCGGCCAGCTTGCGGTAGAGCGCGACCGGCGTGTCGCCGTCCGCGAGCAGCTTGCGGCTGACGGGGATGACACGGCGGTCGGTGGCCAGCTTGCGGAACGTCTCGAGGTCCATGGCGGCTGACCTTACTGATCCCCGGCGGGTACACCGGAATCGGTGGTCCCGGGTCCGGTCCCGGCGTCCTTCAGCAGCACGTCGGCGTCGAAGCAGGTGCGGTCGCCGGTGTGGCAGGCGGCGCCCGCCTGGTCGACGCGCACGAGCACGGTGTCTGCGTCGCAGTCCAGGGACACGGACTTCACGTGCTGGACGTGGCCGGAGGTGTCGCCCTTGACCCAGTACTCCTGGCGGCTGCGCGACCAGTAGGTGCAGCGGCCCGTGGTGAGGGTGCGATGCAGGGCCTCGTCGTCCATCCAGCCGAGCATCAGCACCTCACCGGTGTCGTACTGCTGGGCGATGGCGGGGAAGAGTCCGTCGGTGCCGCGCTTGAGGCGGGCGGCGATCTCGGGGTCGAGGCTGCTGGGCGGAGGCGTGCTGGTCATGGGTGCCATTGTGCCGCGCCCCGCGGACGTACCCGCCCGTTGTCCACAGGCCGGACCCGGTGGCCGTCCACAGGCCGGACCCGGTGGCCGTCCCCGGGGCGGGCCCGGCCGGATCCGCCCCGTTCCCCACTGGGCGGACCGGCCGCCCGGTCGTAGGCTGGCTGGCATGTCGACCCATGCGAAGCGTGAACGACTCCTCCTCGCCGACCTGTTGGAAGCCGTGGGCCCGGAGGCCCCGACCCTCTGCGAGGGCTGGAACTCCCGGGACCTCGCGGCCCACGTGGTGGTCCGCGAGCGCCGCCCCGACGCGGCCGGCGGCCTGATCGTCAAGCAGCTCGCCCCCCGCCTCGAGCGGGTGATGGCGGAGTTCGCCACGAAGCCGTACGAGGAACTGGTCCAGCTGGTCCGCACGGGACCGCCCCGGTTCTCGCCGTTCTCCCTGAAGCAGATCGACGAGGCGTCGAACGTGGTGGAGTTCTACGTCCACACCGAGGACGTGCGGCGCGCGCAGCCCGGCTGGACCCAGCGCCCGCTGGACGCGGTGTTCCAGGAGGCCCTCTGGTCGCGCCTGGAGCGCACGGCCCGGCTGATGGGCCGCGGCACCCCGACGGGCGTGGTCCTGCGCCGTCCGAACGGCCAGACGACGGTGCTGAACAAGAACACGCCGGTCGTGACGGTGACCGGCGAGCCCTCCGAGCTGCTGATGTTCGCCTTCGGCCGCCAGGCCGTCGCGGACGTCGAGCTGGACGGCGACAAGGAGGCGATCACCAGGCTGCAGGAAGGGAAGCCGCTGGGGATCTGAGGACACCGGGGCTCCCGGGGCTTTCGGCCGGCTTCGTCCGAGGACCGCCGGCTGTCGGGCTCCGGGCCCGTTCGGTCGCGCCCGTCGTGACCGGTCGCGACCGGTCAGCGGGGCAGCTCGGCCCGCCGCAGGTCCCGTACGCCGAGGGCGACGACCCCGCCGAGTCCGCACACGACCGCGCTGGCGACGAAGACGGGCCCGGTGCCCCACCAGCCGATGGCGGCGGCGGTCAACGGCATGCTGAGCGGGGCGAGGCCCAGGCTGACGATGCCGGCGACGGCGGTGACCCGGCCCAGGTAGGCGGGTTCGGACTGGGTCTGCAGGAGTGCTCCGCACAGGGCTCCGCTGAGTCCGGCGAGCAGTCCGATGGCGAGGGCGACACCGACGGCCGCGCCGACGCCCGGCACGTAGGCGAGCGCGCCGATGGCGACCGAGCCGCACAGGAGGGCCGCGGCGCCCGCGCTCCCGGCGCGCGGCAGCGTGCCGCGCCAGGCCAGCAGCAGCGCGGCGGCTCCCGCACCTGCGCCGAACGCGGCGACGACGAGGCCCATGCCGGACGCGCCCCACCCCCGCTGGTCGGCGAGCAGGGCCAGCCCCACGTTCAGGGGGCCCACGAAGCCGAGGTCGCCGAGGGCGATGGCGACGATGAGCGGGGCGAGGACGCGGTGGCCACGGATGTAGCGCAGTCCGTCGCGCAGATCGCGCCAGGCGGTGGCGGGTGCGGGGGCGGGCCGCTCCGGCGCGACGGCCGGACCGTCCCGGCCGTCGGGCACGCGCGCGGGCGTGCCGGATTCGTCCACGCGCGCGGGGACGTCTTCCGGGTCTCCGGGCGTGTCGTCGGCATCGGCGACCACGTCCGCGGTGCTCGCCCCGTCGCCGACGGCCGACACGGGCTCCCGCATCCGTACGGAGATCAGCAGCGGCACCGACACCGCGATGAGCAGGCCGGCGAGCGCGAACGCCGTCGCCGAGCCGCCGAGTGCCACGCCGAGTCCGCCGAGGGGCGCGCCCGCCACGTTGGCGAAGCGGACGGCGAGGCCGCGCATGCCCTGGACCCGGGCGAGCTGGTCCCGGCCGGTCACCCGGGCGGGCAGGGCACCCACGGCGGGCATGAAGACGGCGTCGACGATGCCGAAGACCACGGCGAGCAGCGCCAGCAGCCAGAGCCCGGGACCGGCCACGAAGAGCAGCGCGGCGACGGTCAGGACGGCCGCGCACCGCACCGCGTCGCTGCCGATGACCACCCTGCGCGGCCCGAACCGGTCGGCGACCACTCCCCCGCCCAGCATCAGCAGGGCCCGCGGCACGGCGCTGACGGCCATCACGAGCCCCGCCTGCGAGGGCGTGCCGGACTGGACGGCCGCCCAGGACAGGGCGATGTAGAAGACGTTGTCGCCGATCATCGAGGCCGTGTAGGCGCCGAGCCAGCGCAGCACGTTGCCGTCGCGGTGGGCGGGTCTGCCGGGGGCCTGGGCGGCGGGCGGTATGACGGTGGTGGTCACGGACCGGGTCCTCTCGGAGTCAGGCGCGGAACGGGAAGCCGTACGTGTGCAGCGCGACGTTCTCGCGCCCTTCGGTGTCGCCGGCCGCCTCGTCCGCGCGGCCCTTCTCGTCGTACTTCCTGATGACGGTGAGCAACTCCTTGTTGAGTTCCGTCAGTTCGGCCGGGGTCAGGCGCAGGTTCGACTCGGAGTCGGACGCCGCGCCGCCCCACTCGGCGCCCCAGGCATGCCGCTCGTCCAGAAAGCGCCGGTAGAGGTCGGCCCGCTGGTCGACGAGGAGCCGGGCGAAGGCGGTGTGGGCGGCGGCCTTCTCCGGGGCGCTCCGGAAGTCCTCGTCGTGGACGCTCACGCCTTCCGAGGCCGGCTGCCACCAGCGCTCGCGGCCGTCTCCGCTGCGCGGCTCGGCCTCCTCGATCAGCCCGTGCTCGGCGAGCTTGCGCAGGTGATAGCTGACCAGCGACGGCGCCTCGTCGACCTGCTCGCCGAGCTGGGACGCGGTGGCCGCGCCCGCGATGTGCAGGGCGCGGTAGAGCCGCATGCGGAGCGGGTGGGCGATCGCCTTGAGCGTTCCCAGGTCGCTGATCCGCCGGTCTTCCTTGCTTGTCATGTTCTCCACCGTAGATACGAAAGAGAAGTTGCGCAATTAAAATTGCGCAACTTCTCTTTCGCGTTTCTTCCGGTCCACCGCGTCTCTCACGCCTCGACCGGCGAACCGCTCCCTCCCACGGCGAAGCCCCGGCCGCCGAAGCGGCCGGGGCTTGCCCCACCACGAGGGGACACGCGGCACTCAGGGGTCGAGCAGCGTGTGCGCGGCCAGCGCCAGGGACAGTTCCACCACGTCCGCGGGGCGGGTCAGTGAGCGGCCGGTGAGCTGCTCGCAGCGGCGCAGCCGGTTCAGGACGGTGTTGCGGTGGCAGTAGAGCCGCCCGGCGGCCCGCTGGGCGGAACCGTCGCAGGCGAGCCAGGCCGTGAGGGTGTCCAGCATGATGTCCCGGTCGGACAGGTCCAGCCGCAGCAGCGGCCCGAGGACCCGCTCGGAGAGCGCGGCGCCGAGGGCCGGAGCGGAGACCACGAGCGCGGCGGGCAGGTGTTCCTCCAGCACGACGGTGCCACCGGACCGGGGGCAGGCCCGCAGAGCGGTGTCCGCGAGACGGCGGGCGTCACCGATCGCCGCGAGGCCCTCCACCACCGGGCTGATCCCGATCCGGGCTACGGGCGGGGCGGTCAGCCGGCGGGCGATCTCCCCGGCGTCCACGTCGAGTCCGTACGCCCACGGGCGCCCGTCACCCCGTCCGTCGCCGCCGTCGCCGTAGCCGTCACCGTCGGAGGCGGCGGCGCCCGGGGTGCGCTCCTCCGCCCCGTAGGCCGCGTCCGTGCCGATGTCGAGGAGCCCGGTCTCGTGACCGTGACCGGGTCCGTCCCCGTCGTGGGGGTGGCCGCCGAGCAGGACGATGCCGTAGCTGCCCGAGCCGTCGCGGTCACGGTCGCGGTACCAGAGCACCCGCAGGCCGGAGAGGCGCACCTGGCTCCGCGCCTCGGCGAGCGCCCGGCCCGAGGGCAGCCGGGCCAGGACGACCGCGTATCTCCCCTGCTCGGGGAGGCCGAGGGCGGCCGCCGTGGCGGGCAGGTCGGCGATCCGCGCGGTGCCGTCGAGCAGCGCGGCCGCCATCAGCCGCAGCCGGTTCTCCCGGCGCCACATCAGCTCGCGCTCGGTCTGCCGGTAGGCGTCGGCCGCCACGGCGCAGTGGTCGTCGACGAAGTTCCAGACGTCGGCGGCGACATGCACGAGCAGGCGGGCGTCGGCGGGATGGCGGCGGGTCGTCTCGTCGACGAGTTCCTGCCAGATCATGCCGCCGCCGAGGCGGAAGGCGCGCAGCAGCGCGTCCAGCGGAAGTCCGCGTTCGGCCCGCGCCCTGCCGATGGCCCACGAGCAGCGCTGGGCGTCCTCGCGCAGCTCACCGGGCCGGATCAGGGAGCCGACGTTGAGCCGCAGCGAACGCTGCACCTCGTCGCGCACGCCGTCCACGTCGGCCTCCATGGCCGTGCGGTAGGCGGGTTCCCGCTCCCGCAGCAGCGTCATCAGGCGTTCCGTCAGCTCGGGCAGCCCCGCCATGAGCGCCCGGGCGGCGCGGTGCAGGACCGAGAGGGCCTCCGCGTCGACGGCGGAGCGTGCGGCCGGTACCAGGGGCCGCCGTCCGGGCAGGGGCCGGCCGTGGGCGGGTACGAGGTGCTGCATCGCTGTCCTCCACCGGAGTCGGCTCGGTCCGGCCGGTCCCGGCGGCCGACGCGCGGCACACGGGTGCTCCGGACCTCCTGATCCCGCAGGATGACATACCGCCCAGTCGGTACCTAGGGGTGTGCGGTGGTCTTCTCCGCGCGGTCCACCCAGCGGGAGAGCTCGACGCGGGAGCGGACCCCCAGGGCGGCGAAGACATTCCGCAGGTGATGGTCCACCGTGCGGGGGCTCACCGACAGGCGCAGCGCCACTTCACGGTTGGTGGCTCCCTCCGCCACACAGCGGGCGATCCGCAGCTGCTGGGGTGTCAGGAGGGCGAGCGGGCCCGCCGGTTCCGCGGGGGCTGCGTCACCGGTGGCCCGCAGTTCCGCTCTCGTCTGCGCGGCCCAGCCGTGCGCGCCGCCCCGCTCGAAGGACACCAGCGCGTCCCGAAGGCGCCCGCGGGCCTCCCCCGGTCTGCGCCGCCGTCGCAGCCAGGCACCGTAGAGGAGTTGGGTCCGGCCGCGTTCGAAGTCGCCCGCGACCTCCTCGTGATGGGCGAGCGCGGCGGTGAACAGCGGCTCGCATCCGTCACCGTCGCTCAACAGCGCCCGGCAGCGCGCCAGTTGCGCCGGGGCCTGCGGATCGGCACCTTGCGCGGTCCAGCGCGTGAACTCGGCCACCGCCGACCGGGCCGCCTCCTCCTGGCCGATGCGGGCCGCCGCCTCCACGAAGCAGGGGACCGCGAGCATCCGTAGGGCGAAGTGGCCGTGGCGCGGTCCGGCGCCCACCAGCGGGCCGAGCCGCGCGGCGGCCTCCGGCAGCCGGCCGCGGGCCAGATCGGCACGCGCCCGCGCCCATTGGGACAGGGTGGCGGCCTGCGCGAGACCGTGCGGCGCGGCCATGCGCTCGGCGGCGGACGCGTGCTCCGCGACGGCCTCCTGGGACCCCTCGACGGACGCCACCAGCGCGAGGATCGCGTGATGGTGCGCCGCGAGGTTGCTCTGCCCGGCGGCCAGGGCGGTGCGCAGCCCGTCCTCGGCGTGGGCGCGGGCCCGCGCGTGCCGGCCGGCGCGCAGTTCCCCGTACGCGAGGCGCTCCAGGGCCTGGCCGACCAGGATGTACGGTCCGCGGGCTCTGGCGACGGCGAGCGCGCGGGAGTTGGCCCGGCAGGCGGCGGCGAGGTCACCGGCGACGAGCGCCGCTCCCCCG
The DNA here is from genome assembly GCF_040607345.1 of Streptomyces sp. NPDC005302. Taxonomy (NCBI): domain Bacteria; kingdom Bacillati; phylum Actinomycetota; class Actinomycetes; order Kitasatosporales; family Streptomycetaceae; genus Streptomyces; species Streptomyces sp. NPDC005302. The sequence goes on from NZ_JBEXGN010000004.1 coordinate 92,401, forward strand.
GCGAGCAGCAGCGGCTCGGGGCCGTCGGGGATCCCGGCGGCTTCCGCCCCGGCGACGACCTCCCGCAACCGGCGCCGTCCGGTGTCCAGTTCGCCGTGCATGACCGCGGACATCCCCGCCCGGTACGCGGCTGCCCGGCCGTCGGTCTCCGGCCGCCCGGCGAGACGGTGCGGGTCCTCGCGATCCGCCTCCCCCGGAACAGGGTTCACGGCGTCGGATCCGTGCCGTCCGGGCCCCCGGTCCAGGGCCTCCAAGCAGGCCGCCGCGTCGCCCGTCACCCAGGCGGCCTCCATCGCGGCGAGCCGGGCGGCCAGAGCACGGGCGGGATCGGACTCCGCCAGCAACTCGGCCGCCAGCAGCAGGACTTCGCGGGCGTCGGCGACGGGACCGTCCTGGAGGTCGAGCCGCCCGTTCACCAGCTGGGCCGCTCCGCGGATCGCGTCGGGCGCCCCCTCGTAATCGGCCCGCGCGAGCAACTCCCGCGCCCGGCCCGGCAGTCCTGCGAGCCGGGCCCGCTCCGCCGCCTCGATGAGTCCGAGGGCACACCCGCTCTCGCCGTCGCTCCGGTCGGCGGACCGGGGTACGGAGCCGGCGGATTCCGCGCCCGCGGAGCCTCGGCCGTCGGCCGGTCCGGCTTCGAATCGCCCGGCGGGGCGAGCGGGTTCGGCGGCGGACTGCTGGGCGGGAAGCGGGAGTTCGGCGGCCGTCGGCGCGGCTCCGGGCCCGCCGTCGGCGCCCTGGCGTGCGCGGGACCGTGGAGTGTCCTGCGGGCCGGAGTCGTATACGGCCGTCGCCGCGAGCGGGGTGAGCGGCGGCACCCGGCGTTGCGCGCCGTCCGGACGGTCCCGGCGCTCCGGGCTCTCGGGGCCCTCGGGAGGACGCGCGAGCGGTCCGGTCCCGGCGTCGGCAACGCGGCGGGGCGGCTCCGGAGTGGTCGCGGCGGCCGGGGGTGCCGTGGCGCCCGGCAGCGCGGGGGGCTCCGCCGGGCGACCGGGAAGGGCCGGGCGGCCGGGGTCGCGGCTCCGGCCCGGTTCCTGCGCCGCCCCTCGCGGAGGCGGCGGTAAGGCGCTCCGGCCCGCTGCCCGGAGTGGACTTCGCGCAGTCGCGTTTCCCGTCACGACCGTCACGTTACTTCCGCGTAAACGAAGGCGGAAGACCCGCGTTCACTTGGCCGGCCCGGCGCGGAAACCCCCGTTGACCAGGACGGACAGGTCCTCGGCAGGGTGCCGGATGGGCCGGCTCCCAGGCCCGGGGCGCAAGGCTTGTGCAGCGGCACAAGTGCCGCCGCACAGAAGGTCCGTGGCGGCCTCGCCCTGTCCCGGGGGCGCGGACGCGGGTGACGGCCACCGGTTCCGGTGGCCGTCACCCGCGCACGGAGTCGTGCGGACCGGGGTCAGGAGGTGTGCGGGCAGTTGCCCCGGTACTCCGCGATCGTCAGGGACGCCTGCGGCAGCGGGCACAGGAACTGCTCGTAGCGGGTGTCGTCGTCGATGAACCGCTTCAGCCACGAAATGCTGTACTTCGCGATCGTGGTGTTCGAGCTGTTGGGCGTGAAGTGGGTGGCGCCCCGCAGCTCCAGGTAGGCCTTGTCGAGGGTGCTCGGCAGGCTCTGGTAGAAGGGCTCGGAGTGCGTGGCCACCGGCGCGATCGTGTCACCGTCGGCGCCCACGACCAGGGTCGGCGTCTTGATCTCCGGCCAGGTGGTGTCGAGGTTCCAGCCGGTGAGCGGGATGGCCGCCTGGAGCGAGGGCCGGCTCTTCGCGGCCTCCAGCGTGCCGCCACCGCCCATGGAGTGGCCCATCACGCCGAGCCGGGTGCTGTCGATCCGGGTCCGCACGGAACTGCGCTGGGTCAGGTAGTCGAGGGCGGCGAGCAACTGCCGTCCACGGCTGTCGGGTTGGTCGAGGGTGGTCGTGGTGTCGATGGTGAACACCACGAAGCCCTGGGAGGCGAGCCGCGGCCCGAGCCAGGAGATGGACGACTGGTACGCGGTGTACCCGGGTGAGATGGCGACGGCGCCGAAGGTCCCGTCGCTCGTCGAGGTCGGGTAGTAGATGGTGCCGCCGCCGAAGCCGGACACCGACAGCGAGGAGACGCTGGTCTGCGAGACGGCGTACGACCCGCGGGTCGCCTCGATACTGGCCGTCGTGGGGGCGGGGCCGCGCTCGTAGGGGTTCGCGGCGGCCTGCGCCGAGACGACCGGTTCTCCGGCGGCCTGCGCCCCGGTGGCCTGGGCGGCGACGAGTCCGCCCGCGGCCAGGAGTGCCGCGAGGCCGGCCCGCGCCAGACGGCTCGTGAGCCGGTGCGGTCGGCGTCCGGACGGGGCGGGGCCGCCGGGTGCGGCGGGGAGTGCGCGGTTCTGCTGCACGGTGGGTGCATCCTCTCGGTGAGGGACGACGGACCCGCACCGCGCCCACGACGCTGCCGGGGCATGGGTGTCGGATGGCGCACGCTGCGGAGCGGCGGGGTCCGTCTCGGTGGTTGCGGTGGCAACTGTCCGGCCCTCAACCGCCCGCGCACATCGGCAGAATCACCGGCCTCGGCTTGCACCGGGCCGCGCGCGTCCGACCGGGGAGAGGCGGCTCCCGGCCCGCCGCCCCCGGCCGGACCGGCGCAGGCCACGCCGGGCAGCGGCCGGACCGGGCCGTGCGCCGGTGCCGCCACCGTCCGTGCGCCGCGGCTCGCGGAAGAAGCACGAGAACGGCCCGCACCCGGCAGCAAGTGCTGCTCGGGTGCGGGCCGTCGACGTCGTGCCGGAGTCCGGCCGGGGGCCTAGCGGACGGGGTGTCCGGCCTCCCGCAGAGTCTCCTTGACCTCGCCGATCCGCAGATCCCCGAAGTGGAAGACGGACGCGGCCAGTACCGCGTCGGCGCCCGCTCCGACGGCGGGCGGGAAGTGGTCGAGCCGTCCGGCGCCGCCACTGGCGATCAGCGGAACGGTGACGTGCTTGCGTACGGCCTCGATCATCTCGATGTCGTAGCCGTCCTTCGTGCCGTCCGCGTCCATCGAGTTGAGCAGGATCTCGCCCGCGCCCAGCTCGGCGGCCCGGTGGGCCCACTCGACGGCGTCGATGCCGGTGCCCTGGCGGCCGCCGTGCGTGGTGACCTCGAAGGAACCGCTCTCGGTCCTGCGCGCGTCCACGGAGAGCACCAGCACCTGTCGGCCGAACCGCTCCGCGATCTCGCGGATCAGGTCGGGCCGCGCGATCGCGGCCGTGTTGACGCCCACCTTGTCGGCGCCGGCCCGCAGCAGCCTGTCGACGTCCTCGGCGGTGCGGACACCGCCGCCGACCGTCAGCGGGATGAAGACCTGCTCGGCGGTGCGGCGCACCACGTCGTACGTGGTCTCCCGGTTGCCCGAGGACGCGGTGATGTCCAGGAACGTCAGCTCGTCGGCGCCCTCGGCGTCGTACACCTTGGCCATCTCGACCGGGTCGCCCGCGTCGCGCAGGTTCTGGAAGTTGACGCCCTTGACGACCCGGCCGTTGTCCACGTCCAGGCAGGGGATGACCCGGACCGCGAGGCTCACGACGCCTCCTCGTCCACCGGACCGCCCTGCCGGAACGCCTCCACCTCGACCTCGACGACCAGCCGCGAGTCCACGAACCCGGACACGATGATCATCGACGCGGCGGGACGGATCGCGTCGAACAGCTCCTTGTGGGCGCGGCCGACGTCCTCCACGTCCCGGGCGTGCGTGATGTACATGCGCGTACGGACGACGTCCTCCCGGCCGAGGCCGAGCTGCTCCAGCGCCGCGAAGGCGACGTTGAAGGAGGTGATCGCCTGGTCGTACGGGCCGCCTTCGGTGATCTCACCGTCGAGCACCGAGGTGCAGCCGGAGACCAGCACCAGGCCGTTCGGCAGCTCCACCGCGCGGGAGTACCCGAAGGCGTCCTCCCAGGGCGCGCCGGTGTTCACCCGGCGTACGGCGCTCACGCGGACACCGCTTCCAGGGCCTCTTCGAGGGTGAACGCCTTGGCGTACAGCGCCTTGCCGACGATGGAGCCCTCGACGCCCAGCGGCACCAGTTCGGCGATGGCGCGCAGGTCGTCCAGCGAGGACACCCCGCCGGAGGCGACCACCGGGCGGTCGGTGGCGGCGCACACGGTCCGCAGCAGCTCCAGGTTGGGGCCCTGGAGCGTGCCGTCCTTGGCGATGTCCGTCACCACGTAGCGGGCGCAGCCCTCGGAGTTGAGGCGCTCCAGCGTCTCGTAGAGGTCGCCGCCGTCGCGGGTCCAGCCGCGGCCTCGCAGGGTCGTGCCGCGGACGTCGAGGCCGACCGCGATCTTGTCGCCGTGCTCCGCGATGACCTTGGCGACCCACTCGGGGGTCTCCAGGGCGGCGGTGCCGAGGTTCACGCGGGTGCATCCGGTGGCGAGGGCGGCCGCCAGGGAGGCGTCGTCGCGGATGCCGCCGGACAGCTCGACCTTGATGTCCATCGCGCGGGTGACCTCGGAGATGAGGTCGCGGTTGTCGCCGGTGCCGAACGCGGCGTCCAGGTCGACGAGGTGCAGCCACTCGGCGCCCGCGCTCTGCCAGGCGAGCGCCGCCTCCAGCGGGGAGCCGTACGAGGTCTCGGTCCCGGACTCGCCGTGCACGAGGCGGACGGCCTGGCCGTCGCGGACGTCGACGGCGGGGAGGAGTTCGAGCTTGCTCACAGTGTTCCGATCCAGTTGGTGAGGAGCTGGGCTCCGGCGTCGCCGGACTTCTCGGGGTGGAACTGGGTGGCCCACAGGGCGCCGTTCTCGACGGCCGCCACGAACGGCTTGCCGTGCGTGGACCAGCTCACCAGGGGCGGGCGCATCAGCGGGTTGCCGACCTCCAGGGACCAGTCGTGGACGGCGTAGGAGTGGACGAAGTAGAAGCGGGCGTCGGCGTCGAGCCCCGCGAAGAGCCGGGAGTCCGCCGGGGTGTCCACGGTGTTCCAGCCCATGTGGGGCACGACGTCGGCCTGCAGCGGTCCGACCGTGCCCGGCCACTCGTCGAGGCCCTCGGTCTCCACGCCGTGCTCGATGCCCCGCGTGAAGAGGATCTGCATGCCGACGCAGATGCCCATCACCGGGCGTCCGCCGGACAGCCGGCGGCCGATGATCCAGTCGCCGCGTGCCTCCTTGAGGCCCTGCATGCAGGCGGCGAAGGCACCGACGCCGGGCACCAGGAGTCCGTCCGCGTTCATCGCGGTGTCGAAGTCACGCGTTATCTCCACCTCGGCGCCGGCGCGGGCGAGGGCGCGCTCGGCGGAACGCACGTTGCCGAAGCCGTAGTCGAAGACGACGACCTTCTTGGCGGGTGCGCTCACGCCCACACCTCCAGTCGGATGATGCCCGCGACGAGGCACATCGCGGCACCGATGGAGAGCAGCACGATGAGGCTCTTGGGCATGTCCTGCTTGACGAAGGAGTAGATGCCGCCGGCGAGGAAGAGGCCGACGACGATCAGGATGCTGGAAAGACCGGTCACAGTGCGCCCTTAGTGGAGGGGAGGATGCCTTCGGCGCGCGGGTCGCGCTCGGAGGCGTAGCGCAGGGCCCGGGCCAGCGCCTTGAACTGGCACTCCACGATGTGGTGCGCGTTGCGCCCGTACGGCACGTGGACGTGCAGGGCGATCTGGGCCTGGGCCACGAAGGACTCCAGGATGTGCCGGGTCATCGTCGTGTCGTACTCGCCGATCATCGGCGCCATCTTCTCGGGCTCGGTGTGCACGAGGTAGGGGCGGCCGGACAGGTCGACGGTCACCTGGGCGAGCGACTCGTCCAGCGGGACGGTGCAGTTGCCGAAGCGGTAGATGCCCACCTTGTCGCCGAGCGCCTGCTTGAAGGCGGCGCCGAGCGCGAGGGCGGTGTCCTCGATGGTGTGGTGGGAGTCGATGTGCAGGTCGCCCTCGGTCTTCACCGTGAGGTCGAACAGGCCGTGCCGGCCGAGCTGGTCGAGCATGTGGTCGTAGAAGCCGACTCCGGTCGACACGTCGACCTTGCCCGATCCGTCGAGGTCGATCTCGACGAGGACGGACGTCTCCTTCGTCACCCGCTCCACGCGTCCTACGCGGTTCATGCGCTCTGCTCCTTCTTCAAGTCACGTACCGCGTCGAGGAACGCGTCGTTTTCCTCCGGGGTTCCGGCGGAGACCCGCAGCCACCCCGGTACGCCGTTGTCCCGGACCAGGACGCCCCGGTCGAGGATGTGCCGCCAGGCCTCGTGGGAGTCGGCGAACCGGCCGAACTGCACGAAGTTGGCGTCGGACTCGGTCACCTCGAAGCCGAGGGCGCGCAGTTCGGCGACCAGCCGGTCCCGCTCGGCCTTCAGCTGCTCCACGTATCCGAGCAGGACGTCGGTGTGCTCCAGGGCGGCCAGCGCGGTCGCCTGGGTGACCGCCGACAGGTGGTACGGGAGCCGGACGAGCTGGACGGCGTCCACCACGGCCGGGTGGGCCGCGAGGTAGCCGAGGCGCAGTCCCGCCGCGCCGAAGGCCTTCGACATCGTGCGGGAGACGACGAGATTCGGCCGTCCTTCGAGCAGCGGCAGCAGCGAGTCGCCGTGGCTGAACTCGACGTACGCCTCGTCGATGACGACCATCGACGGCTTGGCCCGCTGGGCGGCCTCGTAGAGCGCGAGGACCGTCTCGGGCGGGACCGCGTTGCCCGTGGGGTTGTTGGGGGTGGTGATGAAGACGACGTCGGGCCGGTTCTCGGCGACGGCCTGCTCGGCGGCGGCGGCGTCGATGGTGAAGTCCGCGTTGCGCGGCCCCGAGATCCAGGCCGTTCCCGTGCCGCGGGCGATGAGCGCGTGCATCGAGTACGAGGGCTCGAAGCCGATCGCGGTGCGGCCGGGCCCGCCGAAGGTCTGGAGGAGCTGCTGGATGACCTCGTTCGAGCCGTTGGCCGCCCACACGTTCTCGGTGGTGACCGGGTGCCTGCCGGTCTTCGTCAGATAGGCGGCCAGCTCGGTGCGCAGCTCCACCGCGTCCCGGTCGGGGTAGCGGTTGAGCCCGCGGGCCGCGTCACGGACGCGCTCGGCGATCCGCTCGACGAGCGGTTCGGGCAGCGGGTAGGGGTTCTCGTTGGTGTTCAGCCGTACGGGGACGTCCAGTTGGGGCGCCCCGTAGGGGGACTTGCCACGCAGCTCGTCCCGGACGGGGAGATCGTCGATGCCGCTCACTTGCCCTCGGGTACCTTCCATCCGAACCGCGCCTTGACCGCCGCTCCGTGAGCGGGCAGGTCCTCCGCCTCCGCGAGCGTCACCACGTGGTGGGCGACGTCGGCGAGGGCGTCCTTCGTGTAGTCGACGATGTGGATGCCGCGCAGGAAGGACTGGACGGACAGGCCCGAGGAGTGGCAGGCGCAGCCGCCGGTGGGCAGGACGTGGTTGGAGCCCGCCGCGTAGTCGCCCAGCGAGACGGGGGCCCAGGGGCCGACGAAGATCGCTCCGGCGTTCCTGACGCGGTCGGCCACGGCGGCCGCGTCCGCCGTCTGGATCTCCAGGTGTTCGGCGCCGTAGGCGTTGACGACGCGCAGGCCCTCGTCGACGCCGTCGACGAGGACGATCGCGGACTGCCGGCCGTTGAGGGCCGGGACGATGCGGTCGTCGATGTGCTTGGTGGCGGCGACCTGCGGCTCCAGCTCCTTCTCCACGGCGTCCGCGAGGGACACGGAGTCGGTGACCAGGACGGCGGCGGCGAGCGGGTCGTGCTCGGCCTGGCTGATCAGGTCGGAGGCGACGTGCACCGGGTCGGCGGTGTCGTCCGCGAGGACGGCGATCTCGGTCGGTCCCGCCTCGGCGTCGATGCCGATCCGGCCGGTGAAGTAGCGCTTGGCGGCGGCGACCCAGATGTTGCCGGGGCCGGTCACCATGTCGACGGACGGGCAGGACTCGGTGCCGTACGCGAACATCGCGACGGCCGTGGCGCCGCCCGCGGCGTACACCTCGTCGACGCCCAGGAGGGCGCAGGCCGCGAGGATCGTGGGGTGCGGCAGGCCGCCGAACGCGGACTGGGCCGGGGAGGCGAGCGCGATGGACCCGACGCCGGCTTCCTGCGCCGGGACCACGTTCATGATCACGGAGGACGGGTAGACGGAGCGGCCACCGGGCGCGTACAGCCCGACGCGGTCGACCGGCACCCATTTCTCGGTGACCGAGCCGCCGGGCACGACCTGGGTGGTGTGCGTCGTCCGGCGCTGCTCGCGGTGGACCAGGCGGGCGCGGCGGATGGACTCCTCCAGGGCCGCGCGCACGGCGGGGTCGAGCCGCTCCAGCGCGTCGGTGAGGGCCTCGGCCGGAACCCGTACGGACTCCAGCCGGACACCGTCGAACTTCTCGGCGAAGTCGATCAGCGCCGCGTCGCCCCGATGATGCACGGCCTCGCAGATCGGACGCACCTTCTCCAGGGCGGCCGAGACGTCGAAGTCGGCTCGGGGCAGCAGGTCGCGCAGGGCGGTGCCCTCGGGGAGGGCGTCGCCGCGCAGATCGATTCGAGAGATCACGGGGACAATTCTCTCAGACGGCACGGAGCCGCCGGACGCCTGTATCAATGGCTGATACAAGCCACCTTCGGTTCACCGGAAGATCCCCTTCACCTATAGCGTTCGGGCGGTCACTGAGCGGGCATTGCACGCATGTACGAAACCCGCGAGTAGCCGGGGAGGAAGGGACGTGCCGTGACCGAGGGTGCCGGCCTCCGCACCGGGGATCTGCCGGACGAACTGACCGCCGCCGAGGCCGGGATGTGGCAGGCCTTCCGCAACGGCAGCGTGTACGACCTGCGCGGTGGGGACAGCACCGCCGACGATCCGCACGGCGGGCATCCCTGGGGGCCCGAGCGCAGCGTCCGGGCCCGGATCGTCGCCTGGCTGCTGCTCGACGGGCCGCCGCCCCTGCAGGGCAGGGTCGCCTCCCTGAAGCTGACCGGCGTGCTGATCACCGGAGTGCTCGACCTCGCGGGCGGCACGGTGGTGCCGTACGTGGAGCTGAAGGGGTGCCGCTTCGAGAAGGAGGTCCTGCTGCCGGAGTCCCGCTTCACGACCGTGCGGCTGGTGGACTGCGCGGTGCCGCGCCTGGAGGCGGCCCGGCTGCACACCGAGGGCGATCTACACCTGCCGCGCTGCCGCTTCCACAACGGCGTCCGGCTGACCGACGCGCACATCGGCACGGACCTGCTGCTGAACCAGGCCGTGGTCTACCGGGACCGGCGCGGGCGTTCGATCACGGGCGACGGCATGACCGTCGGCCAGGACCTCCAGGCGGAGATGCTGGAGTCGCACGGCGAGCTGAGCCTGCGCGGTGCCACGGTCGGCGTCTCGTTGAGCCTGCGCGGGAGCCGGCTCAGCAACCCGTACTCCCGGCTCGCCCTCAACGCCCCCCAGCTGACCGTCAACCGCACGGTGTACCTGACCCCCGCCGGCCTCGGCAATCCGGTGCTGACCAGCGGCACCACCCCGGCGCGCGGCACGCTGGTGCAGCGGTTCGAGTGCCAGGGCGGCGTCCGCCTGGACGACGGGCGGTTCGGTGACGCGCTGGACCTGGAAGGGGCCCGCTTCGTCCTCGGCGAGGACCAGGAGCTGTCGTTGCGCCGGGTGCAGGCACCGGAGCTGCGTTTCCTCGGCGAGGCGCCGCAGCGCGGCAAGGTGGTGCTGTCCGGGGCGCGGATCGGAAATCTGGTCGACCGGGCGTCCAGCTGGCCCGGCCCCGGCGCGCTGCACATGGGCGGCTTCGCCTACGAGAGCCTGGTGCCGCAGGGCGCCTTCCCGCTGACCCGCCGCCTGGAGTGGGTCGCGGCGGCGAGCGCGGAGTACAACCCGGAGCCGTACGAGCGACTGGCCGCCGTGCTGCGCAACTCCGGTGAGGACGAGGACGCCCGCGAGGTGCTGCTCGCCAAGCAGCGCCGCCGCCGCGAGACCCTCCCCCTCGCCGCCAAGCTCTGGGGTTACGCGCAGGACTGGACGGTCGCCTACGGGTACCGGCCGGGCCGGGCCGCCCTGTGGATGGCGGTGCTGTGGGCGGCGGCGTCGGTCGCCTTCGCGCACGCCGACCATCCGCCGGTCGACGCCGGCTCCCATCCCCAGTGGAACGCCTCGCTCTTCGCCCTGGACCTGCTGCTGCCGGTGATCGACCTGGGCCAGGTCGGGGCCTGGCAGCTGCGCGGCGGCTGGCAGTGGCTGTCCGCGGTGGTGATCCTCCTCGGCTGGATCCTGGCGACGACGGTGGCGGCCGGGGCGACCCGGCTGCTGCGCCGCGGCTGAGCCGGCGGCGCGTGACCCCGGGCGCGTCCCGCGCGTCCCTCGACGAGGCGCCCGGGCCGTAGCCGCGGGGCGCCCGGCCCGCGCTCATCGCGGCCCCTGCCCGTAGCGGCCCGCCCACTCCGCGGGCGCTCCGGCGCCGGTCCGGCTCCCGCACGGTGACCGGACACCGGAACGAGCCACTCTTTGCCCGTCCTTGACCAGGCGCGAAGCAACCGCACGACGGTTACGAAAGCGTCACCGCGTCCCTCTGGCGCAGCCCCGACCTGCGGTTTTCAATGGTCGACACCATGGCACTGCTGCGCGCACTCATCCGTACGGCCCGGATGGCACGGAACACCTCCCGCCTCGCCGTCGGGCTGCCCGCCGACGACGACGTGCTGCTCGACGCGCCCGACGAACGCCTCGGCCCCGTACTCGTCGCGGCGGGCCGTGGCGAGTACGCCCCCGCCGCCAAGCTGCTCGCCGCCACCCGCGACTCGGCCGAATGGGAGAACCGCGACCGGTACGCCCTGCGCCTCGCGACCTTCGCGCGCTCCCGCGACCAGTGGCTGCGGGAGTGGCGGGCCGCCGACCCGCACGACCCGGACGCGCTGCTCGTCAGGGCGGAACTGGCGGTGCGGCGCGGCTGGGAGTCGCCCGCGCGGGCCGAACTGCTGCGCGAGGTGGGCCCGCTGATCACGTCCGCCGCCGCGGGCGATCCGCGCGACCCCGTGCCGTGGCGGATCGCGCTCGACCACGCGCGCGGCACGAACCTCGGGCACACCGGGTTCGAGCGGCTGTGGAGCGAGGCCGTCCGGCGCTCACCGCACCACTACGGCTGCCACGTGGCAGCCCTCCAGTACCTGTCGGCCGCCTGGTACGGCTCGCACAGGGAATGCTTCGACTTCGCCGAGCCGGCCGCGCAGGACGCCCTGCCGGGCTCCCTCGTGCAGGCGCTGCCGGTCCGCGCGGCCTTCGCGTACCTCACCGAGGGCGGCGGTCCCGGCGTGCCCCGGACGAGGCTGGACGCGGCGGCCGACCTCGCGATCGAGGTCTCCGCGTCCTACGCCGCCGCCGACCCCTGGCCCGCCGAGGTGCGCAACCTGCTCACCTACGTCCTCATCCGCCTGGACCGCTGGCAGGACGCGCTGGAACAGCTGCGCCTCATCGGCCCGTACGCGACCTCGTTCCCGTGGGACAGGGTCTCCGACGACCCGCTCGGCCAGTTCCTGCAGATGCGCGACGGCGTCCGTCTGGAGGTCGCGGCGGGGCTTCCGCTGCGGGCTCCGCGCCCCGATCGGCATCCAGTCGGTGGGCACCGCGGACGTGATCGCTCCGGCGACCATTAGGCTTTCGCGTCGTGACCACCGTCCGGCTCCCGCTCTTCCCCCTGAACTCGGTGTTGTTCCCCGGGCTCGTGCTTCCTCTGAACGTGTTCGAGGAGCGCTATCGCGCGATGATGCGCGATCTGCTCAAGATCGCCGAGGACGAACCGCGCCGCTTCGCGGTCGTCGCCATCCGCGACGGCCACGAGGTCTCGCCCAGCGCTCCCGGCATGCCGGACCAGACCGCCGTGCCCGAGCGCGGGCCCGCTGCGGGCTTCGGCGACGACCCGGTGAAGGCCTTCCACGCGGTCGGCTGCATCGCGGACGCGGCGACCGTCCGGGAGCGCGCCGACGGCAGCTTCGAGGTGCTGGCGACCGGCACGACCCGCGTCCGGCTCCTTTCGGTGGACGCCTCGGGCCCGTATCTGACGGCCGAGCTGGAGGAACTGCCGGAGGAACCTGGCGAGGAGGCGGGCGCGCTCGCCGAGGGCGTGCTGCGCGCCTTCCGCCAGTACCAGAAGCGGCTGGCCGGAGCGCGGGAGCGTTCGCTGTCGAGCGGCGCGGACCTGCCGGACGAGCCCGCCGTCGTCTCCTACCTGGTCGCGGCCGCCGTGATGCTGGACGTGCCCGCCCGGCAGAGCCTGCTGCAGGCCCCGGACACGGCGTCCCGGCTGCGCGAGGAGCTGAAGCTGCTGCGCACCGAGACGGCCATCATCCGTAATCTGCCGTCGTTGCCCGCGTCGGAACTGACGCGCGGCCCGACGAGCCTGAACTGACGCGTGCGGGAAGGCCGATGGCGAAGAAGCCGAAGAAGCAGCAGCCCGGAGGAACCCCGGCGACGGTGGCGCTGACGGAGGCGGGGGTGCCGTACACGGTCCACGCGTACGAGCACGACCCCTCCCACCCGTCGTACGGCGAGGAGGCCGCCGAGGCCATGGGCGTCTCCCCGGAGCGGGTCTTCAAGACCCTGGTGGCGGACGTGGACGGGGCGCTGGTGGTCGCGGTGGTCCCGGTGGCCGGCTCGCTCGATCTGAAGGCCCTCGCCACGGCGGTGGGCGGCAAGCGGGCCGCGATGGCCGACCCCGCGGCGGCGGAGCGTACGACGGGTTACGTCAGGGGCGGCATCTCGCCGCTCGGCCAGCGCAAGAGGCTCCGTACGGTGCTGGACGCGTCGGCGTCGGCCCACGTCACGATCTGCGTCTCGGCGGGCCGTCGCGGCCTGGAGGTCGAACTCTCGCCCGCCGACCTGGCGCGGCTCACGGAGGCGGTGTCCGCGCCCGTCGGACGCGCGTGACCGGCTGACACGGGCGCACGGCGGCCCGTGGCCCGCGGGTTCCGCCCGGCGACGCCCGCCCGGACGCGCCGTGCGCAAGCTCTCGACGGATGTCCCGTCCTCGGTTAAGCACGAGGGACATGTCGAAGAGAACGCGCAAACGCAAGTGGCGCACCAGGAAAGGCCCCTCGAACCACGGCCGCCGTCCGGCATGACCCACGCTCCGCACCTGGGCACCACCGGCCGGGACCGGTCTCCTTCGCGAGCCCCGGGACCGGCCGGTCCGGCACGGCGTCCTGGAGCTAGACGGGGGGACCGGAAGGCGTCGACTGGTAGGGGCTCTGCTGGTAGGGGTCGGGGTCCCGGGGGCCGAACAGGGCCGTGAGGGCCAGATGGACCACCAGGGCGGTCAGCGACCAGGCGAGCAGCGCCCCCTTCGCGCCGAGCTTCAGCGGCGCCGAGAACGTGACGCCCTTGCCGACGGCCTTGGCGTGCGCGACCACGTTCTGCGTGGGACCGAGCCAGACCCCGACGCGCCAGGCGAGCAACGAGCCCAGCAGCCCTCCGAGGGCGAGCGCGGCCACCAGCGGCACACCGCCGCGCCGGCGCAGCAGGAACACGACCAGCGCGCTCAGCGCGCCGAAGCCCAGGGCGAGAAGAGTGAACGTTCCATCGACGCCGATGGCCTGCTCGCCCTCGGTGTCCTTGATGTACACCGCGGTGTCGTCCGCGATCAGCGGCACGTGGGGCGCCAGCCACCACCAGAGGACTCCGAGGAGCGCCCCCGCGAGCGCCACCGCCACCGTGATCACGGCGGCCTCCCGCAGTTCGGTCTTCATCCCGGGTCCGTCCTGTCCGTAGGAGGCCTCGTACGCGGCCGGGTACGCGGGGTGCGCCGCGGGGCCGTACGTCTGCGGGGCCTGCCAGGCATGGTGCGGTTGCTGCCGGTCCTCGGGGGACTGTTCGTGCGGCGGCGGAGGTGGAGTCAGCGGAGCGGTCACCCTGACATCGTGCCAGGCCCGGCTGTCACCCGCGTCACCGGACGGCTGCCCGGCGGTAGGCCCAGGTCGCCAGGGCCAGGGAGACGACCCCGACCCCGGCGCAGACGGCCAGATCACCGAGCACGGCGGCCCAGTCCGGGGCCGCGCCGAAGGAGCGGGCGAAGGCCTCGACGCCGTAGGTCGAGGGCAGCAGATCGCGGGCGTACTGGACCGCGGTCGGCATCCGGTCCGCGGGCAGCACGCCGAGCAGCAGCGCGGCCGACATGCCCAGCTGCCCGAGCAGCGTGGCCAGCTCGGGCCGGGGGGCGAGCAGCCCGAACGCGGCTCCGAGACCGGCGAGCGCGGCCCCCGCGAGGGGCACGACCGCGGCGAGCACCCACAGGTGGGCGAGCGGCAGTCCGAAGAGCACGCACCCGAAGACGGCGGTGACCAGGGTGCCGGGCACGGTGAAGGACGCGTACGCGCCCGCTGCCCCGAGCACCACGGCCGCCGGAGGCACCGGCAGCGTGGCGTAGTGGTCGAGCCCGCCGCTCGCCCTGAGCTGTCCGAAGTACTGCGCGAGCAGGTTGAGGGCGACGAACGCGACGACCAGGACGGTCGACCCGGCCACCACGGCCCGCGCCTCGGCGCCGCCGTCCACCACTCCGCGCATCATGATCATGATGCCCACGGACTGGAAGGTGGCCACGAACAGCAGCGGGATCCGGGCGACCCGGGCCCGGGAGAGCTGCGCCCGGTACACGGCGGCCAGCGACGGCCAGAGCCGCGCGGGCGGCCCCAGCTCAGCGGCGCCGGCGTCCGCGGCCAGGGGCAGCGCACTGCCCGGCAGAACTCCGGCGGGTACGACACTCACGTCGAGCTGCTTCCCTTCACTCCGGCAGCCGTCCTGTTCGGCACACGTACGACGCCCTCCTCCCGTACGGATTCCACGCTCCGGACACTCACGCCTTCACCAGCCCCTGCGTCGCGTGGCCGCCGAGGGCGAGGTAGACGTCCTCCAGGCTCGGCGTGGCCAGGGTGAAGTCGTCGAGGGCGGCGAAGGCGGCGCCTCCGGTGACGGTGGCCACGGCCGCGCGGGCCTCCTCCGGCGCGAGCCGCAGCGTCCAGCGGCGGCCCGACTCGACGGCGCGGTCACGCAGCGCGGCGACCTCGGGGACATGCAGCGGGGCGCTCGTACGCCAGACGAGTTCCACCCGCACCTCGCCCGCGACGCGTTCCTTCAGGCCGGCCGGGGTGTCGCAGGCGATGACCCGCCCCTCGTCGATGACCGCGACCCGGTCGAGGACGGTCTCCGCCTCGATGACGTTGTGGGTGACCAGCAGGACCGTGGCGCCCTGTTCCACCCGGCGCCGGTCGACGGCGGCCCAGACCGCGCGCCGGGCGACCGGATCCATGCCGGTGGTGGGCTCGTCGAGGACCAGCAGCGGTCGCCGCCCGACGAGCGCGGCGGCGAGGCAGGCGAGCCTGCGCTGGCCGCCGGACAGCTTCTTCAGGGGCCGCGAGGCGAGCGAGGTCAGGCCCAGTTCGTCCAGGACGGCGTCGCGCTCGGTCCGCGCGGCGCGCAGGTCGAGTCCGCGCAGCCGTCCGGTCGTCTCGGCGGCGAGGGAGACGGTCAGCTCGTCGAGGGCGGTGGACTCCTGCCCGAGGTAGGCGAGGATCCGTGCGGCCCGCTCGGGGTGGCGCACGATGTCGTGCCCGAGGATCTCGACGCTGCCGCTGTCGGGGCGCATCAGCCCGGTCAGCTGGCGGACCAGGGTGGACTTGCCGGCGCCGTTCGGGCCGAGGAGCCCGAAGATCTCACCGCGGCGGATGTCCAGACGGACGTCATCGGTGGCCCTGACCTCGGGCGTCGCCGGCGTGCCACGACGGCCGCGCACGGCCGGATAGGTCTTGGTCAGACCGCGCACGGCGCACACGACATCGCCCCTGTGCCCCATCCGGACCGGCTGTGCCGTGCGCGTACTCACGAAGGACGAGAGTACGGGGTCCGATGCCCCGTTATGCGTCCGGGGCCGTGGCAGGGCCCCCGCGAGGGCCCTCACGCGACCTCTCCGGAGGCTTCGGATCACTCCCCGGCGGGTGCGTGTTCGGTGGCCGTGCGCACGTCGATCTCGCGCCAGAAGCCGGCCCGGATCGCGTACCGGTCGTGCTCGTCGATCTGGTCGTCCTTGTGCGCGAGCAGGCCGAACCGGGCCGCGTAGCGCAGCAGTTCACCGTCGACCCGGTGCGGGACGCGGGGGTACATCGCCGACAGCTTCTGCAGATGACCGGCGTCGGCGAGGCGTGCCATCCAGCGGCGGGCGAAGACCTGCCCGACCTCGTACGGATCGCCGCCGACGGTCGTGATGTCCTCCTCGCGGTCCGCCCAGCGCTGCTCGGCGGAGGTGAGCTGCGCGAGGGTGGGCAGCGCGGCGGCGTCGGCCGGCTCGGCCACTCCCCCGGGCCGGTCGACCCAGCCCTTGTCCGAGGACCAGCGCAGGGTGGCGTTCGTGGGGTGCTGGGCGGCCTGGGTGCCCGGTCCGCGCAGCGCGGCCAGGTCCTTGGGGGTCGGTACCCCCTTGGGGGCGGGCACGCGCTCCTGGACGCCGTTTTGCGATTCGGCGGCCTGGTGGTGCTCGGGCTCCGGGGCGGAGTGCTCGGCCGCCGCCGCGAGGGCCGACTCGGGCAGCGGCGCGGAGAGGATCGCGGCAATTTCCGGACGCGGCACGGGGGGCGGGGCGCAGGTCCCGCCGAAGTCCTTCGCGCGGACCGCCTTGGTGATCCAGACACGGTCGAGGACCGTCCGCTCGTCCGCCTCGGCCACCAGGTCCTCGGACTGGTTGTAGTCACCGTCCGCGGCCTGCACGGCCCACAGGTGCACGGCGACGCCGTGTTCCTTGGCGGCCATCATGCCCGGCAGCAGATCCCCGTCGCCGGTCACCAGGACCACGTCGGAACAGGCACGGT
The DNA here is from genome assembly GCF_040607345.1 of Streptomyces sp. NPDC005302. Classification (NCBI taxonomy): domain Bacteria; kingdom Bacillati; phylum Actinomycetota; class Actinomycetes; order Kitasatosporales; family Streptomycetaceae; genus Streptomyces; species Streptomyces sp. NPDC005302. The sequence goes on from NZ_JBEXGN010000004.1 coordinate 109,157, forward strand.
TGCGGGCCAGCTCGGTGAGTTCCGCGTGCATCGCGGCGTCCACGCCCTTCTGCGCCCAACGCCCGTCGCTACGGGTCAGCGCGCCGAGGCGCACGGTCACCCTGGGCATCACGCGCAGCCTGCGGTGTTCCGGCTGCGGTACGCGGTCGGGTGCGCCGTCGAACCAGTAGATGCGCAGCAACGGCCGCTCGGTGTCGGACTCGGCGCGCTCGCGCAGACCCTGGATGAGGGCGGCGTGGTCGACGGTGATCCGGGAGCGCGAAGGTTCCCCGGCGAGGAGGCTGGCAGCAGCCCCGAGCAGATAGCCGGCGTCCACCAGGACGATGCAGCGGTCCACGCGGTCCACCCTCTTTCCGGGAGGTTTGCTTCGGGCTTTCCTGGAGTCTGCCCGACCCTGCGGAGGTTAACGGCCGGAACTCGATCTTCGGCGTGGCGAATCGGGAGGGCACGTACCGACAGGGCTTATTACGCACGGTAATTCTAGGAAATGCGCCACTTGCCAGCCTATGTGAATCTGGTCGCGGCCCTGGCCCCTAGATCCCCCTCAGGAGGCATCACCATGGCCAAGAACAAGAATCGCAAGCAGGGCGGCCAGCAGGACCGCTCCTCCCAGGCCGAGCGCGCGCAGGAGCAGGCGCAGCGGTCGTCCGCGGAAGCACAGCAGTCGCCGATGTCGCAGGCGCAGGGCAGCCCCGCTGACGTTGCCCGTAAGCATCAGAAGCGCTTCGGCCACAACTGAGGCTGCTGCGTGGGCCGTTGAGGTCCAGGGTCCGTAGCAAGGCCCACCGGGTCACTGAGGCCCGGGCATGATTCGAGGGGCGCATCCGCATCCGGATGCGCCCCTCGCGCAGGTCACTCGGGCCGGCCCCCGCGGGGCCGGTGGGCGCTCAGCCCGCCAGGCAGGACGGGCCGAGCAGCACCTTCAGGTCGCCGAAGAGCGCCGGGTCGGGCTTCACCCGGTGCCGGTCGAGCCGCAGCACCGTGGTCTTGCGCGGTCCCTGGAGCTTGATGCGGACCTCGCTCTCGCCCTTGTGGTGGCTGAGGATCTCGCCGAGCCGGCTGACCATGGGCGGAGTCACCTTCAGCGCCGGGATGGTGAGGATCACGGGCGCGTTGGTGCCGGCGTTGGACAGGTCGGGGACCTGGAGTTCCATCGCGACCAGACGCGGCACGTCCTCGCGCTTGTCGAGGCGTCCCTTGACGAAGACCACGGCGTCCTCGACGAGTTGGGTCGACACCAGCTGGTAGGTCGCCGGGAAGAACATGCACTCGATGGAGCCCGCGAGGTCCTCGACGGTGGCGATCGCCCAGGCGTTGCCCTGCTTGGTCATCTTGCGCTGGAGGCCCGAGATGATGCCGCCGATGGTCACGACGGCGCCGTCCCCGTGCTCGCCGCCGGTCAGCTGCGAGATGCCCGCGTCCGCCTTGTCGGACAGCACGTGCTCCAGACCGAAGAGCGGGTGGTCGGAGACGTACAGGCCGAGCATCTCCCGCTCCTGGGCGAGCAGATAGACCTTGTCCCACTCGTCGGTGGTGAACTCCACGTCGAGTCCGAAGCCCGGCTCGCTGGTCGCCTCGTCGCCCATGCCGCCGAAGAGGTCGAACTGGCCCTCGGCCTCCTTGCGCTTGACCGCCACCACGTTGTCGATCATCGGCTCGAACTGCGCGGTGAGGCCCTTGCGGGTGTGCCCCATCGTGTCGAAGGCGCCCGCCTTGATCAGCGATTCCGTGGTGCGCTTGTTGCAGGCGACGGCCTCGACCTTGTCGAGGTAGTCGGGGAACGAGCCGTACTTCCCCTTGGCCTTGCGGCTGCGGATGATCGACTCCACCACGTTCGTACCGACGTTGCGGACGGCGGAGAGGCCGAAGAGGATCACGTCGTCGCCCTGGGCGGCGAAGTTCTGCTCGGACTCGTTCACGTTGGGCGGCAGCACCTTGATGCCCATGCGCCGGCACTCGTTGAGGTAGACGGCCGACTTGTCCTTGTCGTCCTTGACCGAGGTGAGCAGCGCCGCCATGTACTCGGCGGGGTAGTTCGCCTTCAGGTAGCCGGTCCAGTACGAGACGAGTCCGTACGCGGCGGAGTGCGCCTTGTTGAAGGCGTAGCCGGCGAAGGGGACCAGCACGTCCCACAGCGCCTGGATCGCCTCGTCGCTGTAGTTGTTCTTGCGGGCGCCCGCCTGGAAGAGGACGAAGTTCTTCGCCAGCTCGTCGGCCTTCTTCTTGCCCATCACGCGGCGCAGGATGTCGGCCTCGCCGAGCGAGTACCCGGCGATGATCTGGGCGGCCTTCTGCACCTGCTCCTGGTAGACGATCAGGCCGTAGGTGACCGCGAGGACCTCCTGGAGCGGCTCCTCCAGCTCCTTGTGGATCGGCGTGATCTCCTGGCGGTTGTTCTTGCGCTCCGCGTAGTTGATGTGCGAGTTCATGCCCATCGGGCCCGGCCGGTAGAGGGCCGAGACGGCGGAGATGTCCTCGAAGTTGTCGGGCTGCATCTGGCGGAGCAGCGAGCGCATCGGGCCGCCGTCGAACTGGAAGACACCGAGGGTGTCACCGCGGCAGAGCAGTTCGAAGGTCTTCGGGTCGTCCAGCGGCAGGGCGAGCATCTCCAGGTCGATGCCCTTGTTGGCCTTCACCATCTTGATGGCGTCGTCCATGATCGTGAGGTTGCGCAGGCCGAGGAAGTCCATCTTCAGCAGGCCCAGCGACTCGCACTGGGGGTAGTCCCACTGCGTGATGGTCACACCGTCGGTGTGCCGCACCCAGATCGGGGCGTGATCGACGATGGGTTCGCTGGACATGATCACGCCGGCCGCGTGGACGCCCATCTGCCGGACCAGGCCCTCGACGCCCTTGGCGGTGTCGATGACCTTCTTGACGTCCGGCTCGTTCTCGTACATCGCGCGGATCTCGCCCGCCTCGCCGTAGCGGGGGTGCGAGGGGTCGGTGATGCCGTTGAGGTCGATGCCCTTGCCGAGGACGTCGGCGGGCATCGCCTTGGTGAGCCGGTCGCCCATCGCGTACGGGTAGCCCAGCACGCGCGCGGAGTCCTTGATGGCGTTCTTCGCCTTGATCTTGCCGTACGTGCCGATCATGGCGACCTTGTCGGCGCCGTACTTCTCGGTCACGTACCTGATCACCTCGACGCGCCTGCGCTCGTCGAAGTCGATGTCGACGTCGGGCATGGAGACGCGCTCGGGGTTCAGGAACCGCTCGAAGATCAGGCCGTGCGGGATCGGGTCGAGGTCGGTGATGCCCATGGCGTACGCGACGATCGAACCGGCCGCCGAGCCACGGCCCGGGCCCACCGCGATGCCCTGGTTCTTGGCCCACATGATGAAGTCGGCGACGACGAGGAAGTACCCCGGGAACCCCATCTGGATGATGACGTCCATCTCGTACTCGACCTGCTTCTGGCGGTCGTCGGGAACGCCGCCGGGGAAGCGGCGGTCCATGCCGAGCCGGACTTCCTCCTTGAACCAGGTGATCTCGGTGAAGCCCTCGGGGATGTCGAACTTCGGCATGAGGTTCTTCGCCTCGAACATGCCGGTCGTGTCGATCTGCTCGGCGACCAGGAGGGTGTTGGCGCAGCCCTGCTGCCAGGCGTCCGAGGAGTCGACCGCGTACATCTCGTCCGTCGACTTCAGGTAGTAGCCGGTGCCGTCGAAGCGGAAGCGGTCCGGGTCGGAGAGGTTCTTGCCGGTCTGGATGCACAGCAGGGCGTCGTGGGCGGTGGCCTCGTGCGCGTACGTGTAGTGCGAGTCGTTCGTCACCAGGGGCGGGATGCCGAGCTTCCTGCCGATCTCCAGGAGCCCGTCACGGACCCGGCGCTCGATCTCGATGCCGTGGTCCATCAGCTCCAGGAAATAGCGGTCCTTGCCGAAGATGTCCTGGTACTCGGCCGCCGCCTTCAGTGCCTCGTCGAACTGGCCGAGGCGCAGCCGGGTCTGCAGCTCGCCGGAGGGGCACCCGGTGGAGGCGATGAGTCCCTCGGACCACTGGGAGATCGTCTCCTTGTCCATCCGGGGCCACTTCGTGAGCCAGCCCTCGGCGTACGCGTCCGAGGAGAGCTTGAAGAGGTTGTGCAGACCCGTCCGGTTCGCCGCCCAGATCGTCTTGTGCGTATAACCACCCGAACCGGACACGTCGTCGCGCTTCTGGTGCGGCTGGCCCCACTGGATCTTGCGCTTGTTGCGCCGGGACTCGGGCGCGACGTACGCCTCGATGCCGATGATCGGCGTGACGCCGGCCTTCTTGGCGGTGTGGAAGAAGTCGTACGCCCCGTGCAGGTTGCCGTGGTCGCTCATCGCGATATGGGTCATGCCCATGTCGTTGCACGCGTCGAACATGTCCTTGAGCCGCGCGGCACCGTCCAGCAGCGAGTACTGGGTGTGGACGTGCAGGTGCGTGAACGGCGGCTTCGACACGGTTGCGGCCTCCAGGAAGAACGATCGGCGACAGGCTGAGGACAGTCTGGGGGGTCAGCGTCGAAGTCTATGACGCCCGACTGACACTCCGCGGAGCATCACCCGTACCTTCATGCGGGGTCCCGTGATCCGGGGTGTGCGTTCGCCGCCGGGGGCCGGGCACTCCGGCGTATCTTCGTCCGTTGGAAGTGGACGGACACCCTTGTCCCGGGTGCGGCGCGTCCGCTCCCTCATGTCCCGCACCACCTGCACCAGGAGGCACCCAGCGATGTCGGTCCCGCAGCTCAGCGACGAGCAACGCGGCGAGCAGATCCTCGCCGTATTCGACACCGCCTTCGGCGAGCTCCTGGCCGCCGACCCGGCCGCGTTCCGCGTGAAGTTCCGCAAGATGGCGGCCTCCGCCTTCGCGTTCTACCGCGGCACGGCCGGCCTCTTCTACCACGACCTCGAACAGGACAAGCGGGGCGGCCCGTACCTGGACGAGCGGACCTCGCGCGTGTGGATCCACGGCGACCTGCACGCGGAGAACTTCGGCACCTACATGGACGCCCAGGGCCGCCTGATCTTCAACGTGAACGACTTCGACGAGGCCTACGTCGGCCCCTTCACGTGGGACCTCAAGCGCTTCGCCGCCTCCGTGGCCCTGATCGGCTACGCGAAGGCGCTCAGCGACGACCAGATCACCGAGCTGGTCCGGATCTACGCGCGGGCCTACCGCGAGCGCATCCACGCCCTCTCGACGGGCGCCAAGAACGACGAGGTGCCCCCCTTCACTCTGGACACCGCCGACGGCCCGCTGCTGGGCGCGCTGCGCGTGGCCCGCTCGCTCACCCGCTTCGGGCTGCTCGACTCGATGACCGAGATCCGTGACTTCGAGCGCCGCTTCGCGCCGGGCGGCGGCTCCATCGAGCTGGACGCGGCCACCCGCTACAAGGTCCTCGCCGCCTTCGACGGCTATCTGGAGACCCTCCCGGAGTCCTCGCTGACCCGCCCCGACTCGTACCGCGTGAAGGACGTCGTGGGCCGCCGCGGCATCGGCATCGGCTCGGCCGGTCTCCCGTCGTACAACATCCTCCTGGAGGGCAACAGCGACGCCCTGGAGAACGACGTGGTGATCTACATCAAGCAGGCCCAGACCCCCGCCGTCTCCCGGCACATCACGGACGCCGCGGTCCGCGGCTACTTCCAGCACGAGGGCCACCGCACGGTGATCTCGCAGCGCGCCCTCCAGGCGCACGCGGACCCGTGGCTCGGCTGGACCGAGCTGGACGGCGCGGGCCAGCTCGTCGCCGAGGTCTCGCCGTACGCGGTGGACCTCGACTGGAGCGACCTGGACGACCCCGAGGAGATCGCCTCGGTCGTCGCGGACCTCGGCAGGGCCACCGCGGCGATGCACGCGGCGGCGGACGACGACAGCGGCCACTCGGAGCTGGTGCCGTTCTCCACGGAGCGGGCCATCGACGCGGCGATCGCCGGCGACGAGGACGGCTTCGCCGGTCTCCTGGTCGACTTCGCCCACAGCTACGGCTCCCGGGCGCGCGCCGACCACCAGATCTTCGTGGACCTCTTCCGCAACGGACGGATCCCGGGCCTGTAGCCCGCCGCCCGGGTCTTCGCACCACAACGCTCCCGTAACGCACAGGCACCCTTTAGGGGGCTCTTACGGCAGCGCGTGGGAGACTCGCCTCCGCTATGGACATATCCGGGATCCAGCTCAGAGCCGTGCGCGCGGCGGTGTTCACGGCTGTCGTCGTGACGCTGTCCGCCGCGTCGCACGTGCTGCTGTCCCGGGTCCCGCTGCCGCTGACGACCGTGGCCGCGATCACCGCCGCCGTCTTCGCCGTCGCCTTCGCGCTGGCGGGCCGTGAGCGCGGCTTCGGCCGGATCGCGGCCCTGCTGATCCCGCTGGAGCTGGCCGCCGACACCGTCTTCACCACGGGCCAGCACGTCTGCTACGGCAGGGCGGGCGGCCCGGTCGCCGGCCCCCTGCGCTCCGTGGGCCTCGACGTCCTGTGCGGCGGCGGCAGCGTGGGCACGCCCCTGTCCCAGGTGACCGGGGGCGCACCCGACCGCGCCGGCGCCCTGATCGCGCACGCCGACCCGGCCGCCTCCTGGCTGCTGCTCGGCGCCCACCTCGCCGTCGGCCTGCTGGCGGCCGCCTGGCTGCGGCGCGGCGAGCGTGCCCTGGACCAGCTGCTGCGCGCGGTGGCCGCCTCGACGTTCCGACCGCTGCTGCTCGCGGTCGCCACGGTGACCGTACGGCTCGCCCCGGCCCGCCCGCTGCCGCGCGCCCCGCGCCGGACGACCGCCGCCCGAACCCGCCTGTTCGTGCACTCCCTGGGACGACGCGGGCCGCCCACCGCCGCCGCTCTCGCCTGAGCGACCGCTCCCGGGGAACGCCTTCCGAGCGGCGGCTCCGCGCAACCGTCCCGCGCCACGGCTCCCCGAGCGCCGGCAGTCCCCCTCACGTATTCCGCGTACGGCATGTGCGCGTCCCACCTGGAGATCACCACTATGAGCAAGCGGAACAGCCAGTCGGAGAAGACGGCGGCCCGCGAGCGCCTGCGTGTCGAACGCGAGCGCCAGGCCAAGCGAGACAAGGTCAAGCGCCAGGCGATCGTGGCCGGCTCCCTCGTCGCGGTCCTCGCGATAGCCGGCGGCATCGGCTACGCGGTCGTGCAGAACAACAAGCCGTCCCAGTGGGAGGCCGTCGCTAGCGACAAGGTGGTCGCCCCGGCCAACACCACGGGCAAGGACGGCACGACGGTCGTCCTCGGCAAGAGCACCGCGAAGAAGACCCTGAAGCTCTATGAGGACCCGCGCTGCCCGATCTGCGCCTCCTTCGAGCAGACCGTCGGACCGACCCTGACGAAGGACTTCGACGCCGGCAAGTTCAAGATCCAGTACATCGGCGGCACCTTCCTCGACGGCGACACCGACGGCAAGGGCAAGATCCAGATCGGTTCCCGGGGCGAGGGCTCCAAGAACGCCATGAGCGCCCTGGGCGCCGCGCTGAACGTGAGCCCCGAGGCCTTCCTGGAGTACAAGACCGCGCTCTACTCGTCGAAGTACCACCCCGACGAGACGGACGACAAGTTCAAGAGCGACGACTACCTGATCAAGGTCGCGAACACGGTCGACGCGCTGAAGAACAACACCGCGTTCCAGAGCGCCGTCAAGGACGGGAAGTACGACGCCTGGGCCCTGGCCATGTCCCAGACGTTCAACACGAACAAGGACGACGTCAACGGCACGCCGAGCCTGGTGATGGACGGCAAGAAGCTCACCGGCTCGGACGGCACCAACGCCCCGATGACGGTCGCCGACTTCACCAAGGCGATCGACGCCGCGGTCAAGGCCTGACCGGTGCGGGCGACCCGGCGGTCCGGGTGACCTGAGCGGCCGGAAGGCGAAGAGCGGGCGAACTTTCACAAGTTCGCCCGCTCTTTACCTGTACCGGTCGGTAACCTGATCGTCCGTGACCAGTCGACAGAGATCATCCGAGCCCGCGGGCGTCCTCGACTCCCGCGCTCCCAGCCGCCGTTCGGTCGTCAAGGCCGCGGCCGCCACCGCCGTCCTCGCCGCTCCCCTCGCCGCCGCGCTGCCCGCGCGCGCCGCGACGGAGGCGCCCGCCTTCCTGCACGGCGTCGCCTCCGGCGACCCGCTGCCGGACGGCATCCTGCTCTGGACCCGGGTGACCCCGGAGTCAGCCGCCGTACCGGGCTCCGGGCTCGGCGCGGACACCCCCGTCAGCTGGACCGTCGCCACGGACAAGGCGTTCACCACGGTCGTCGCCAAGGGTTCCACCGTCGCGACGGCCGCCTCCGACCACACCGTCAAGGCGGACATCCGCGGCCTGCTGCCGGCCACCGACTACTGGTTCCGGTTCTCCGCCGGCGGTACCGACTCCCCGGCGGCGCGTACCCGCACCGCGCCGGCGGCGGACGCGGCGGTCCCCGGCCTGCGCTTCGGCGTGGTCTCCTGCGCCAACTGGGAGGCTGGCTACTTCTCGGCGTACCGGCACCTCGCGGCCCGCGGCGACCTCGACGCCTGGCTGCACCTGGGCGACTACATCTACGAGTACAAGTCCGGTGAGTACGGCACCCGGGGCACGGTCGTCCGGCCGCACGCCCCGGCCAACGAGATCATCACCCTCGCCGACTACCGCACCCGGCACGGCCGTTACAAGACCGACCCGGATCTGCAGGCCCTGCACCACAAGGCGCCCGTCGTCGCGATCTGGGACGACCACGAGTTCGCCGACAACTCCTGGTCGGGCGGTGCCGTCAATCACACCGAGGGCGCCGAGGGCACCTGGTCGGCCCGTCAGTCCGCGGCCAAGCAGGCGTACTTCGAGTGGATGCCGGTCCGCCCGGCGATAGCCGGCACCACCTACCGCCGGCTGCGCTTCGGCAAGCTGGCGGACCTCTCGCTGCTCGACCTGCGTTCCTTCCGGTCGCAGCAGGCGTCCACGGCCAGCGGCTCGGTCGACGACCCGGACCGTACGATCACCGGCCGCGCGCAGCTCGACTGGCTGAAGACCGGGCTCAAGGCCTCGGACACCACCTGGCGACTGGTCGGCAACTCGGTGATGATCTCGCCGTTCGCGGTGGGGGCGCTCTCCGCCGACCTGCTGAAGCCGCTCGCGAAGCTGCTCGGACTGCCGCAGGAGGGCATCGCCCTCAACACCGATCAGTGGGACGGCTACACCGACGACCGCCGCGAACTGCTCGCGCACCTGCGCTCCAACGCGATCCGCAACACGGTGTTCCTGACCGGCGACATCCACATGGCCTGGGCCAACGACGTGCCGGTGGACGCCGGTACCTACCCCCTGTCGGCCTCCGCCGCGACCGAGTTCGTGGTCACCTCGATGACCTCCGACAACCTCGACGACATCGTCAAGGTCCCCGAGGGCACCGTCTCCGCCCTCGCCTCGCCGGTCATCCGCGCGGCCAACCGGCACGTCCACTGGATCGACACCGACCGCCACGGCTACGGCGTCCTGGACATCACGCCCGCCCGCGCGCAGATGGACTTCTACGTCCTCTCCGACCGCGCGAACCCGAACGCGACGTCGTCCTGGGTCCGCTCCTACCGCACCCGCAGCGGCACCCAGACCGTGGAGCGCACCTACGACCCGGCGTAGCACCGGGTCGCGGTCCCCCGCCTCCGGCCACAGCTACAGCTAGAGGCCGTCGACTAGAGGCTGTCGACGAAGCCGAGCGCCACCTTCCAGGTGGCCTCGGCCGCCTCGGCGTCGTAGTCGGGGAGGTCGGGGTCGGTGTAGAGATGGCCGGCGCCCGCGTAGCGGTAGACCTCCACGTCGGCGCCGGCTCTCTGCATCTGGAGGTACCAGGCGCTCAGCCAGTCGTCGGTCTCGAACTGGTCGGGCTCGGCCACATGGAGCTGGACGGGCAGGTCGTCCACCGACGCGGTCTCCGCGATGTCCGACGTGCCGTGCAGCAGGAGCAGGCCGCGGGCCTTCTCGTCCCCGAGGGCCAGGGTCTGCGCGACGGAGGCTCCGAGGGAGAAGCCCGCGTAGACCAGGCCCCGGTCGGAGTAGGGCGCGGCGGCCAGCACCGCACGCTTGAGCAGCTCGACCTTGCCGATCTCCTCGTTGAAGGCCATGCCCTCCTCCACGGTGTCGAAGGTGCGCCCCTCGAAGAGGTCGGGCGTCCACACCTCGTGTCCCGCGGCCCGCAGCCGGTCCGCCGCCGCGCGCACCGCGGGGCGCAGACCGTACGTCGAGTGGAAAAGCATGATGTCCATGGGTTCCATGGTGCCAGCCGGGACCGACAGCCCAGGACGGAGGCCGTGTCTCGTGTCACACCGGGGCCCGGACCCCGCCGATCGGGCGCCCTTCGCGCGGCAGGCCTCGCGACGTACCCCGTTTCGTCCAGAGATCACATGTTCATGACCGCCGTGGGCCGGTTACGTTCCTTGGCATGGAGAACGTACTGCGCCCGGTGATCGTCGTCGGCGGCTCGGTCGTGCTCGCACTGCTCATCGGGTGGTCCGTGGACCTCCTGTTGCGTCGGGTGGACGACCGGCACAGCGAGACCTCCCTGTGGGGTCTGCTCCGCCGTGGCCGCATCCCCTTCCAGCTGGTCCTGTTCGCGGCACTGCTCAGAGGCTCCTTCGACCAGGCGAAGCTGCTGATGGAGCACCGCGTCGGCATCGGCAGGACCCTGACCCTGATCCTCATCGGCGCCGCCGCCTGGCTGGTGGTGAGCATCACGACGGCAATCGTCGACACCTCGTACTCGCGCTACGCGAACGCGCACCGCGATCCGGCGCGGGTGCGCCGCGTCCGTACCCAGGTCGCGCTCATCCAGCGCGTGGTCACCGCCGTCGTCGGCGTGGTCGCCGTCTCCGCGATGCTGCTGACCTTCCCGGCGATGCGGGCGGCCGGCGCCTCCCTGCTGGCCTCTGCCGGAATCCTGGGCATCGTCGCCGGTGTCGCCGCCCAGTCCACGCTGTCGAACCTCTTCGCCGGACTGCAGATCGCCTTCGGCGACATGGTGCGGCTCGGTGACACCGTGGTCGTCGACGGCGAGTGGGGCACGGTGGAGGAGATCACCCTGACCTTCCTCACGGTGCGGACCTGGGACGAGCGCCGGATCACCATGCCGGTGTCGTACTTCACGTCCAAGCCGTTCGAGAACTGGTCCCGCGGCACGCCGCAGATGACCGGGATCGTCTTCCTGCACCTCGACCACTCCGCCCCGGTGGAGGCGATGCGCGGGAAGCTGCGCGACATCCTGCGCGAGTGCCCGGCCTGGGACGGCCGCGACTACGGCCTCGCCGTCACCGACACCACCCCCAACACCATGCAGGTCCGCGCCCTGGTCACCGCGAAGGACGCGGACGACATCTGGACGGTACGGGTCACGGTCCGCGAGCAGATGATGAGCTGGCTGGCCGATCGGCACCCCTACGCGCTGCCCCGCGTGAACACCGCCGCGGCGACGCTGCCGCAGGAACAGACGCGGCCCACGGCCCACGAGGACAGCGACGGCGTGCCGGCCGGCAGGCACGACGGCAGCCGGTACTTCCACGAGCCGCTCCAGAAGGGGGCCGGCCGTACCTGACCTCCGCCCCTCCCGCCCTTCACCCGGTCCGGGTCACCCGCGCTCCGCACGCGCGGGCCGGCCGGGACCTGCGGGCGGTCGTCCGCCGAGGGCGGCGCGGTCTTCCTGCGAGGGCGGCCCGGTCGGCCTCGGTCAGCGCAGGCTGCGTACGTCGAGATGCCGCAGGACCCGGTCCACGATCTCCGGATCGGCCCCGGGCTCGCTGCGCGCGGACAGCACCTCGTGCCGGGCCGCGCTCATCATCTCCGCCTGGATGCGCCGCATCCGCTTGATCCTGCGGACCCGCTTCTCGTGCCCCTCGCGACGCTCCTCGTCCCCCATCTCGGGGCTGATCCGCACCCCGATCTCGAAGGCCCGGCGCAGCAGTTGCTCGGAGACCTCCTCGGGAAGCTCCTCCGCGTCCTCGATCTCCCGCAGCCGCTTCTTCGCGGCCTTCGCGGCCCGCATCGCCAGTTCCTTCTCGAACGCCTTCTCGACGTCCTCGTCGGCCCGCACCCCGAGCTTCCTCACCAGCCACGGCAGGGTGAGCCCCTGGATCACCAGCGTGGCCATGATCACCCCGAAGGCGATGAAGACGATCTCGTCCCGGTCGGGGAACGGCGATCCGTCGTCCATCTCCAGCGGGATGGCGAGCGCGAGGGCGACGGACGCCACTCCCCGCATTCCGGCCCACCACATCACCACGGTCTCCCGCCAGGACGTGGGGATCTCCTCGTCGTAGTCCCGCTTGGCGTGCAGCCGCTTGGTCAGCCAGGTCGCGGGCAGCAGCCAGGCCAGGCGTACGAGCACGACCACGGCCACGATCGCGCCGGCCCAGCCGAGCATCTCGCCCCACCGCCCGGCCGCCGTACGGAGGGCGTTGTGCAGTTCGAGCCCGATGAGGCCGAAGGCGACGCCGGTGACGAGCGTGTCGACCACGTCCCAGACCGTGGACCCGGCGAGCCGGGTCATGACGTCGTCGGCGTCGGTGGCGTACTCCGACAGGAACAGGGCGGTGGTGAGCACGGCGAGCACGCCGGAGCCGTGCAGTTCCTCGGCCAGCACGTACGAGGCGAACGGCACCAGCAGGGTGAGGCCGATCTGCAGGGTGGTGTCGTCGAGCAGGGTCATCAGCTTGTTCGTCGCCCAGCCCAGCGCGAAGCCGATGGCGACGGCCACGACGGCGGACAGCACGAGGTCGAGCCCGGCCCGCCAGGGCGAGAAGGACCCGCTGACCGCGGCGGCGATGGCCACGTGGTAGAGCACGATGGCCGTCACGTCGTTGAAGAGCCCCTCCCCCTCCAGGATCGACACCAGCCGGCGCGGCAGACCGAGCTGGCCGGCGACGGCGGTCGCGGCGACCGGGTCGGGGGGTGCCACGAGCGCGCCGAGCGCGATGGCGGCGGCGATGGGCAGGCCGGGCACGATGGCGCTGGCGACGGCCGCCACGACGAGCGTGGTGACGAACACCAGGGCCACGGCGAGCAGGAAGATCGGCCGCAGGTTGGCGGCGAACTGTCTCCAGGAGGTGCGCCGCACCGCCGCGTACAGCAGCGGAGGCAGCAGCGCGGGCAGGATCAGCTCCGGCGGGATGTCCACGTTCGGGACGAACGACGGCAGGGCCAGGGCGATGCCGAGCAATGTCATCAGCACCGGAGAGGGCAGCCCGAGCCGGTCTCCGACCGGGACGCTGATCACGGCCCCGAGCAACAGCACGAACAGCAGGGCCAACTGATCCACGGTCAGCGCTCCGGCGAGGTCTAGGCGATCAAGGTCGATCCGGACCTCAAGCGTGCCATGCCGCTAGGACAAACCCCGCTCACAGGGCCTTGCGCATCGCGCGGTGCGGGATTCCGGCGTCGGGGAACTCCGGGCCGTAGGCCGCGTATCCGAGCCGTTCGTAGAAGCCGAGGGCGTGGGTCTGCGCGTGCAGGTCCACGGCGGCCAGGCCACGCGCGTGTGCGGCCCGCTCGATGGCGCCGACGAGCGCGGCGCCGACGCCGAGCCCGCGTGCCTCGCGCGTCACGGCGAGCCGCCCGAGGGAGCCCACGGCCGGGTCCCCGCCGGTCTTCGCCGCGGCCGCCTCGCCGTGCAGGAGCCGCCCGGTGCCGAGCGGTACGCCGTCCTCGCGGACCGCCAGCACGTGCAGGGCACCGGCGTCGTACGCGTCGTACTCGATGTCCTCCGGGACGCCCTGCTCACCGACGAAGACGTCCTTGCGCACCCGGAAGCAGGCTTCGCGGTCGGTCGTCTCCTCGGCGACGCGCACCACATACGAGGCGTCCCGCGCCGCGGGGGAGCCTGCCCCGGTCCCGTCCGGGCCCGTCACGCGTAGCTCTCCTCACGGACCTTGTCGAGGGCCTGCTGGAGGTCCTCGGGGTAGCCGCTCTCGAACTCGACCCACTGCCCGTCACCGGGGTGCTCGAAGCCGAGACGCTTCGCGTGCAGCCACTGCCGGGCGAGGCCGAGGCGCTTGGAGAGGGTGGGGTCCGCGCCGTACGTCAGGTCGCCGACGCAGGGGTGGCGGTGGGCCGACATGTGGACGCGGATCTGGTGGGTGCGGCCGGTCTCCAGCTTGATGTCGAGCAGGGAGGCGGCGCGGAAGGCCTCGATCAGGTCGTAGTGCGTGACGGAGGGCTTGCCCTCGGCGGTGACCGCCCACTTGTAGTCGTGGTTCGGGTGGCGTCCGATGGGCGCGTCGATGGTGCCGCTGGTCGGGTCCGGGTGGCCCTGCACGAGCGCGTGGTAGCGCTTGTCGACCGTGCGCTCCTTGAACTGGCGCTTCAGCGAGGTGTACGCGTACTCCGACTTGGCGACGACCATCAGGCCCGAGGTGCCCACGTCGAGGCGGTGCACGATGCCCTGGCGCTCGGCCGCGCCGGAGGTGGAGATCCGGTAGCCGGCGGCGGCGAGACCGCCGATGACGGTCGGGCCGGACCAGCCGGGGCTGGGGTGTGCGGCCACGCCGACGGGCTTGACGATCACGACCACGTCGTCGTCGTCGTGGACGATCTCCATGCCTTCGACGGGCTCGGCGACGATCTGCACGGGCGCGGGGGCCTGTGGCATCTCCACCTCGAGCCAGGCGCCGCCGTGCACCCGCTCGGACTTGCCGACCACCGAGCCGTCGACCGAGACCTTCCCCGCCGCGGCGAGCTCTGCGGCCTTCGTACGGGAGAAGCCGAACATGCGGGAGATGGCGGCGTCGACACGCTCGCCCTCCAGGCCGTCGGGCACGGGCAGGGTGCGGATCTCGGGAATGGTGCTCACCCGTCGAGTATGCCGGACGCCTCGGACACCCCCGGACCACGGCCCGAACACGCGTACCCGTGGAGCCCCCGCGGAAGGGGCTCCCGGGACGGTGAGCAGGCCGTCCGTGGGGCCCGCGACGGACCGAGCCGAGCGGGGCAGGGGTGCTCCCCCGGCCCGCCCTCGGGGCGTACGTCAGTCCTTGTGGACCGTTCCGTCGGGGTCGAGGCCCCGGAAGGACAGCAGCACGATCAGGATGCCGCCGCAGACGATCGCCGAGTCGGCGAGGTTGAAGACGGCGAAGTGCTTGGGGGCGATGAAGTCCACGACCGCGCCCTCGAAGACCCCCGGCGAACGGAAGATCCGGTCGGTCAGGTTGCCGAGCGCGCCACCGAGCAGCAGACCGAGGGCGATGGCCCACGGCACGCTGTACAGCTTGCGGGCGAGCCGGGCGATGACGACGATCACCGCGGCGGCGATCACCGTGAAGATGATCGTGAACGCCTCACCGAAGCCGAAGGCCGCGCCCGCGTTGCGGATCGCCTCGAACTTGAGCCAGTCCCCGATGATCTCGATCGAGTCGTGGTGCTCCAGCTTCGCCACGACGATCATCTTGCTGATCAGGTCGAGGGCGTACGCCAGAACGGCCACCGTGAAGAGCACGGCGATCTTGCGCCGGCCCTTGGGCCGCTCGTCCGTCCCGTCCGTCGCGGACGCCGGGGCGGAGTCCCCGGAGGGGGCCTGCCCGTCGCCGCCGGACCGGTCTCCCGACGCCGCGTTCCCGTCGGACTGCTCCGGCTCGGCAGACGCCGCCCCTGGGATGCCCGGCGTACCGATGATGCGCTCCGCCTCTGCCACGTGAGTGAGTCCCTCGACCTAGGTTCCTGACTGAGGACGAGGGTACGGCACACCCCTGCGGGCCCCCGTGCTCAGGAGGCCTCCCACGCCGCGCGCGCGGAGACCTCCCACTCGGTGTGGACGGCGGTGCGCCCCGGGCGGCACGGGGACGACGGCGCGGCGCGCGGGAGGCCCGGCCCGCCGTTCAGTGCCGGCGTTCCTGCTTCTGCTTGCATTCGACGCAGAGCGTGGCCCGCGGGAAGGCCTGCATCCGCGCCTTGCCGATGGCGTTGCCGCAGTTCTCGCAGAGGCCGTACGTCCCCGCGTCGAGGCGGTGCAGGGCGCGCTCGGTCTGCTCCAGCATCTCGCGCGCGTTGGAGTTCAGCGCCATCTCGTGCTCGCGCGTGATGTTCTTCGTGCCGGTGTCCGCCTCGTCGTCGCCCGCGCCGTCACCGGAGTCACGCATCAGGCCGGCGAGGGCCGCCTCGGAGGTCGAGATCTCGGCGCTCAGCCGCAGCGCCTCCGACTGGAGCTCCGCACGGGCCTCCTCGACCTCGTCCGGTGTCCAGGGGTCCTCGCCGGGGCGCACGGCGAGCTCGCCGGACTCCGCCGCGGCGAGCCGCGCCTTGGGAACCGCGGTGGACTTCTTGGCGGCCGTGGCCGTGCCAGGGGTCTTCTTCGCAACCACCGTCGTGGCTCCCGTCGTCTCCGCGGCCTCCGCCGCGCCCTCGGCCGCGGACGCGGCCGTCTTCTTGGCCGTACTGCTGCTCTTCCGCGCCGTACCCGCGGTCTTCCCGGACACCTGCTTCTTCGCCGCGGCCGCCGCCTTCTTGGCGGGAGTCCTCTTCGCCGTGGCCTTCTTCGCCGTGGCCTTCTTCGCCGTGGCCTTCTTCGCGGCGGGCTTCCTCGCGGTACCCGCCTTGGTGGTCCCCGCCTCGGAAGCCGCCGTCCCCGTGGACGCGGTCTTCGCGGCCGAGGTCTTCCTCGCCGGTGCCTTCGCGGCGGCCTTCTTCCTGTCGGCCGCCTTGGCGCCGGCCTTCTTGTCGGTGGCCTTCTTGGCGACAGTCGTGTCGGCCGTCTTCGCGGTCACGGTCTCGGCCGTCACCGTCTTCGCGGTCACCGTCGCGGCCGGGGTCGCTGTCCTGGAGGTCGTCTTCACCGGTTTCGCCTCGCTCGTCGCGGAAGCCCCCTGTGCGCTCTTCTTCCCACCCACATTCTTGGCCGCCGAACCCGTGGATCTGCCGGACGCCGACTGCTGTACGGCGGTCTTCTTCGCCACCATGGCCGCGGCCCCTTCACATTTTGTGATCTTGCTCGCGCGTCGTGCTGGGACGATAAATCGACTTCTGGCCCGCGGCAACGGGGCACGCCCGCGAATCGCCCGCCCCGAGGGTCCCGCGCGGCAGGCATGCAAGCGTTGTGCCCAGCTCCCCGCCGGGTAATCCGCCGGGACCGCTGTCCCGGGATCCGGACGGCCGCCGCGCGGCATTCGGGTCACCGCGCAGGCCACGGCGGTGACCGGGAAAACCGGTCGGCCACTGTCCCCGGGGCGCCGTACACTGGGCGCAGCGAGAAGCGTGGATGGGGACGAGTAGCGGCGTACGCGGCCAAGAGAGACCCGGGGACGGTGGAAGCCCGGGGGCCAGCGCGACGCGAAGATCACCCCGGAGCCGCCGGCAGAACACCCCTGAGGGGCCAGTAGACCCGGCATCGCGACCCCAATGAGGGGGCTCACCGGTGCGAACGGCGCACGGGCGGGCCAAGGAGGGTGGTACCGCGGGAGCGCGCCGAACACGGCGTCCGCAGCAACAAGGCTCTCGTCCCTCCGACGGAAGGCAGAAAGTCCGTTGGAGGAAGCTCGCCGATGACAGCGCCGACGTACCGCCAGGTGCCCGCCCAGGTCGACCTGCCCGCCCTCGAGCACGCCGTGCTCGACTTCTGGCGTGAGCAGAAGATCTTCGCCAAGAGCCTCGACCAGTCCGAGGGCCGGCCGGAGTGGGTGTTCTACGAGGGTCCGCCCACCGCCAACGGCATGCCGGGCGCTCACCACATCGAGGCGCGCGTCTTCAAGGACGTCTTCCCGCGCTTCCGCACCATGCGTGGCTACCACGTGGGGCGCAAGGCCGGCTGGGACTGCCACGGGCTGCCCGTGGAGCTGGCGGTCGAGAAGGAGCTGGGCTTCACCGGCAAGCAGGACATCGAGGCGTTCGGCATCGCCGAGTTCAACGCGCAGTGCCGTGAGTCGGTGACCCGTCACACCGACGCGTTCACCGAGCTGACGAACCGCATGGGCTACTGGGTCGACCTGGACGACGCCTACCGGACCATGGACCCCGAGTACATCGAGTCCGTGTGGTGGTCGCTCAAGGAGATCTTCAACAAGGGCCTGCTCGTCCAGGACTACCGTGTGGCCCCCTGGTGCCCGCGCGACGAGACGGGCCTGTCGGACCACGAGCTGGCGCAGGGCTACGAGACGATCGTCGACCCCTCCGTCTACGTCCGTTTCCCGCTCACCTCCGGTCCGCTGGCCGGCCGTGCCTCGCTCCTGGTGTGGACGACCACCCCGTGGACCCTGGTCTCCAACACCGCCGTCGCCGCGCACCCGGGCGTCACCTATGTCGTCGTGACGAACGGCGAGGAGCAGCTCGTCGTCGCGCAGCCGCTCGTCGAGAAGTCGCTCGGCGAGGGCTGGGAGAGCACGGGCGAGTCCTTCACGGGCGCCGAGATGGAGCGCTGGACCTACCAACGTCCTTTCGAGCTCATCGAGTTCCCCGAAGCGGCGCACTTCGTGGTCAACGCCGAGTACGTGACGACCGAGGACGGTACGGGTCTGGTCCACCAGTCCCCCGCCTTCGGTGAGGACGACCTCAAGGTGTGCCGCGCGTACGGCCTGCCCGTGGTGAACCCGATCCGCCCGAACGGCACCTTCGAGGAGAGCGTCCCCCTGGTGGGCGGTGTCTTCTTCAAGAAGGCGGACGAGAAGCTCACCGAGGACCTCCAGAGCCGCGGCCTGCTCTTCAAGCACGTTCCGTACGAGCACAGTTACCCGCACTGCTGGCGCTGCCACACCGCGCTGCTGTACTACGCGCAGCCGTCCTGGTACATCCGCACCACCGCCGTCAAGGACCGCCTCCTCGAGGAGAACGAGGGGACCAACTGGTTCCCGGAGTCCGTCAAGCACGGCCGCTTCGGCGACTGGCTGAACAACAACATCGACTGGGCGCTCTCCCGCAGCCGCTACTGGGGCACCCCGCTCCCGTTGTGGCGCTGCGAGGAGGGCCACGTCACCTGCGTCGGCTCGCGCGCCGAGCTGAGCGAGCTGACCGGCAGCGACCAGTCGGACCTGGACCCGCACCGCCCGTTCATCGACGCGGTCACCTTCCCGTGCCCGGAGGGCGGCTGCGGTCTGACCGCGACCCGCGTCCCGGAGGTCATCGACGCCTGGTACGACTCGGGTTCGATGCCGTTCGCGCAGTGGGGCTACCCGTACAAGAACAAGGAACTGTTCGAGAGCCGCTACCCGGCGCAGTTCATCAGCGAGGCCATCGACCAGACCCGCGGCTGGTTCTACACGCTGATGGCCGTCGGCACGCTGGTCTTCGACAAGTCCTCGTACGAGAACGTCGTGTGCCTCGGCCACATCCTCGCCGAGGACGGCCGCAAGATGTCCAAGCACCTGGGCAACATCCTGCAGCCGATCCCGCTGATGGACCAGCACGGCGCCGACGCCGTGCGCTGGTTCATGGCGGCCGGCGGCTCCCCGTGGGCGGCACGCCGCGTGGGCCACGGCACGATCCAGGAGGTCGTCCGCAAGACGCTCCTCACGTACTGGAACACCGTCGCCTTCCAGGCGCTGTACGCCCGCACCGCCGGCTGGGCGCCCAGCGAGGCCGATCCGGCCCCGGCCGACCGTCCGGTCCTCGACCGCTGGCTGCTCTCCGAACTGCACGCGCTCACCGACCAGGTGACGCAGGCGCTGGAGGCCTACGACACCCAGCGCGCCGGCAAGCTTCTGTCGGCGTTCGTCGACGACCTCTCCAACTGGTACGTGCGCCGGTCCCGCCGCCGCTTCTGGCAGGGCGACAAGGCCGCGCTGCGCACCCTGCACGAGGTCGTGGAGACGGTCACGCGGCTGATGGCCCCGCTGACCCCGTTCATCACCGAGCGGGTCTGGCAGGACCTGGTCGTCCCGGTCTCCGCGGACGCCCCCGAGTCGGTCCACCTGTCGACGTGGCCGGAGGCGGACCTGTCCGCCATCGACCCGGAGCTGTCGCGCCAGATGCTCCTGGTCCGCCGTCTCGTGGAGCTCGGCCGCGCCACGCGCGCGGAGTCGGGCGTCAAGACGCGTCAGCCGCTGTCGCGCGCGCTGGTCGCCGCGACCGGCTTCGAGACGCTCGACCGCGAACTGCACGCGCAGATCACCGAGGAACTGAACGTGAGTTCCCTCGCATCGCTCTCCGAGGTCGGCGGCTCACTGGTCGACACGACCGCCAAGGCGAACTTCCGCGCGCTGGGCAAGCGCTTCGGCAAGGGCGTCCAGGCCGTCGCGAAGGCCATCGCCGAGACCGACGCCGCCGCCCTGTCGCTCGCTCTGCGCGAGGGCACCGCGTCGGTCGCGGTGGACGGCGAGACCGTGACGCTGGCCCCGGACGAGGTCATCATCACGGAGACCCCGCGCGAGGGCTGGTCGGTCGCGTCCGACTCCGGCGCCACCGTCGCCCTCGACCTGGAGATCACGGAGGAGCTGCGCCAGGCGGGCCTCGCCCGTGACGCGATCCGGCTGATCCAGGAGGCCCGCAAGAACAGCGGCCTGGACGTCGCCGACCGCATCGCGCTCCGCTGGACCTCCACGGACCCGGCGGTCGCCGCGGCACTCGGTGAGCACGCGACGCTGATCTCCGACGAGGTGCTCGCCACGGACTTCGCGCAGGGCGACGCCGACGGCGCCTACGGGGAGCCCTTCACAGACGAGGGTCTGTCCCTGACGTTCCGCCTCCGCAAGGCGTAACACCCCGGCACGACCCTCCGGGGCCGTACGGACCGAAGGCCCGGGCCGCCAGGACTTCCTGGCGACCCGGGCCTTCGTCGTCGCGCACCCCGCACAAGCTCCCGCGCGAGCAGCCCCGTTCAGGACGCTCGTACGACCGCTGCCGTTCAGGCACCCGCGTCCCGGCGCCCCCGTACGCGTCCCCCGCCGCGTCGCCCCCGGGCGCTCGCACCGGGCATCCCCGCCCTGGCACCTCACGGACAGCGCAAAAGGGCGGAGCCCCCGGATGATCCGGGGGCTCCGCCCTGAACGCTGCCGACGCCTAAGGCGTACTCAAGGCCGTCAGTTGTCGTCCTCGTCGATGAGGAACCCGCGCATCGGCGAGGGCGCCTGCTGCATCGGCGACGGGCCCTGGGGCCGCACCGGAGCCATCGGCTGGGTCATCGCCGGCGACATCTGCTGCTGTCCGCCGTAGGACGGCGCGGCCGGAGCCTGGCCACCCATGCCCTGGTTGCCGCCGCCGTAGGACGGGGCACCGGCGCCCGCGGGAGCCATGGAGGGCGCGGAGGACGACGGCAGGGAGGCCGTGGCCGGGGTGCGCGGCGGGGCGAGCGAGTCGTCCGCCTGCGTCTCCAGCTGGCGCAGCTGCGACTCCAGGTAGGACTTCAGACGCGTGCGGTACTCGCGCTCGAAGCCGCGCAGGTCCTCGACCTTGCGCTCCAGCGTGGCGCGGGCGGACTCCAGGGAGCCCATCGCGACGCGGTGCTTCTCCTGCGCGTCCCGCTCCAGGGCGTCGGCCTTGGCACGGGCGTCGCGCTCCAGACCCTCGGCGCGGCTGCGGGCCTCACCGACGATCTTGTTGGCCTCGGAACGGGCCTCGGCGATCGCCTGGTCGGCGGTCTGCTGAGCGAGCGAGAGAACACGGGCGGCGCTGTCGCCACCGGGACCCTGCTGCGGCATCTGCGGACCGTGGCCGCCCATGGGGCCACCCATGGGACCGCCCATCGGGCCGCCCATCTGCTGCATCTGCTGCATCTGACCGGGACCCTGGCCCATCGGACCCTGACCCATGGGGCCCTGGCCCATCGGACCACCCTGGCCCATGGGGCCCTGGCCCATCGGACCCTGACCCATCGGGCCCTGGCCCATCGGACCACCCTGGCCCATGGGACCGCCCTGGCCCTGCTGGCCGCCCTGGCCGCTGGGGCCGGCGGGAAGCTGCGGTGCACCGCTCGGCAGCTGGGGCGGGCCGCCCATGGGGCCACCCATCTGCTGCTGCGGCGGGCCCGATATGCCCGCGGGCACGGGAGCACCCGGGCCACCGCGCATGCCCTGCGGCGGACCCTGCTGGTCCTGCTGTTCAGGAGGCTTGCGCATCCCCTGCTGCTGCTGGTTCTGCGCGGCCGCGCGCGTGGCAGCGGCCAGCTTGGCGCGCAAGTCCTCGTTCTCGCGGAGCAGGCGCGTCAGTTCGGCTTCGACCTCATCGAGGAAGGCATCGACCTCGTCCTCGTCATAGCCTTCTCGGAGGCGGACGGTCGTGAACTGCTTGTTCCGCACGTCCTCGGGGGTCAACGGCATCTCTTCACCTCAACGTAGTCGTCGGCATTCGGCAAGACCGTATCGTTCACAGCCGGCTCACGACGGAGATCAGGATGTAGACGATGATCATCAGTACGAAGAAGGACAGGTCAAGCGCCACGCCCCCGAGACGCAGCGGCGGAATGAACCGCCGCAGAAGCTTGAGCGGTGGATCGGTGACAGTGTAGGTGGCCTCCAGAACGACCACCATCGCCTTGCCGGGTTGCCATGAGCGGGCGAACTGGAAGACGTAGTCCATGACCAACCGGAAAATCAGCACGATGAGGAAGCACATCAGCGCGATGTAGAAGACCTGCCCGACCACGCTCATGATCCCGTGCTTCCCTCTCCCCTGTTTCCCCTGCGGTGTTCCGGTCCTGCGTCTCAGCTCTGGTTGAAGAACCCGCCCTCTGCGATGCGGGCCTTGTCCTCCGCCGTGACATCGACGTTAGCAGGCGACAACAGGAACACCTTCTGCGTCACCCGCTCGATGCTGCCGTGGAGACCAAACACCAAACCGGCCGCAAAGTCGACAAGTCGCTTCGCATCGGTGTCATCCATCTCGGTCAGATTCATGATCACCGGGGTGCCTTCACGGAAGTGTTCCCCGATGGTACGGGCCTCGTTGTAGGTCCGGGGGTGCAGCGTGGTGATCCGGTACGGCTCTCGTTCCGACACGACCTTGGGCATGATCACCGGGGCGTTCTTCTCCAGGGGCTGACGTTCTTGTGTGATGGACGCCACGGGGGCGATGCGTGCCGGACGCCCGGACTCCGCGCCGAGCGAAGCGGAATGGGGCACCGGGTCGCGCGGGGCCGAGGGCTGTACCACTCGTACCGATTCGTCCCGTTGGGACTGGTGCGCCTGATGTGACTGGTGGGGCGGCTCATGCCGTCGCCGGTCCCGCTCGGGCTCCGGGTCGAGCTCGGGCTCGAAGTCGTCGTCGGGGTCGAATCCCCTGCCGTCGTACCCATCGTCCTCCACGAGGCCGAGGTAGACCGCCATCTTGCGCATCGCGCCGGCCATGCTCTGAGTCCTCCGCTCTGTGGTGGATCGGCTGACGAACTGCCAAGTGCCCGCGATCCACGAGGTCGTTATGCCCGCCTGCGGCGGAAATGACCATATTTTCTGCTGTGGTCCGACTTCTTGGCGACGTTACCCGAGCCTGGGTCGGACTCCGAGTACCGCAGTACCGACGCGTACATGTGTCGCTCCGGCTGCCACGGCCTGTTCGAGGTCCGAGCTCATCCCTGCCGAGACCATGTTCGCAGCCGGATGCGCCCTGCGCAGGACAGTCGACAAATCCATCAGCCGCTCGAACGCCGCCTGTTGCCGGCCCGCGTACTCACCGGCGAGCGGGGCGACGGTCATCAGTCCGTCGAGCCGGAGCCCGGGAGCCCCGGCGACGAGGTCGCCCAACTCCGCGATCCCGCCGGTTCCCACGCCTCCGCGCTCGCCGCGACCGCTCTCCTGCGCGTCCAGCGCCACCTGGATCAGGCATCCGATCTCGCGCTCCGTCCGCACCGCCTCCTTCGAGAGGGCCGTGACGAGACGCGCGCGGTCGACGGACTGCACGAGATCCGCGTAACCGACCACGGAACGCACCTTGTTGGTCTGCAGCTGTCCGACGAAATGCCATGTGAGGGGCAGATCGGAGCATTCCGCCGCCTTGGGCGCCGCGTCCTGGTCCCGGTTCTCGGCGACATGCCGCACACCGAGTTCCGAGAGAATCCGCACATCGCTCGCCGGATACGTCTTGGTGACCACGATGAGGGTCACCTCTTCACGCCGACGACCTGCCATCATGCACGCCGCCGTGATGCGGTCTTCCACTTTCGCCAGGTTTTCGGCGAGTTGAGCCTTACGGTCCGTCATGCCCCATCAGTCCAGCCAGACATAGCCCGCGAGCCGCCCGGTGGTGCGGTCCCGTCGGTACGAGAAGTGGTCCCCCGACTCGATCGTGCAGACCGGCGACTGCTCCCGGTCGCGCACGCCGAGCCGTTCCAACTGCGCGTGCACCCCGGCGGTCACGTCGACCGCGGGAGTTCCCCAACTCGTCTCGGAGTACGCCGCCGGTTCGACGGCGGCGACCTCGGCGCGCATCGCGTCCGGTACTTCGTAGCACCGGCCGCACACCGCGGGGCCGGTGCGGGCGACGATCCTGGCCGGATCGGCGCCGAGTTCCACCATGGCCCGCACGGCGGCGGGCACCACGCCGGCGATCATGCCCGGCCGTCCCGCGTGGGCGGCGGCCGCCACCCCGGCGACCGGGTCGGCCAGCAGAACGGGGGTGCAGTCGGCGGTCAGGACGGCGAGTGCCAGTCCGCGCCGCGTGGTGACGAGGGCGTCGACGGACGGGATGTCCGCGGAGTCCCACGGTCCCTCGACCACCGCGACGTCCGGGCCGTGCACCTGGTTCATCCAGACGACCCCGGCCGGGTCGAGCCCGAGCGCCTTGGCGGCGAGGTCCCGGTTGGCGCGTACGGCCTCCGGGTCGTCGCCGACCGCTCCGCCGAGGTTGAGCTCCTCGTACGGAACGGCGCTCACTCCGCCCCACCGGTCGGTGAAGGCGAAATGGGCGCCGTTCGCGTTGCTCGTTCCGGAGCGCTGTCCTATCACTTCAGGAAGTCCGGCACGTCCAGTTCCTCGGCCGCGCTGTCCGAGTAGGAACGGGACGGCGGGACCGGCGGGGAGACGGGCAGTTCGCTGACCGGCTCCGGAGCGGGCTCCGGGGCGGCCTCCTTCGGGGTGACGCTGCCGAGCGACCCGAAGGACGGGCGGCTCTCGGAGGCGCGCGCCGGGGCGGGCTCCTCACGTCGGGCCGAGGTCGAACCGAGGACGTTGTCCCGCTTGGCCGGCGGCTGGCCGCCGTCGAATCCCGCGGCGATGACGGTGACCCGCACCTCGTCGCCGAGCGCGTCGTCGATGACCGCGCCGAAGATGATGTTGGCCTCGGGGTGCGCGGCCTCGCTCACCAGCTGGGCGGCCTCGTTGATCTCGAACAGACCGAGGTCGGAGCCACCGGAGATGGAGAGCAGGACGCCGCGGGCGCCGTCGATGGAGGCCTCGAGGAGCGGCGAGGAGATCGCCATCTCCGCGGCGGCCACCGCGCGGTCGTCGCCGCGGGCCGAGCCGATGCCCATGAGGGCCGAACCCGCCTCGGACATCACGGACTTGACGTCGGCGAAGTCGAGGTTGATCAGACCGGGCGTGGTGATGAGGTCGGTGATGCCCTGAACACCGGAGAGCAGGACCTGGTCCGCCGACTTGAAGGCGTCGAGGACCGAGACCTGGCGGTCCGAGATGGACAGCAGCCGGTCGTTCGGGATGACGATGAGGGTGTCGACCTCTTCGCGGAGTTCGGCGATGCCGTCCTCCGCCTGGTTGGCGCGGCGCCGGCCCTCGAAAGTGAAGGGGCGGGTGACCACGCCGATGGTGAGGGCGCCGAGCGAGCGGGCGATGTTCGCCACCACCGGAGCGCCGCCGGTGCCCGTGCCACCGCCTTCACCGGCTGTCACGAAGACCATGTCGGCCCCCTTGAGGACCTCCTCGATCTCCTCGCGGTGGTCCTCGGCGGCCTTGCGGCCGACTGCCGGGTTGGCTCCGGCCCCGAGGCCGCGCGTGAGTTCCCGGCCGACGTCGAGCTTGACGTCGGCGTCGCTCATCAACAGCGCCTGTGCGTCGGTGTTGATGGCGATGAACTCGACGCCCTTGAGACCGACCTCGATCATCCGGTTGATGGCATTGACACCACCGCCGCCGACACCGATGACTTTGATGACTGCGAGGTAGTTCTGCGGTGCTGCCACGTCGAAGGCCTCTCGCCTCGAGTTACGTGTCGTCGCCTCGCGGTGTTCGCGATCCGACGACTGATGCCGAATGGGACGGTCCGAACGCCGACCCGAACCCTAACGCTGAAGTTTAGGGTTACCAGTGTGTCTGTTCCTTGGACTCTTCCGAACAGGACACTAGGTCGACAAGTGGCGCACGTTCAACGAACACGCCGAACCTCCCGTTTTTCTTTTCACCCTATGTGATCAGCCATGTCGCTGCCCAACCAGGGTGCTGGCCTGCACAGATGTGCGTCAACTCCCTGATGAGGCAGGGGCGGTGGGAGCGCTCACGTCGAAGTGCCGGGCCTTCGGAGCGGCTTTCATGAGAGCGGTGAGTGTTCTGGCCTTCGCCCGGCCGTTCTCGCCGCTGCCCCACGCCACGGTCCGGCCGTCCTTCAACTCCAGCGACACGGCGTCGTAGGAACGGACCTTGACCGCACGGGTGTCGCGGGCGACCGCGGAAGGAATGTCGCCGGCGATCCGGACCGCCGCGCGCACCAGCCGGTCGGTGGGGAAACGGCGCAGCGACTCGGGGCGGGACACGGCCAATTCCAGCGACGGTACGTTCTTCGGCGCATCGGAAACGGTGGCGAATCGCACGCCCTCGTCGTCCACTTCGATGACGTTTGCGCCCTTTTCGATCAGCAGGACCGGCGTCCGCTCGGTCACGTTCAAGCTGATTCCGTGCGGCCAGGAACGGACGACGTCGACCGAGTCGATCCGGGGCAGTTTCCGGCGCAGCCGGGCCTCGATCGCGCCCGTGTCGACGGAGACCAGCGGGGAGCCGACGGGAACGTCGGCCGCTTTCCGCACCTGTTCGGGCGTCAGGACCCGTGTACCGGAGGCCGATACGCGTTCCACCCGCAACCAGGGCGAACCGTACAGAATCCACAGGGTGGCGGCGAGGGCCAACACCACAGTGAGAATAAGGATGATGAGCCTATGAGGGCGGCGGAGCCGCCCGAGGAAGGGCGGCCGGGGCGGGCCGGATTCCAGCTTCTGCCGTTCACCGCGCTCGGCGGTCGTCGGTCCGGCCACGCTCCCTGCCTTCCCTCATGCGGTCCTAGCGGTGGCGCGAGGCGATCGCCTCGTACACCATGCCGACGAGCAGGTCGTCGGCGTCCCGGCGGCCGAACTCGCTGGCGGCGCGGGACATCTCGTACAGCCGGTGCGGGTCGGCGAGCACGGGCAGCACGTTCTGCTGCACCCACTGCGGGGTCAGTTCCGCGTCGTCGACCAGCAGTCCGCCGCCGGCCTTGACCACCGGCTGGGCGTTCAGCCGCTGTTCGCCGTTGCCGATGGGCAGCGGGACGTAGGCGGCGGGGAGCCCGACGGCGGAGAGTTCGGCGACGGTCATCGCGCCCGCGCGGCAGAGCATCATGTCGGCCGCGGCGTACGCGAGATCCATCCGGTCCACGTACGGTACCGGGATGTACGGGGGCATCCCCGGCATCTGGTGCACCTGCGGCAGTTCGTTCTTCGGGCCGACCGCGTGCAGGATCTGGATTCCGGCCTGCTGGAGGTACGGAGCGGCCTGCTGCACCACCTCGTTGAGGCGGCGGGCGCCCTGCGAGCCGCCCGACACGAGGAGCGTGGGCAGGTTCGGGTCGAGCCCGAACGCGGCGCGCGCCTCGGGCCGTACCGCGGCACGGTCGAGGGTGGCGATCGAGCGGCGCAGCGGGATGCCGATGTACCTGGCGCCGCGGAGCTTGCTGTCGGGCGTGGAGACGGCGACCTGGGCCGCGTAGCGCGAGCCGATCTTGTTGGCCAGCCCGGGGCGCGCGTTGGCCTCGTGGATGATGATCGGCACGCCGAGGCGCTTGGCCGCCAGGTAGCCGGGCAGGGCCACGTAGCCGCCGAAGCCGACGACCGCGTCCGCCTTGGTGCGCTCCATGATCTGCTCGACGGCCTTGATCGTGCCGCGCAGCCGTCCGGGGACGGTGATCAGCTCGGGGGTGGGCTTGCGCGGCAGGGGTACGGCGGGAATGAGCGCGAGTTCGTAGCCGCGCTCGGGTACGAGTCGGGTCTCAAGTCCGCGTTCTGTGCCCAGGGCCGTGATCCCCACGGTCGGGTCCTGCCTCCGCAGGGCATCCGCGAGGGCGAGCGCGGGCTCGATGTGGCCGGCGGTCCCCCCGCCGGCGAGTACGACATGCACCGAAATTCACCGCTCTCCGGACGAACGCGCCGCCGAGGCACGCCGTCGCATCGTGTTCCATCTCCGAGGCCCCGCGGCCCCCGCGGAGCCTCTCACCGCAGGCCGCTTTCTGCCAAAGCGGGGTTGCCGCATGGCGAGGGCCGCCCGCGCAGCGGGATCCTCACGCGCGAAGGCGATCAGGAGCCCGATGGCGAACATGGTCGGCAGCAGGGCGGAACCCCCGTAGGAGAACAGCGGGAGCGGAACACCGGCGATCGGCAGCAGACCGAGCACCGCACCGACGTTGATCACGGCCTGTGCCGTGATCCAGGTGGTCACGCCTCCCGCGGCATACCTCACGAAGGGGTCCTCCGTGCGTCCGGCCACGCGGATACCCGCATAGCCTAGAGCCGCGAAGAGGGCGAGGACCGACAGCGTCCCCGCGAGGCCCAGTTCCTCCCCGGTGATGGCGAAGATGAAGTCGGTGTGCGCTTCCGGCAGTTGGCCCCATTTCTCCACACTGGCCCCGAGGCCGGAGCCGAAGAGCCCGCCGGAGGCGAGGGCGTAGATGCCGTGCACGGCCTGCCAGCAGGTGTCGTGCGGGCCGGGTTCGGTGGCGCCGATGCACGCCAGCCGGGACATGCGGTTGGGGCTCGTCTTGATGAGGATGAAGCCGATGGCGAGGGCGACGGAGAGCACGCCGACGAACAGCCGCGTGGGCGCTCCGGCCAGCCACAGCAGGCCGAACAGGATGGCCGTGAGGATGATGGCCGTGCCCATGTCGCCGCCGAGCATGATCAGGCCGAGCAGCATGAAGGCGGCGGGCACGAGCGGCACCAGCATGTGCTTCCACTGGGTCAGCAGCCGCTTGTCCTGTTTGCGGGCGAGCAGGTCGGCGCCCCACAGGACGAGCGCGAGCTTGCCGAACTCGCTGGGCTGGATCTGGAAGGAACCGCCGAGGGAGATCCAGTTCTGGTTGCCGTTGATCTCGACCCCTATGCCGGGGACCTGGACCAGGGCCATCAGGAAGACGGCACCCGCCAGCATCGGGTAGGCCAGGGCCCGGTGCAGCTTCACCGGCATCCGTGAGGCGACCAGCATGAGCACCCCGCCGATCACGGCGGCCAGGAACTGCTTGCGGAAGAAGTACGACCCGGGCAACGACAGCTGGAGCGCGGTGATCTGCGAGGCCGAGTAGACCATCACGAGGCCCAGCACGGTGATCAGCAGGCTGCCGCCGAGGATCAGGTAGTACGCGGTCAGGGGCCGGTCCCAGGCCCTGCGGGCGCGTGTGACGAACCGGCCCGCGGGGTTGTCGTGGGGGGTGCGGGCGAGGGCGGGGCGCCGGGCCGCCCGCTGCACGGGAGGTCGTCCGGTACGGCTAGTCGGCATCGGCGTCTCCGGGCCACAGCGATGTCACGCGTCCGTCCCTCCCAGGTTCGCCCGGCGAGCCGGCCGGGGTCAGGCGCCGAGTTCGCGAACCGCCTCCGCGAACGCGTCACCGCGCTTGTTGTAGTTGGCGAACATGTCCATGGACGCACAGGCCGGCGCCAACAGCACCGTATCGCCGGCCCGGGCGAGCCCCTTGGCCTCCCGGACAGCCGCGAGCATCGCCCCAGTGTCGGTCCGGTCGAGGTCGACGACGGGTACTTCCGGGGCGTGTCGCGCCAGGGCTTCGCGGATCAGAGCGCGATCCGCGCCGATCAGGACGGCGCCGCGGAGCCGCTTCGCCGACTTGCTGACGAGTTCGTCGAAGGTCGCGCCCTTGGCGAGACCGCCGGCGATCCACACGATCGACTCGTAGGCCGCCAAGGAGGCTTCCGCGGCATGCGTGTTGGTCGCCTTGGAGTCGTCGACGTAGGCGACCTCGTCCACGTCGGCCACGTGCGCGATGCGGTGGGCGTCGGGGGTGAAGTCCCGCAGCCCGTCCCGTACGGCCCGGGGAGGCACCCCGTAGGCGCGTGCCAGGGCCGCCGCGGCAAGGGCGTTGGCGATGTTGTGCGGGGCGGCCGGCCGGACGTCGGAGACCTCGGCCAGCTCCTGGGCGTTCTTCTGCCGGTTCTCGACGAAGGCGCGGTCGACCAGGATGCCGTCGACGACGCCGAGTTGGGAGGGTCCGGGCGCGCCGAGGGTGAAGCCGATCGCCCGGCAGCCCTCCTCGACGTCGGCCTCGCGCACCAGGTCCTCGGTGGCCTTGTCGGCCACGTTGTAGACGCAGGCGACCCGATTGCCCTCGTACACGCGGCCCTTGTCGGCGGCGTACGCCTCCATGGAGCCGTGCCAGTCGAGGTGGTCCGGCGCGAGGTTGAGCACCACGGCGGAGTGGGCGCGCAGCGAGGGCGCCCAGTGCAGCTGGTAGCTGGAGAGTTCGACGGCGAGGACGTCGTACTTCTCCTCGCCGAGGACCGCGTCGAGCAGGGAGACGCCGATGTTGCCGACCGCGGCCGTGCGCAGGCCCGCCGCCTTCAGGATGGAGGCGAGCATCTGCACGGTGGTGGTCTTGCCGTTGGTGCCGGTGACGGCGAGCCAGGGTGCGGGCTCCCGTCCGTCCAGGTCCCGCAGCCGCCAGGCGAGTTCGACGTCGCCCCAGACGGGGACACCGGCCGCGGCGGCCGCGGCGAACAGCGGCTTGCCGGGCTGCCAGCCGGGCGCGGTGACGACGAGGTCGGTGCCCTCGGGCAGGGTCGCGCCGTCACCGAGGCGCACGGTGACGCCGAGCGCCTCCAGTTCCGCGGCCTGCGCCCGGGCCCGGTCGTCGTCGCCGTCGTTGACGACGGTGACGACCGCGCCGAGGCCGTGCAGGACCCTGGCCGCCGGGATGCCCGAGACACCGAGGCCGGCGACGGTGACGTTCCTGCCCTGCCAGTTGGTCACTTCTTGGCTGCCCATCCTGCGTAGAAGAGGCCGAGTCCGACGATCACGCACATGCCCTGGATGATCCAGAAGCGGACCACGACAAGGACTTCGGACCACCCCTTCAATTCGAAGTGGTGTTGCAGTGGGGCCATGCGGAAGACGCGTTTCCCGGTCAGTTTGAAGGAGCCGACCTGGATGACCACCGACATGGTGATGAGGACGAAGAGACCGCCGAGCAGGGCGACCAGGATCTCCGTGCGCGAGCAGATCGCGAGACCGGCGAGCGCTCCGCCGAGGGCCAGCGAACCGGTATCGCCCATGAAGATCTTGGCGGGCGAGGTGTTCCACCACAGGAAGCCGAAGCAGGCGCCCATGAGGGCGGAGGCGACGACGGCCAGGTCGAGTGGATCTCGTACCTCGTAGCAGGCACCCGGGTTGGTCAGGGTCGCCGCGTTGGCGCAGGACTCCTGGAACTGCCAGACCCCGATGAAGGTGTATGCGCCGAAGACCATCGTCGCGGCGCCGGTGGCGAGGCCGTCCAGACCGTCCGTCAGGTTCACGCCGTTCGACATGGCGAGAATCATGAACAGCGCCCAGACCACGAACAGCACCGGGCCGATGGACCAGCCGAAGTCCTGGACGAAGGAGAGCTTCGTGGAGGCCGGGGTGTTGCCGCGGTTGTCGGCGAACATCAGCGCCAGCACCGCGAAACTGATGCCCACGATCAGCTGCCCGGCCATCTTCGCCTTGGCCCGCAGGCCGAGCGAACGCCGCTTGATGATCTTGATGTAGTCGTCCAGGAACCCGACCAGGCCCATGCCCGCCATCAGGCCGAGCACCAGCAGGCCGGAGAACGTGGGCGTGTAACCCGTGATCACCTTCGACAGGAAGTACGCGATGATCGTCGCGAGGATGAAGGCGATACCACCCATGGTCGGCGTACCGCGCTTGCTTGCGTGCTCGCGCGGGCCGTCGTCGCGGATGTACTGGCCGTAGCCCTTCTTGGCCAGCAGCTTGATCAGCAGCGGAGTGCCGACCAGCGTCAAGAACAGGCCAATGACTCCCGCGAACAGGATCTGCTTCATCATCGGGCGGAAACCTCACCCTCGGCGCCGTCGGAGAGCAGCGCCAGCGCCACCCGTTCCAGCCCGACGGACCTGGACGCCTTCACGAGTACGACGTCTCCCGGGCGCAGCTCGCTGCGCAACAGGTCGACAGCCGCCTGTGCGTCGGACACGTGCACCGACTCCTCACCCCACGAACCCTCGTTATATGCGCCCAGTTGCAGCCAGGACGCTTCCCTGCCCCCGACCGCGACGAGCTTGCCGACATTGAGCCGGACGGCAAGCCGTCCGACCGCGTCGTGCTCGGCGAGCGCCTCGTCCCCGAGCTCGGCCATCTGACCGAGCACCGCCCAGGTCCGCCTCCCCTTGCCCATCGACGCGAGCGCGCGCAGGGCGGCTCGCATGGACTCGGGGTTCGCGTTGTAGGCGTCGTTGACGACCGTCACGCCGTCCGGACGCTCGGTGACCTCCATCCGCCAACGGGAGAGGGAGCCCGCCTCGGAGAGCGCACGGGCGATCTCGTCTGCGGACATGCCCAGCTCATGGGCGACGGCGGCGGCGGCGAGCGCGTTCGACACGTGGTGCTCACCGTACAGGCGCATGGTCACATCACTGCACCCGGAGGGTGTGCGAAGGCTGAAGGCGGGCTGTCCGTTCTCCGTGAGGCGGACGTTCTCGGCACGTACGTCCGCTTCGTCGGACTCTCCGAAAAGGATCACGCGCGCCTTGGTGCGGGACGCCATCGCGCGGACGAGCGGATCGTCCGCGTTGAGGATCGCGGCGCCCTCCTCGGGAAGGCCCTCGACCATCTCGCCCTTTGCTTGCGCGATCTGCTCGCGGCCGCCGAACTCGCCGATGTGGGCGGTGCCGACGTTGAGGACGAGACCGATCTTCGGCGGGGTGAGTCCGGTGAGGTAGCGGATGTGCCCGATGCCGCGGGCACCCATCTCCAGGACGAGGAACCGGGTCTCCTCGGTGGCGCTGAGCGCGGTGAGGGGCAGTCCGATCTCGTTGTTGAGGGACCCGGGCGTGAAGACGGTCGGGGCCTTGCTCCGCAGCACCTGGGCGATCAGGTCCTTGGTGCTGGTCTTGCCCGCGGAGCCGGTGAGGGCGACGAGGGTCGCGCCGAGGCGCTCGACGACATGCCGGGCGAGGGCGCCGAGCGCGGCCTGCACGTCGTCGACCACGATGGCGGGCACGCCGACGGGGCGGGACGCCAGGAGGGCGACCGCGCCCGCCGCGACCACCGCCTCGGCGAAGTCGTGGCCGTCCACGCGTTCGCCGACGAAGGCGACGAAGAGGCTGCCGGGCTCCACTTCACGGGAGTCCCTGACGACCGGTCCGGTGACCTGTACCGCCGGATCGGGTATGTCGTACGTCTGCCCGCCGACGACTGCTGCGATCTCGGCGAGAGAGAGGGCGATCACAAGTTCATCCCTGGGTCTGCTGGATAGCTTCGCGAAGCACCTGGCGGTCGTCGAAGGGACGCACCACCCCGGCGATGTCCTGGCCCTGCTCGTGTCCCTTGCCCGCGATCAGCACGGTGTCGCCCGGCTTTGCGCGCGCGACGGCCGCGGCGATGGCGGCGGCCCGGTCCTCGAAGACCTGGACCTCGCCGCGCTCGTGCGCCGGTACCTCGGCGGCACCCGCGAGCATCGTGGCGAGAATGGCCAGCGGGTCCTCGGAGCGGGGGTTGTCTGAGGTCAGGACGGCCGTGTCGGCGAGCCGGGCCACGGCCGCGCCCATCGGCATCCGCTTGGTCCTGTCCCGGTCGCCGCCGCAGCCGAGCACCACGTGCAGCTCGCCCTCGGTCACCTTGCGCAGGGCGCGCAGCACCGACTCGACGGCGTCCGTCTTGTGGGCGTAGTCGACGACGGCGAGGTACGGCTGGCCCTCGTCGATCCGCTCCAGCCGGCCCGGGACCCCCGGCACGGCGGCGACGCCGTCCGCGGCGGTCTGCGGGTCGATCCCCGCGACGGCGAGGGCGACGATCGCGGCGAGGGTGTTCGCCACGTTGAAGGGGCCGGCGAGCGGCGAGCGCGCGGTGATCCGCTCACCCTTGGGGCCGACCGCGGTGAACGTCGAGTCCATCGGACCGACTTCGACGTCCTCGGCGCGCCAGTCGGCGTCGGGGTGGCCCTCGGCGGAGAAGGTGACGACGGGGACGCCGGCCTCCACGGTGAGCCGGCGACCGTACTCGTCGTCGAGGTTGACCACACCGAGCCTGCTGCGCTCCGGCGTGAACAGCTGGGCCTTGGCCTGGAAGTAGTCCTCCATGCCGGAGTGGAACTCCATGTGTTCCGGGCTCAGGTTGTTGAAGACGGCGATGTCGAAGACGCAGCCGTCGACCCGGCCGAGGACCAGCGCGTGACTGGAGACCTCCATCGCGACCGAGTCGACCCCGCGCTCGCGCATGACGGCGAACAGGGCCTGGAGGTCGGTGGCTTCGGGCGTGGTGCGCTCCGACTTGATGCGCTCGTCGCCGATGCGCATCTCGACCGTGCCGATGAGCCCGGTGGAACGGACGGTCTTCAGGCCGCCCTCGACCAGGTAGGCGGTCGTGGTCTTGCCGGAGGTGCCCGTGATGCCGATCTGCAGGAGATCGCGCCCCGGGTGGCCGTAGATGGTGGCCGCCAGTTCACCCATCGATCCGCGCGGGTCCTCGACGACGAGGACCGGCAGACCGGTGGCCGCGGCGCGTTCGGCGCCGGTCGGGTCGGTGAGGACGGCGACGGCACCGAGGCCGGCCGCCTGGGTCACGAAGTCGGCGCCGTGCAGACGCGCCCCGGGCAGGGCGGCGTACACGTCACCGGGGCGCACCGCGCGGGAGTCATGGGTGATGCCCGTGACCTCCGCGTCGCTCCCCGGCTTCTCGGCGCCCAGTTGACCGGCCAGTTCTCCGAGGTGTGTGGCGGAGACGTGAACCGGTCGCGGCGGCCCCGGATATGTCACAGGAACGCCCTTCTGGGGGGTTTGGGACTGATCAGCGGTTGGCACGGCGGTGAGCGTACCGGGCGCACCCCCGCCGGGGCGAAGCGAGGGCGGGGACGGGTCCTGCGATGAGGAGCGGTTCCCGGGGTCCGGGGTGATCGTTGTCACGAGTGGTTCCTGGTCCGTTGTGCGTGGGGGCCGGTCGGGGCGTGCGGCCGGGGGCGGTCACGGTGTGTAGGTGACGGGGAGTCGGGCGGCCTGGGCGCCGGTGGGCGGGACCTGGAGGGTCTTCAGGGCGAACTCCATGACCTGCTTGTAGACGGGGCCGCAGATCTGGCCGCCGAAGTAGCTGCCCTTGGTGGCGTTCTGGATCGCGCAGTACACGGTGATGCGGGGCTTGTCCGCGGGCGCGAACCCGGCGAACGACGAGGTGTAGCCGTGGTACTTGCCGGTGGCGGGATCCACGCGGTTGGCCGTACCCGTCTTGCCCGCGACCCGGTACCCGGGGATGCGCGCCTTGATGCCCGTGCCCTGCTCGTCGTCCACCACGGACTCCAGCATCTGCGCGAGGGTCTTCGCCGTCTTCTCGCTGACGACCCGGGTCTTCTTGGGCTCGGCGGCGGGGGTGAAGCGCCCGTCGGGACCCTTCGCGCCGCGCACCAGCGTCGGTTCGATCCGGACGCCGCCGTTGGCGATCGTCGAGTAGACCGACGCGGCCTGCATCGCGTTGATCGAGACGCCCTGGCCGAAGGGAATCGTGTACTGCTGCGAGGTCGACCAGGTGTCCGGGGGCGCGAGGATGCCCGCCGTCTCGCCGGGGAAGCCGAGTCCGGTGTGGCTGCCGATGCCGAATTTGCGCAGGTACGAGTAGAGGACCCGGTTGGCCTGCTTCTGGGTCTTGCCGAGCTGCCCGGTCGCCAGGATGGTGCCGATGTTGCTGGACTTGGCGAGGACGCCGTTGAGCGTCAGGTGCCAGGTGGCGTGGTCGATGTCGTCCTGGAAGAGCCGGTCGCCGCGGTGCAGGCGGTTGGGCACCACGACATGGGTGGTGGGCGTCGCCGCGTTCTCCTCCAGGACGGCGGCCATCGACATCAGCTTGGCGGTGGAGCCGGGTTCGTAGGCGTCCTGGAGGGCCGCGTTGCCCATCGCCGCCGCGTTGGCCTGGGTGAGGTCGTTGGGGTCGAAGCCGGGCGAGTTGGCCATGGCGAGGACCTGGCCGGTCCGGGTGTCCTGCACTATCACGTAGCCGCGGTCCGCCCGGGACTCCTTCACCTGCTCGGTGATGGCGTCCTGCGCCGCCCACTGGATGTCCCGGTCGATGGTCAGCTCGACGTCCGAGCCGGCCACGGCGGGCGTCTCGGTGGAGCCCACGGTCGGCACCTGGCGGCCGCCGGACTGGGCGTAGCGGATCTTGCCGTCCTTGCCGGACAGCTCCTTGTCGAGCTGCTGCTCGACGCCGCCGCCGCCCTTGCCGTCGGCGTTGACCCAGCCCAGTATCCCGGCGGCGAGCTCGCCGTTCGGGTACACGCGCTTGCTGGCCGGCACGGCGAGAACGCCGGCGAGGACGTTGACGGTGGCCTTGTCGGTCTCCGCCTTGGTCGCGAGCGTGCTCTTCAGGTCCTTGATCTGCTGCCAGACCTGCGGGGTGCGCCGGTGTGCGAGGAGCGTGTAGCGGGTGTTCTTCGCGCGCAGCTTCTTGGCGACGGTGTCGGTGTCCTGGCCGATGATCGGGCCGAGCAGCGCCGCGGCCTGCTCGGGCGCGTCCGTCACCTTGGTCGCCTGCCGCGTGAACATCGTCGGGTCCGCGGTGATGTCGTACGCGTCGACGCTGGTGGCCAGTTCGATGCCGTCGCGGTCGGTGATCCCACCGCGGACGGCGGCCAGTGTGCGCCCGACGTACCGGTTCTGCTCGGCCTTCGCCGCGTAGGTGCTCGCGTCCACGGCCTGGACCTGGAGGAGCCGCACGACGAACGCGATCATCACGAGCGTCAGCGCGAGGCTCACCATGCGCAGCCGGGGGCGCGGGCTGCCGAGCCGGATGACGCGCGGGCCCTCGGGGCGGCGCGAGGCCGGCCGGCGCACGGGCCGGCCGCCGGGGCCCGGTCGGCGTTGGCCTCCGGGTCGTACGGGCCGGGCGGGTCCGGGCACTCGGCGGCGGGGCGGTTCCCTGTCGGACACTTCCGTCACCTGCCGGGGATCGTGGAGGGCTGTGTGGACGGGGCGGGGGCCCGGGTGGTGAGCGGGCCCGGGGAGGACTGCCCGGGGGCGGGCGTCGCGGCGGGGCTCGCCGGTGCGGCCGTGACCGGGGCGAGCACCTCGGGCGGCGGGGTCACCGGGGTCCGCGCCGCGGACTGCCGGGCGGCGGACCCGGGGACGCCCAGGATCGTGCCGTCCGGGTTGAGGAAGGCCGGGTCGCCGCCGGGGACCATGCCGAGTTCACGGGCGCGGCGCTGGAGGGCGTCGGGAGCGGAGTAGGCGTCCACGTCGCGCTGCAGCGCCTGCTCCTCGTCGGTCAGGCTCTTGGTGTCCTTCTGCAGGTCGTCGAGGCGGAACGCGCCCTCGCTGAGCGCCGAGTTCAGGACCAGGAGTCCGATGAGGCCGCCGCCGAGCAGGAGGACGACCAGCAGGACGAAGGGGGTGCGGGCCGCCTGTCCGGCGCCGGCCGGCAGAAGCCGCGCGAGCCGGGCGGCCCTCCCCTTGAGTTCGGGTTTTCCGCTCACTCGCCCTCCTTCTCCCCGCGCCTCACTCGGCGGCGTCCTCACGGATGCGTTGCGCTCCCCGCAGCCGGGCGGGTGCCGCTCGCCGGTTCTCGGCGACCTCTTCCTCGGTGGGAAGTTCGGCACCGCGGGTGAGGAGCTTGAGCCGGGGCTGGTACCGCTCGGGGACGACGGGCAGTCCGGGCGGCGCGGTGTTGGCGGCGCCGGCCGC
Organism: Streptomyces sp. NPDC005302; assembly: GCF_040607345.1. NCBI lineage: Bacteria > Bacillati > Actinomycetota > Actinomycetes > Kitasatosporales > Streptomycetaceae > Streptomyces > Streptomyces sp. NPDC005302. The sequence continues at coordinate 147,054 of NZ_JBEXGN010000004.1, forward strand.
GAACACCTGCTTGACGAGCCGGTCCTCCAGCGAGTGGTACGACAGCACGGCGATGCGGCCGCCGACGGCCAGCGTCTTCACCGCCGCGGGAACGGCCCGCTCCAGAACGCTCAGTTCGCCGTTGACCTCGATGCGCAGCGCCTGGAAGGTCCGCTTCGCGGGGTTGCCGCCGGTGCGCTTGGCCGCCTGGGGCAGCGCGTCGCGGATCAGCTCGACGAGACGGGCGCTGTTGGTGAACGGCTCCTTCTCGCGCTCGCGCACGACCGCGGAGACGATCCGCTTGGCCTGCTTCTCCTCGCCGTACGCGCGCAGGATGCGCACGAGTTCACCGGGCGGGTAGGTGTTGAGGACCTCGGCCGCGCTCATGCCGGTCGTCTGGTCCATGCGCATGTCGAGCGGCGCGTCCTGCGCGTACGCGAACCCGCGGTCCGCCTCGTCGAGTTGCATGGAGGAGACGCCGAGGTCGAACAGGATGCCCTGGACGCGCGGGATGTCCAGGCGGTGCAGTACGTCGGGGAGTTCGTCGTAGACGGCGTGCACCAGGGAGGCCCGGTCGCCGAAGGGCGCCAGGCGCTCTCCGGAGAGTCGCAGCGCCTCCTTGTCGCGGTCCAGGGCGACGAGCCGTGCGTCGGGGAACCGGGTGAGCAGTGCCTCGCTGTGACCGCCGAGCCCGAGCGTGCAGTCGACGACCACGGCTCCGGGCTCGGTGAGGGCCGGGGCGAGCATGTCCAGACACCGTCGGAGCATGACCGGGACGTGCCGGTTCCGTCCCTCCGGTCGCTCGCTGCCGTCCTCGGTCGGAAGCGCTTCGCGCCCTTGCATTCCGGGCCCTCTCAGGTCCGGCGCGGCCGTACGCACCGCCGGGTCCCCACCCGCTCGGGAAGGGGAGGCCTGCTGGCGCCGGATGAGAGGCGTCAGCCGACCGGGAGCGGGAGGAGGCCGAGCCGTACGTACGCGCCGCGCACGTGGGGAAACGCCGGAAAGTCGCCGGGTTTCCAGGGAAAACAGTCCAGCGGGGAGGGCCTCGCCTCCCGCTTCGCGTCACTTTAGTCCACGGTGTCGCGCGGTCAATCAACCGGCCTGCGCGTCGCGGGCGCCGCTCGGAACGAAGCCGCATATCGGCATGAATCACCCGTACGGGCGGGTGGTCACCGCCCGTGTGGATTAGCTCACAACAAGCCGCGATGGCGTTCTTTGTCCCCTCTCACAGCAGGACTACTCCCTACGTGACCAGTAACGTCGTGGGTATGACGACTTCTGCATCCGTCCCCACCGAACCCGAAGGCGCCATAGCCGCGGACCGCACCGTCACGGACCGTCTCGTCGACGCGAACGGGCAGTACGCCGCCGCGTTCACCGACCCGGGGATGGACGCCCGCCCCGTGCTGCACGTCGCCGTGGTCGCGTGCATGGACGCCCGCCTCGACCTGCACGCCGCGCTCGGCCTGGAACTCGGTGACTGCCACACCATCCGTAACGCGGGCGGCGTGGTCACCGACGACGTGATCCGCTCCCTCACCATCAGCCAGCGGGCGCTCGGCACCCGCAGCGTCGTCCTCATCCACCACACCGGGTGCGGCCTGGAGTCCCTCACCGAGGAGTTCCGGCACGACCTGGAGATGGAGGTCGGCCAGCGCCCGGCGTGGGCGGTCGAGGCCTTCCGGGACGTCGAACAGGACGTACGCCAGTCCATGCAGCGCGTGCGCACCTCCCCGTTCCTGGTGCACACCGACGACGTGCGCGGCTTCGTCTTCGACGTCACCACGGGCCTGCTCCGCGAGATCGACCCCGCCTGACCCCGGCCCGCGAAGCCCCAGGTCGCCACGGTGGTCACCGCGTGGGACCCTCTCTTCACGAAAAACCCCGGCCCTGCGGTGCCCAAAGGACCGTAAGAGCTGACATATCGCGGCCAGTTGTCCACAGGCGAGTGACACGAACCGGTAACGGCAACAAGAATGCGGGTGTGGCGTCACGCGGAACTGTTCGCGCGTGGTGTCCGTGTTTCGGGGTGGGCCGGTCCGCACAGGGCGTCGGCCCGTGAAAGGGCCGAGGAGGGCCGGGTGACGACCTATGACGATCGAGCGAGCCTCACTGATCTGACCGCCACTGCGGAGCGTGTCCGCAGTTCGGTGGAAGGAGTGATCGAAGGCAAGCCTGAGGTCGTACGGCTTTCGCTGACCGTGCTGCTCGCCGAGGGACATCTTCTGATCGAGGATGTCCCCGGCGTCGGCAAGACCATGCTGGCCAAGGCGCTGGCGCGGTCCATCGACTGCTCGGTGCGGCGCATTCAGTTCACACCCGACCTGCTTCCCTCGGACATCACCGGTGTGTCCATCTGGGACCAGCAGCGGCGTGACTTCGAGTTCAAACCGGGTGCGATCTTCGCGCAGATCGTGATCGGCGACGAGATCAACCGCGCCTCGCCGAAGACCCAGTCCGCGCTCCTGGAGTCGATGGAGGAGCGGCAGGTCACCATCGACGGGCAGACCTACGAACTGCCCAGCCCGTTCATGGTGGTCGCCACCCAGAACCCGGTCGAGATGGAGGGCACCTACCCGCTCCCGGAGGCCCAGCGCGACCGCTTCATGGCCCGCGTCTCCATCGGCTACCCGAGCGCCGAGGCCGAACTGCAGATGCTGGACGTGCACGGCGGGGTGAACCCGCTGGACGACCTCCAGCCGGTCGCCCACGCGCACGACATCGTGAAGCTGATCGACGCGGTCCGCACGGTCCACGTCGCCGACCCCGTCCGCCGGTACGCGGTGGACCTGGTCTCCGCCACCCGCACCCATCCGGACCTCAGACTCGGCGCCTCGCCGCGTGCGACGCTGCACCTGCTGCGCGCGGCGAAGGCCTCCGCCGCGCTCAGCGGCCGTGAGTTCGCCCTGCCGGACGACGTTCAGGCCCTCGCCGTCGCGGTCCTGGCGCACCGCCTGCTGCCCACGGCCCAGGCACAGCTGAACCGCCGCACGGCCGAGCAGGTCGTCCAGGAGATCCTCCAGCACACCGCGGTGCCCGCCGCGCCCCAGCACCAGTCCGGTCTCACGATGGGCCGGGGCGCGCCCGCGTTCGGCCAGCAGCCGCCCCGGAGGCTGTGATGAGCCACGGGGGCACGGAGCACACCGCCGAGGAGGACAAGGGCGGTCTGCGCACCGCGCTCGCCGGACTCACCACACGCGGGCGGTCCTTCCTGGCCGCCGGAGTGGCCGCCGCGATCTGTGCCTACGTCCTCGGACAGAGCGACCTGCTCCGGGTCGGCCTGCTCCTCGCGGTGCTGCCGCTGGTCTGCGCGACCGTGCTGTACCGCACCCGCTACCGGGTCGCGGGCAGCCGCAGGCTCTCCCCCGGGCGCGTACCCGCCGGCTCGGAGGCCCGCGTCCATCTGCGCATGGAGAACGTCTCGCGGCTCTCCACGGGCCTGCTGATGCTCCAGGACCGCGTGCCCTACGTGCTCGGCCCCCGCCCCCGGTTCGTACTGGACCGGGTGGAGGCGGGCGGCCGTCGCGAGGTGTCCTACCGGGTGCGCTCGGACCTGCGCGGCCGGTACCCGCTGGGTCCCCTGCAGTTGCGGCTGACCGACCCGTTCGGAATGTGCGAGCTGACCCGTTCCTTCTCGACGTACGACACCCTGACGGTCATCCCGCGCGTGGAGGCGCTGCCGCCGGTGCGGCTGACCGGCGAGGCCAAGGGGTACGGCGACGGACGTCAGAGGTCGCTGGCCCTCGCCGGCGAGGACGACATCATCCCGCGCGGCTATCGCTACGGCGACGACCTGCGCCGCGTGCACTGGCGGCTCACCGCGCGCTACGGCGAGCTGATGGTCCGCCGCGAGGAGCAGCCCCAACGCTCCCGCTGCACCGTGCTGCTCGACACCCGGGGCATCGCCTTCCGGGGCGCGGGTCCCGACTCGGCCTTCGAATGGGCCGTCTCGGGCGCGGCGTCGACGCTGGTGCACATGCTCGAACGGGGCTTCTCCGTGCGGCTGTTGACGGACACCGGCAGCTCGGTCCCCGGCGAGGGGGCCGAGGGGTTCACGGGCGCCAGCCAGGAGTCCGCGGACGCCGCCGGGATGATGATGGACACGCTCGCCGTGATCGACCACTCGGACGGTGCGGGCCTGTCCCCCGCGTACGACGTGCTGCGCGGCGGGAACGAGGGACTGCTGATCGCCTTCCTCGGGGATCTCGACGAGGAACAGGCCTCGGTGCTGGGCAAGATGCGCCAACGCAGCGGCGGGGCCGTCGCGTTCCTGCTGGACAGCGAGTCCTGGGTGCGGGAACCGTCCGACGTGTCCGGCCCGTTGGACAGGAGCGAGGACAGGCTGCGCATGCTGCGCGAGGCGGGCTGGACCGCCGTCACGGTGCCGCGGGGGGCGACCCTCGCCGAGCTGTGGCGCGAGGCGGACCGCCTGCGCACGCACATGGCGTCGACGGGGACTACCACGGGGGGTGGTGGCATATGAGCGGGCGGGCCCGACTGGCACTGTGCGCGAGCGCGGCCACACTCATGACGTCCTGCGCGCTGCTGCCGCTGGTGGATCCCGCGACCTGGCTCTTCCAGGCCGCGTTCCTGCTGGCCGTGCAGAGCGGTGTGGGCGCGCTGACCCGGCGGGTCCCGCTGGCCCGGCCGCTGACCGTGGCCGCGCAGGCGCTGGTGACGCTGATGCTGCTGACCCTGGTCTTCGCCCGTCAGCAGGCCGTCGCCCTGGTCGTGCCCGGCCCGGAGGCCCTCCAGCACTTGGGGGCCCTGCTCCAGGCGGGCACCGACGACGTCGGCAGGTACTCGATCCCGGCCCCGCTGTCCGACGGCATCCGGCTGATGCTGGTCGGCGGTGTCCTGGTGATCGGGCTCGCGGTGGACGCGCTCGCCGTGACCTATCGCAGCGCCGCGCCCGCCGGACTGCCGCTCCTCGCCCTGTACTCGGTCGCCGCCGGCCTCGCCGGTGGCGGCGCCGCCTGGCTGTGGTTCCTGCTCGCCGCGGCCGGCTACCTGATGCTTCTGCTGGCCGAGGGCCGCGACCGGCTCTCCCAGTGGGGCCGCGTCTTCGGCGGGGCCGCCCGCGCGCCCGGCCCGGACCTCGCCACCGGCGCCGTCGCCCCCGTCAGGACCGGACGGCGGATCGGCGCGGTCGCGCTGGGTATCGCCCTCGTCGTGCCGCTCGCCCTGCCCTCCCTGGAGGGCGGTCTGCTGGACGGCACGGGACAGGGCATCGGCAACGGCACCGGAGGCGGCGGCACCATCTCCGCCGTGAACCCGCTGGTCTCGCTCCGCGACAGTCTGAACGTGGACGAGGACCGCACGGTCATGACCTACCGCACCAACACGAACGAGACCCAGGACCTGTATCTGCGGATCGTCTCGCTGGACGACTTCGACGGCACGGCCTGGAAACCGGCCCAGCGGCACATCCAGGAGGTGCCGAAGACGTTCCCGGCACCGGTCGGTCTCGGCGGGGACGTCCGGCGCTCCTCGATCCAGACCCGCATCTCGGCGGCCGAGTGGTACGGGCAGGACTGGCTGCCGATGCCGTACCCGGCCAGCAAGGTCGACATCAACGGCTCCTGGCGGTACGAGCCGGTGGGGCGCACCCTCGTCGGTGACCACGGCCAGAACACCCGCGGTGTGCAGTACCAGGTGACCAGCCTGATGGTGCAGCCGACGGCGCGGCAGCTGGCGGACGCTCCGGACCCGCCGACCTCCCTGCAGCGCGAGTTCACGAAGGTGCCGGAGTCGTTGCCCGCGGTCGTCGCCAACACGGCCCGCAAGGTCACCCGGGGCTCGGCCAACCACTACGAGGAAGCGGTCAAGCTCCAGGACTACTTCGCCGTCAGCGGCAACTTCCGGTACGACACCCAGGTGCAGGCCGGCAGCGGCTCCGCGGCGATCGCGCGGTTCCTGAAGGAGAAGGAGGGCTTCTGCGTCCACTTCTCCTTCGCGATGGCGGCGATGGCGCGGACGCTGGGGATCCCGGCCCGCGTCGCGGTCGGCTTCACCCCGGGCACCCCGCAGGCCGACGGATCGATGTCGGTGGGACTGCGGGACGCGCACGCCTGGCCCGAGCTGTACTTCGAGGGCGTGGGCTGGACCCGCTTCGAGCCGACCCCCAGCCGGGGGACGGTACCGGCGTACACGCAGTCGGACACCCCGGGCAACGACCTGCCGGTGGTACCGAAGCCGTCCGACTCGGCGTCCTCGGCGCCCTCCACGGCCCCGTCGGCCGGCGAGAGCTGCTCGACGCAGCTGCGCAAGCTGCAGGCCTGCCCCAGCGAGTCCTCCGCCGCGGCGGTCGGCCCGTCCGACGACGACTGGCCCTGGTTCAAGATCCTCGGACTCGCCCTGGCCGGTCTTCTGGTCCTGGGTGTGCCGCTGCTGCCGATGCTCTGGCGGGTGAGGGTCCGTGCCGTCCGGCTGGGCGGCCACGGCCGCACCGAGACGGATGTCGCGGCGTACACGCTGGCTGCCTGGCTGGAGGTGACGGACGCGGCGTGGGACTACGGGATCACGCCGGAGGAGTCGCAGACCCCGAGAAGGTCCGCCGAGCGGATCGTCCGGCTGGGCGAGTTCGGACCGGAGGCCTCGGCCTCGGTGTACCGGCTGGCCGCGGCGGTGGAGCAGGTGCTCTACGCTCCGCGTCCCCGCCCGGTGGCGGGTCTCGCGGACGACGCGCGCCGGATCGAGGGGGCCTTGAGAGCCTCCGCGAGCCGTCCCGCCCGACTGCGCGCTCTTCTCGCCCCGCGTTCGGCCATCCGGGTGGCATGGTCCACGGCATCAGCCTGGACCAGCTTCAGAACGCGCCTGTCGGCCCGCCTGGACGCTCTCCTGCGCCGCCCATCCGGCCAGAACCCCTGACCCCGGCACCGGCCGGGCGGGTGGATGCCTGTCCGGCCTCCCCGCCTCGGCCCGGGCCGAGGCGGGGCTGGGCGGGGGTGGGGCGGTCGCTCACGGGCGCCCCTGGGTCGGCCGGCGCCGGCTCTGATGCCTCGACGTCCGGCTGCTGCGGAACCGTGCCGGAACGGCAGAACGGCACCCGGCTCCGGTGCTCTCCCCACCGCTCCTCCGCGGCTTCGGCTTCGGCCGTGGCCAGGGGAACGATCTGAGCGCATGCCTGAGGGGGCGTCCACCCCGTCGGGTGGACGCCCCCTCAGGCACAAGGTCTTCGGCTACGACACCGGAGGTCTACTGACCGCCCTGTTCGTCGCGACGACGCTGCCAGCGCTGTTCGATCCGGTCCATCACCGACCGGCGTTGCCGGCCCTGACGGCGAGCGGCGGGAGAACCCGCAGCGGTCGGCTGTTCACCAGGCTTGGGAGCTTTGCGCCAGCCGGTGACGGCGAGCACCGCGCAGCCCAGCATGACGAGGAAGCCCACCACGCTCAGCCAGATCTGAACTGCGACCATTCCAGCCATGAGGAGCGCGATACCCACCAGGAAGCCCGCGACCGCCTGGTAGACCCGTCGCCGGGTGTACGTACGCAGCCCGCTTCCCTCAAGCGCTGTCGCGAACTTGGGATCTTCGGCGTACAGCGCTCGCTCCATCTGCTCGAGCATTCGCTGCTCGTGCTCCGAGAGCGGCACGGAGTCCTCCTCATCGTGCAGTCGCCGGGGCGACCGGGGGTCCCCTTCAGGATAGGCAGGGAATCGCCCCCGTGAAACCCGCCCCTCTACGCCAATCCGCCGACCGGAACCCGCCATGGCACCCCGATCCACTGAGGCGTGCATTCCCCAGCGAACGGTCCGTCATGCCGGACGGTCTCCCTCGATCATACGGCGCCGAGCACACGATCGGGTGGTCTGTGGCGTACTCCATCTGACGCCGAGCCCCTGATCAGCGGCGCACCGCGGGAGCCACTCAGCCCTCGGCGGCTCCGCGGGCCTCACCGAGCACATGGAGCTGTGTGGCCACGGAGTGGAAGGCGGCGAGTTCGGCCGCCGCGGCCTCCAGCTTCAGGAGCGCCTCCAGCGCGCCCGGCTCGGTGTCCACCAGGACTCCCGGCACCAGGTCCGCGAAGACCCGGACCCCGTGCACGGCGGCCACGTGCAGGCCCGCGCCGGTGACCAGACCGGTGAGCTGGTCGGCGGTGAAACGGTGCGGAACAGGATCACCCTCACCCCAGCGTCCGTCCGGGTCATCGAGGGCGTGTCGCGCCTCCTTGAAATGGCCGGCGAGGGCCCGGGAGAGCACGGCGCCGCCCAGCCCGGCGGCGAGGAGGCTGAGGACACCCTCGGGCCGCAGGGCGTCCACCACGTTGCGGACACCTTCGGCCGGACTGTCCACGTACTCCAGGACGCCGTGGCACAGCACCGCGTCGTAGCCACCGCGCTCGACCACGTCGAAGAGTCCGTGCGCGTCGCCCTGGACGCCCTGCACGCGCTCGTCCACGCCGGCCTCGGCGGCGCGGCGCTCCAGCGCGAAGAGCGCGTTCGGGCTCGGGTCGACGACGGTGACCCGGTGGCCGAGGCGGGCGACGGGTACGGCGAAGTTGCCGCTGCCGCCTCCGGTGTCCAGGACGTCGAGCGACTCCCGCCCGGCGGCCTTGACCCGGCGGTCGAGAGCGTCCTTGAGGACCTCCCAGACCACGGCGGTACGGAGAGAAGCGCGGGGGCGCATCGGGTCCGACACGGCAGTTGACTCCTCGGCGCGGCACCGCCTCGTGAACGGCGGAGCGATCTTCGGGCCTCCCGGCGGGAGGCAGCAGGCGCCTCCACCCTATTGCCTCGGCCGCCGTGGCCGATCCCCCGTCTCACGCGCGCCGGACGGCGTGACGACGGGGTGCCGGTCCCGTGCCCGGCGGACGCGCACCGGAGGCGGATCGGGTGGGGATCGGACGCAAACGGCAGGCGGATCGGACGCGGATCAGGTGCCGACCTGATCCCCGCGGCCCCTCCGGTTCCCCCACTCCCTCCCCTCCCCCGGCTCTCCCTCCTGGTCCTGCCGGGGCTGGGGCAGCACGGGTTGCAGGACGAGCAGGCGCTCGACGAGGCGCAGGAACATGGCGACGTCGCGTATCAGATCGTCGGCGTCGCGGGTCGTGGCCGCTCCCTGTATGCCCGCCTCGGCGCGGGCGCGGCGGGTCGCCCCCGAGGCGAACAGCGCGCTCCACTCGGTCAGTTCGGGTGCGATCTCCGGCAGGACCTCCCAGGCGCTGCGGATGCGGGCCCTGCGGCGGGACGTGGGCTCCGGGCGGCCGCGGGCGGCAAGTACGGCGGCGGCTGTTCGAAGTGCCGCCAAGTGGGCAGTCGCATAGCGCTCGTTCGACGTCTCCAGCGCTGTCGCCTCGTCGAGGCCGGCGCGGGCCTGGGCGAGCAGGTCGAGAGCGGCGGGTGGCGCGGTGGCCCGGCGGAGCACGGGGTGCACGTCGCCGGCGGGGCCGGTCAGTGAGGGGGCAGGGCCGGTGGCGCGGCGCCGACGGGCGGCGGCTGCGGACGAGCTGGCCATGACGAACCTCCTGTCGTCGTGTGACGGCACTGTGGCCGTATGTGTCCCATCGTGCGGTATGGCACTGACAATCCGTTCTGACCTGGGACTTTGCTTCGATCGAAGGTTCGGAGTAGTTTTTGCACTGACCAGTCAGTTCAAAAGTAGTTCGATGTTCCAGGGGATGGGGAAGCTGTGGACGGTCCGCAGGGACTGGGCGTCACGGCCGAGGAGTTCGGGCTGAGGGGACCCCGCGGCTGGGCGTTCCGCGGGGTCCGGTTCGACGCGGAGCCGGGATCGCTCGTCGCGATCGAGGGACCGTCCGGGTCGGGCCGTACCTGTCTGTTGCTCGCGCTCACGGGACGGATGAAGGCCACCGAGGGGACGGCGGCCGTCGGCTCGTCGCGGCTGCCGAAGCAGTTGGGCGCGGTGCGCCGGACGAGTGCGGTCGCGCACGTGCCCGGGGTCACGGACCTCGACCCGGCACTGACCGTCGGGGAACACCTGCGCGAACGGGCACTGCTGCAGCGGCGGTTCGGCGGTTCGCTGCGCTCTCTGCTGAGGCCGCGCGGCGAGCGGGCGCGTGAGGCCGAGCTGCGGGCCGAGGCCGCCCTGGCCGCCGCGGGGCTCGACCCGGAGGCGCTCCCCAAGGGAGCCAGGACCGCCGTACGGGATCTGGAGCGCCTCGAAGTGCTGCGGCTGGAGATCGCCCTGGCCCTGATCGGCCGCCCTCCGCTCCTCGGCGTCGACGACATCGACCTGAAGCTCTCGGACGCCGAACGGGCCGACGCGTGGGCCCTGTTGTCCTCGCTCGCCGCGTCCGGCACCACGGTGCTCGCCGTGTGCAGCGAGGCCCCCGAGGGCGTCCTCGCCGTGTCCACCACCACGGCGTCGACGGACGCCGACGCCCTCACCGCAACCGCAACCACCAGCGACAGCGACAGCGACAGCGACAGCGACAGCGACAGCGACAGCGAAGACAACGCCGACGACAACGACAAGGAGTCGGCCGATGCGCTCGCCGAAACTGGCCGCTCTTGAGCTCCGCCGCTTCGGCCGGGGCAAGCTCCCCCGGGCCGCGCTGGCCGCTCTTCTGCTGCTGCCCCTGCTGTACGGCGCCCTCTACCTGTGGTCGTTCTGGGACCCGTACGGCCGGCTCGACCGCATACCCGTGGCGCTGGTGAACGACGACAAGGGAGCGACCGCCGCCGGGAGGAAGATCGAGGTCGGCGACGACATCACCGAGGGGCTGCACGACAGCGACACCTTCGAGTGGCACCAGGTGAGTTCCGCCGAGGCGCAGCGGGGCATCGAGGACGGCACGTACTACCTGTCGCTCACCATGCCGGACGACTTCAGCGAGCGGATCGCGTCCAGCTCCGGGGGCTCGCCCGAGACCAGCGCCCTCCAGGTGCGGACCAACGACGCGAACAACTACATCGTCGGACAGATCTCCCGGACGGTGTTCAGCGAGGTCCGCACGGCGGCGTCCACGAAGACCTCGCGCTCGTTCCTGGACAGGATCTTCATCTCGTTCTCGGACATCCACGGGAAGACCGTGCAGGCGGCCGAGGGGGCCGACCAGCTCAACGGCGGCCTCGGCAAGGCGAAGAAGGGCTCCAAGGACCTGGCCGACGGCCTGAAGGAGGCCAAGAAGGGCAGCGGGAAGCTGTCCGGCGGCCTGAAGAAGCTCACCACGGGCGCGGGGGACCTGGAGGACGGTTCGCGTCAGGTCGCGGACGGCACCCAGCAGTTGGCGGACAAGGTCAACGGGGTCGCCGACACGGTGGGCCCGTTCCTGAAGGACAACGAGAAGTCGATCGGGGACACCGCTCAGCTCGTCGCCGACTCGACCGCGGGGATCCGCCACAACCTGGACACCCTGGTGACGACGGCCCCGCTCGCGGCCAAGGGCGCACACGCGGCGTCCGACACGCTGAACGACGTCTACCGCGCGCGATGCACGACCCTGCCGATCCCCGACCCGGCGTGTCCCGAGCTGAAGAAGGCCAAGGAGGCGGCCTCCGACGTCGTGAGGGTCGCCGACGACCTCGACACACTGATCGACGACCAGGACGGCGACCTCGCCGCGATGGACAAGAACCTGAAGACACTGGGGAAGCAGGCTCAGGCCCTCGCCGACCGCTCACCGCACCTCTCCGAGGACCTCGACGACGCCGTCTCCAAGATCAACAAGCTGAACGACGGTGCCTCGAAGGTCGCCAAGGGGGCGAAGCGGCTGCACTCCGGGCTCGGCACCGCCAGGACCGGCGCCGTCGACCTCGACAACGGGCTGGGCCGTCTGAAGACGGGCGCGACCACGCTCGACGGCGGCCTGTACAAACTTGTCGGCGGCTCCGACAAACTGGCCGGCGGTCTGCACGACGGCGCCGAGAAGATCCCCGACTACGACAAGCACGACCGCGACCGGCGCACACAGGTGATGGCCGACCCGGTCCAACTGGCCTCCAGGGACCTGCACAAGGCGCCCAACTACGGCACCGGGTTCGCCCCGTACTTCATCCCGTTGTCCCTGTGGGTGGGCGCGATGGTGGCGTACATGCTGATCCAGCCGCTGAACCGGCGCGCGCTCGCCGCGGGGGCGTCGGCCTGGCGCATCGCGCTGGCGGGCTGGCTCCCGGTGGCCGCCGTCGGCGTCCTGCAGACCGCCGCCCTGATGGCGGTGCTGCACTGGGCGATCGGCCTCCAGATGGTGCGGGCGGCCGGAACGGTCGGGTTCCTGTTCCTCGTCACCGCGTGCTTCGCGGCGATCGTGCAATGGCTGAACGCGCGTTTCGGAGCGGCCGGGCGGATTCTCGTCCTCGCGCTCCTGATGCTCCAGCTGACGTCCGCGGGCGGCACGTACCCCGTCCAGACCAGTCCGGGATTCTTCAGCGCGATCCACCCCTTCCTGCCGATGAGTTACGTGGTGGAGGCGCTGCGCCGGCTCATCACCGGGGGCGGCCTGGGACCGGTCTGGCTGGCCTGCGCCGTCCTGACCGCCTTCACCGCGGCCGCTCTCGCCCTGACCGCCCTGTCGGCACACCGCAAACAGGTGTGGACCCTCGACCGGCTGCACCCGGAGCTGAGCCTGTGACTCGGCGCGCGGGCGCTCCTGTGAGAATCGGGACCATGGAAAGCAGCAGCACCACGGCGGGCGGCGGCGGCCGGCGCGAGGCCACCCGGCAGAAGCTCTACGAGGCGGCGGTCACGCTCATCGCCGAACAGGGCTTCTCCGCCACCACGGTGGACGAGATCGCGGAGCGCGCCGGGGTCGCGAAAGGCACGGTCTACTACAACTTCGCGAGCAAGTCGGTCCTCTTCGAGGAGCTGCTGCGGCACGGGGTGGGACTCCTCACCGCCTCGCTGCGGGAGGCGGCGGAGGCGACCGCGCGGGACGGCGGCAGCAAGGTCGACGCGCTGGACGCGATGATCCGCGCCGGTCTCGTCTTCATCGACCGCTACCCGGCCTTCACCCAGCTGTACGTGGCCGAACTGTGGCGCACCAACCGGGCCTGGCAGTCCACGCTCATGGTGGTGCGGCAGCAGGCGGTCGCCGTCGTCGAGGGTGTGCTGCGCGACGCGGTCGCCGAGGGCGAGCTGAGCGACGAGATCGACATCCCGCTGACCGCGGCGGCCCTGGTCGGGATGGTCCTCGTGGCGGCCCTGGACTGGCAGGCGTTCCAGCCGGAGCGCTCCCTGGACGACGTCCACGCGGCCCTCTCCCGGCTCCTCCAGGGACGGGTCAGCGGCCGGCGCTGAGCACACGAAGGCGCCGGTCCGCAGGTGCCGCGTCCCCCGCGGGCCCTGCAAACCGGCGCTCCGTCGTGCTCCCCCGTGCGTTCCCCGACGAGACCCCGTTCGGTCGTCCTCCGGGCTCCCCCGTGCCCCACTCCCGCCGAACCTTCCGGCGGAAGGGAGCGGCCAAGGGCGCGTGTTCCGTTCCGCCGCCCCGTGCCGGCGGTACCGGAGCAGCGCCCCCTCCGTGCCTCCACTCTCTCGTTCCCGCAGGTCGGACCTTATCCGTGCGCCTACTCATCTCGGCGTCTGAGTACGGATACTCAGCCCTGCGCACGGATGCCCAGGACGTGCGCCCGCCGAGTGGCTACGATCGCGTCCGTGTCCGTACTCCCCCTGGTGTTCACCAGCGGCTGGGCCAGCGGCATCAACGCTTACGCGGTGGTGCTGCTCCTCGGCATCTTCGGCGCGACCGGGCTGACCGACGAGGTCCCGGAGACGCTCCAGCGCCCCGAGATCCTGATCACCGTCGGCGTGCTGTTCCTCTTCGAGGCGGTCGCGGACAAGATCCCGTACGTCGACTCGGTCTGGGACTCGGTGCACACCGTGGTCCGGCCCGCCGCGGGCGCCTGGGTCGGGGCGCTGCTCGCCGGTCAGAGCGGCTCCGTCTCCGACCTGTGGGCGGGTGTGCTCGGCGGGTCCACGGCGCTGGCGAGCCATACGGTCAAGGCCGGGACCCGGATGGCGATCAACACCTCGCCCGAGCCGTTCAGCAACTTCGTGATGAGCACCGCCGAGGATCTCGGGGTCGCGGGCATCCTGACGTTCGCCATGTTCCATCCGGAGGCGGCGGCCGTCATCGCCGCCGTTCTGCTGTTCAGCGGCCTCGTGGTGGTCTACTTCCTCGTCTCGCGCATCCGGCGGTTCATGCGGCGCAGGGCACAGCACCGGGAGGAGAGACGGCTCGCGGAACGGGTCGGGCAGCCACCCGACAGGACCGGGCCCGTACGCCGGGACTGACCTCGGCGACCGTCCGGTCCCGATCGGCCCCGCGCGGGCCGGCCCGCTCGTCCGACCTCCTGGACCGGGCTGTCGGTGGCGGCCGATAAAGTCGCCGGCATGGGACGGATCGCGGTGATCGGCGCCGGGATGGGCGCGATGGCGGCCGCCGCCCGGCTGGCCGTCGCGGGCCACCGGGTGGTGGTGTACGAGCGTGCGCAGACCTACGGCGGTTCGGTGGGCCGCGTCGAGCGCGACGGCTTCGCCTTCGACACGGGCCCCGGCCTGTTGACGCTGCCCGCGGTGTACCGCGACCTGTTCGTCAAGACGGGCAGGCAGCCGCTGGAGGAGTGCGTCGGCCTGGTGCAGGTCGACCCGTCGGCGCGGCACGTCTTCGCGGACGGCACCCAGGTGTCCCTGCCGAACGCCTCGCGCGCGGGAGTCCTCCTGGCACTGGACGAAGCGCTCGGCGCGGGGGCCGGCGCGCGCTGGGGCGACTTCCTGGTGCGGGCCCGGGAGGCGTGGGACCGCGCGCGCAGACCGCTCCTGGAGGAGCCCCTGTGGCCCAACTGGCCGGTGCTGGCCGAGCGCGACCCGTACCCCTCGGTGCCGCACAAGAAGCTGCTGCGCACCCGTCGGGCCGGCACGCTCGCCGAGGTCGCCGCCTGGGAGCTGCGCGACGCCCGTCTGGCGGCGCTCCTGGAGAGCCACGCCCTGGCGTACGGGCTCGACCCGCGTGTCACGCCCGCGAGCGCCGCGGTGCTGCCGTACATGGAGCACGCCTTCGGCACCTGGTACGTGCGCGGCGGTGTCCGGGAGCTGGCACGCGCGGTGTACGAGCGGTGCGTGGCCCGCAAGGTCGAGTTCCGGTTCGGGACGGCGGTCGGGCGGATCGTGGAGAAGGACGGCCGGGCCGCCGGTGTGGAGCTGTCCCCGGGCGGCGCCGGTGTTCCGGGCCCGGGCGGAGGCACCTTCGAGGAGGCGGACTTCGTGGTCGCCGGTGTGGCCCCCGCGGTCCTCGATGGGCTGCTGCGGGGGACGGTGATCCGCGACGGCGACGACGTGCCGGCGCGGTCCGGAGGTGCGAGCCGGCTGACGGTCCTGCTCGCGCTGCGCGGCGAGCGCGCCGCGGGGACGGCGCACCGGACGGTGGTCCACACGACCGACCGGGACGCTGAGCTGGACGGGATCTTCGGTGAGCGCCCGGGCCCGCCCGCGGCACCGACCGTCGTGGTCTCGCGGCCCGACGACCCGGCGCTGGTGCCCGACAGCGGCCACGAGGCGGTCACGCTGACCGTCACGGTGCCCGCGGGTGCCCCGGTCTCCGAGGCGGACGTGGAGCGGGTCCTCGACGCCGCCGAGCGGGCTCTGCCGGGTCTGCGGGACCGGCTGCTGTGGCACGAGGTCCGGACACCCGCCGACGTGGCGGAGGCGACCGGTGCCGCGGGGGGCGCGGTTCCCGCCCCGGCACTCGCCGCGGCGGACGGCCGGCTGCTGCACCCGTCGAACAGCACACGGCTGCCGGGGCTGTTCACGGCCGGCGGCTGGGCGCATCCCGGCGGCGGTCTGCCGCACGCTGGCATGTCGGGCGCCCTGGTGGCGGGACTGATCGTGGAAGGACCCGGCTTCCAGGGCTCGCAGTGACCGGAGCCGCGGGGCTGCGTCCCGGCGCCGGCGCGGACCTTCGCGCGCCGCGCGCGGGTCAGTACCGGTACTGCTCGTCGTACCCGGTGTTGCCGTTTCCGTTGCCGTTGCCGTTGCCCTGGTAGGGGTACTGCTGCTGCTCGGGCGGGAGTTCGCCGCCGTAGGACTCGTCGGTGTTGCGCTGCTGCGGCACCCACACGCCACCGGCCGGGGTCTCGCCGCCGTACGTGCCGTTGCCGTACTGGTCCTGGCCGTAGCCCTGCTGCGTGTACTGCTGCTGGTCGCCGTACCCCGTGGTGTCGTACGAGGCGCCGGAGTAGGTCTGCGTGCCGATGTACGGGTCGGAGTACGCGGCGTACTGCTGCTGGCCGTTGTCGTAGCCGTACTGCTGCTGGTCGTAGCCGGTGTAGCCGTCGTACGCGTAGGCCTGCTGGTCCTGGGACTGGGCCGTCGCCGCGTACTGCTGCTGGTCCTGCGACGCGCCGGTGTAGGACTGGTCGGTGGCCGCCGCGTAGGCGTTGGCGTCGTACACGCCGTAGGAGCCGGTGTCCTCGGGGAGGGGCTGCGGCTCGTAGACGGCGGTGGACTCGGCGGCCGTGGGCTCGCCGTCACCCGGGGGCATGAACCGGTCGGACGGGGCGGGCGCGAAGACGTCGTCCTCGCCGGGGTACGGGTCGTCGTGGCCGTAGGACGCCCCGCCGGTCGATTCGAGGTCGGAGACCTCGGGCGACGGGTCGGCAGGCTCCGGCTCGCCGCGGCGGCGCTTGCTGGGCTTGGCCGGCTTCTCGGCCGCGGAACGGCCGTTGATGGCCCAGCCCTGCGCGAAGCCCTTGCGGAAGGAGAGCGTCACATACGTCTGGCCGACGGTGAACGCGACCGCGCCCAGGCCGATGACCACGACGGAGTGCATCAGGACGCCGAGGACGACACCGAGGAATCCGGCGAAGGCGAGCAGCCGGAACCGCAGACGCGCCTTGTACTGCAACAGCACCTCGCCGAGCAGCCACAGCGCGACGATGCCGAATGCAAGATAGAGGACCGTCAAGCCCATGTACGCCCCTCTCCCAGTGGCCGCACGCAGTCTGTCGTACGCGGGTGCGACCGGTCTAGGCCTGCTGTGGGTGGTGCAGGCCCAGATTCTCGTAGATTTCCAGCGTCGCCGTGGAGTTGTTCAGCGTGATGAAGTGAAGTCCGGGGACTCCCTCGGCCAACAGCCTCGCACAGAACTCCGTCGCGAACTCGATGCCAATGGAGCGTACAGCCGCCGGATCGTCCTTGACTGTGAGGATCCGCTCTTTCAGGACGTCCGGGAAGGAGGCGTTCGAAAGCTGCGGAAGCCGCTCCAGCATCCGAACGCTCGTCACCGGCATGATCTCGGGGATGACCGGGGTCTCGCAGCCGGCCTCCGCCACCCGGTCGCGCAGCCTCAGGTAGGACTCCGGCTGGAAGAACATCTGGGTGATCGCGTAGTCGGCGCCGGCGCGGCACTTGTCGACGAAGTGGGAGACGTCCAGGTCCCATTCCGTGGACCGCGGATGCATCTCGGGGAAGGCCGCCACACCGACGCAGAAGTCGCCCGACTCCTTGATGAGGCTCACGAGTTCGGCAGCGTAGGTCAGACCCTTGGGGTGCGGCACCCAGTCGCCCATGGGATCGCCCGGCGGGTCGCCGCGCACGGCCAGCATGTTGCGGATCCCGGCGTCCGCGTACTGCCCGATGATGTTGCGCAGTTCCGCGACCGAGTGGTTGACGGCGGTCAGGTGGGCGACCGGGGTGAGCGTCGTGTCGAGCACGATCTGCTCGGTCTCCTTGACCGTGCCGGCCCGGGTGGAGCCGCCGGCTCCGTAGGTCACCGAGACGAAGTCGGGCGCCACGGCCTCGACCCTTCGCAGGGCGTTCCACAGGTTCCGCTCGCCCTTCGGGGTCTTGGGCGCGGAGAACTCGAACGAGCACGTCTGTTTGCCCGTCGCGAGCATGTCGCGCACGGTGCGTGCGCGATCAGTCCTGGTGGAAGCAGATCCGAGGGCCATACTCGCAGGTTAGCCAGAGGGTGCCTCTCCCCCAACCGAACCGATGAGATTTGTCCCATCTGCCGGTTTCTTGTCCACCCCTCGGACAAAGGCCCGCTCTCGGCCTGCGGGCCCGTCCGTTCTCGGCCACGGAGCCCTCGGAGCCCTCCCACCCGGCCGTACACAGGGCGGTCGGCGGAGGCGCGGGCTCCCCGCCGCCCGGCGGCCCTACGCCTCGCGCAGCCGCTTCGCGAACTCGGCGGCCGCCGCGCCCGGGTCGTCCGCCTCGGTGATCGCCCGGACGACGACGACGCGTCGAGCACCCGCTTCGAGCACCTCGTCGAGGCGGCCGAGGTCGATGCCGCCGATCGCGAACCAGGGGCGGTCGGTGCCGAGGGCGGCGGTGTGCCGGACCAGGCCGAGACCGGGTGCGTGCCGGCCGGGCTTGGTGGGGGTGGGCCAGCAGGGGCCGGTGCAGAAGTAGTCGACGCCGTCCTGGGCGGCGGCGGCCTCGGCCTCCGGGCCCGCGTGCGTCGAGCGGCCGATCAGCACCTCGTCGCCGAGGATGGCGCGGGCCGCGGGAACCGGCAGGTCGCCCTGGCCCAGGTGCAGCACGTCGGCGCCGACGGCGTGGGCCACGTCGGCCCGGTCGTTGACCGCGAGGAGCTTGCCGTGGCGGGCGCACGCGTCAGCGAAGACCCGGAGGTGCTCCAGCTCCTCCGCCGCCTCCATGCCCTTGTCGCGCAGCTGCACGATGTCGACCCCGCTCGCGAGGACCTCGTCCAGGAACCCGGCGAGGTCTCCCTGCCGCCTGCGGGCGTCGGTGCAGAGGTAGACGCGGGCGTCGGCGAGCCGGGCGCGGGCGGAAATTACGGCAGGTGCGGGCATGCGTGGGTCCCCCCGGTCGGTGCGCGGGGAGCCTCGGAGGCCGGGTTCGTCCCGGCCGCCGCGCTCCCCGCGCCGGACTGTCTCGTGTCAGGTCAGACGGCGAGCGCCTGGGCGCGGCGCTTCACCTCCGTGCCGCGATTCTCGCTCAGGGCCTGCGCGGGGGTGCCGGGCAGGCTCGGGTCGGGGGTGAAGAGCCATTCGAGGGCCTCTTCGTCGGAGAAGCCGTCGTCCCTCAGGAGCGTCAGGGTGCCGGCCAGGCCCTTGACGACCTTCTGTTCGTCCGCGTCGATGAAATAGGCGGGGACGTGCAGCGCGCGGTTCTCACCACGGCGTACGGCGATCAGCTGGCCGTCCTTGACCAGCTGCCGGACGCGGGTCACCTCGACGCCGAATTGTTCGGCGATGTCGGGGAGGGTGAGCCAGGCGGGGACGAGAGCATCGATCTTTGCGTCAATCTCGGTCACGGGACAAGCCTGCCATCCCGGACCGACAGTCGGAAGCCGAGGGCGTCCGACCTGGGGAGACGGAGGGGGCCCGGCCCTAGACCGTGGCCGTCTTCAGCGGCCTCGACGGGTCCGCGAGCAGCAGCGGATCCAGGCGGGCGCCCGCCTCGATGAGCCGGCGGCCCTGCGCGAGATCCCTCGGTCGGCCCACCGCCAGGAGGGCGACCAGGCGTGTCTCGCGGAGCCAGCACACCGACCAGGACGCGCCCGAGGGGTCGCCGCGCCACACCAGGGTGTCGGTGGGCGTGTGGTGGCCGACGTACTGCACGAAGCGGCCGAACTGCTCGGACCAGAAGTAGGGCACCGGGTCGTAGGCCGCGGGCGTCTCGCCGACGATGTTCGCGGCGACCGTACGGGGCCCCTGCAACGCGTTGTCCCAGTGGTGGACGAGAAGGCGATCCTCGTAGCGCCCCGACGGGAAGGAGGCGCAGTCCCCGACGGCGTAGACGTCCGGCAGCGAGGAGCGCAGGTGGTTGTCGGCGAGGATCTCTCGGTCCGCTCCGAGCGCGATGCCGGAGGCGGCGATCCACCCCGTCGCGGGCCGCGCCCCGATGCCGACGACCACGGCGCCCGCGGGCACCCGGGAGCCGTCGTCCAGGACCACGGCGCCGGGTTCGACGCGCTCCACGCGCGTGTGCGTGCGCAGTGTGGCGCCGCTGTCCGCGTACCAGCGGGCCATCGGCGCGGCCACCTCGGCGGGCAGTGCGGCGGCGAGCGGCCGGTCGGCGGCCTCGACGACCGTCACCGCGCAGCCGGCCTCGCGCGCGGCGGTGGCGAACTCGGCGCCGATCCAGCCGGCGCCGACGACCACGATGGCGTGCTGCTGGAGCAGGACGGGCCGCAGCCGGTCGGCGTCGTCCAGCGTGCGCAGCAGGTGCACCCCCGGCACGCCCTCGGCGCCGGGCAGCCGGATCGGTTCGGCCCCGGTGGCGACGACGAGGACGTCGTACGGGACGGGTCCGCCGGCCGTGTCGAGCTCGTGGTCCCCGGCGCGCACGCCGAGCGCCTCCAGGCCGAGCCGCAGGTCGATGTCCAGTGCCTCGAAGTCGACGTCGAAGGCGGAGCCCTCGGCCTTGCCGAGCAGGACGGCCTTGGACAGCGGTGGCCGGTCGTACGGCTGATGGGGCTCGGCGCCGATCAGCGTGACGGTGCCCGTGAAGCCCTGCTCGCGCAGGGCGACCGCCGTCTGCACCCCGGCCATGCCCGCGCCGACCACGACGACCCGCCGTGCCGTGGACCCCTGTGCCTTCGCCTGCGTCTGCTCGCTCACCTGATCACCATAGACACCTGACAATTCGTCAGTCAGCGGACGTGCGCGGTGATCTGCTGCACAGGGGCCGTCTCCCGCACCTGTTCGACCACGCTGGTGCCCGAGCCGGCCTGCGACTCCCAGGCCCAGGTCTCCTCCAGCCGCACCCGGCCGTCGG
This sequence comes from Streptomyces sp. NPDC005302, assembly GCF_040607345.1. Lineage (NCBI taxonomy): Bacteria > Bacillati > Actinomycetota > Actinomycetes > Kitasatosporales > Streptomycetaceae > Streptomyces > Streptomyces sp. NPDC005302. The sequence goes on from NZ_JBEXGN010000004.1 coordinate 167,677, forward strand.
GCAGTTCGGTCACGAGGGACACGCAGTGCCCGGACGAGGTGGTGCCGTCGGCCTTGAGCTGGACGTAGCGGAAGTCGAGGCGGTCGCCCTCGCGGGTCCCGATGAGGTGTCCGCGGACGACGTCGCCGCCCGCGTAGTCGGCCCAGACCGTGCCGTCCGCCTCGCGGTAGGCGAACCGGGTGCGGGTACCGACCTGGCCCGGCGCCTGGTCGGCGACCGGGGCGAGGACGAGGCCGTCGAGCGAGCGTGCCATGGGCGGAGGCTCCCTTACCGAGTCCGTGGAGGGCGGGCTAGGGTGGCCACCGTAAAGCACTCGCGGGAGCCCGTACGCAACGGGCTGAGAGGGAGGCTGGGGCGGCCTCCGACCGTACGAACCTGATCCGGGTCATGCCGGCGAAGGGAGGGTCTGGACGCCCATGTCGCCTACACGTTCGTCCGACGTCCTCGTCATCGGGGGCGGGATCATCGGTCTCGTCACAGCTTGGCGGGCCGCGCAGCGCGGGTTCGGCACCGCGCTCGTCGACCCCGAGCCGGGTGGCGGGGCCGCGCAGGTCGCGGCCGGGATGCTCGCGGCCGTCACCGAGCTGCACTACGGCGAGGAGACCCTGCTCGGCCTCAATCTCGCCTCCGCGCGCCGCTATCCGGACTTCGCGGCCGAACTCACCGAGGCGACCGGCCAGGACCTGGGCTACCGCCGGTGCGGCACGCTGGCCGTCGCGCTGGACGCCGACGACCGCGCCCACCTGCGGGAACTGCACGCGCTGCAGAGCCGTTCGGGGCTCGACTCGGAGTGGCTGACCGGTCGTGAGTGCCGCCGTCTCGAGCCGATGCTCGCGCCCGGGGTGCGCGGCGGGCTGCGGGTCGACGGCGACCACCAGATCGACCCGCGACGCCTCGCGGCGGCCCTGGTCACGGCGTGCGAGCGGGCCGGGGTGAGCATCCACCGCACCTGGGCGGACCGCCTCACCGTCGTCCGTGACCGGGCCGCCGGTGTGGTCACCTCGGACGGCACCGAACTCGGCGCGGGCCAGGTGGTGCTGGCCGGGGGCAGCCTCAGCGGGCAGCTGGCCGGCGTCCCCGACGACGTCCTGCCACCGGTGCGCCCGGTGAAGGGGCAGGTACTGCGGCTGACCGTGCCCCAGCGGTACGCGCCGTTCCTGAACCGCACCGTGCGGGCCGTGGTGCGCGGCAGCCACCTGTACCTGGTGCCGCGCGAGAACGGCGAACTCGTGGTGGGCGCGACCAGCGAGGAGCTCGGCTGGGACACCACGGTGACGGCCGGCGGTGTGTACGAGCTGCTGCGCGACGCCCACGAGCTGGTGCCCGGGATCACCGAGCTGCCCCTCACCGAGACCCGCGCGGGACTGCGCCCCGGCTCGCCCGACAACGCCCCGCTGCTCGGCCCGACCGCGCTGGACGGGCTGCTGCTGGCCACCGGGCACTTCCGCAACGGCGTGCTCCTCACGCCGGTCACCGGCGACGCCATGGCGCACGTCCTGACAACCGGCGAACTCCCCGACGACGTCCGCCCCTTCAGCCCGCGGCGCTTCGGCGCCACCGCCCTCACGGAGCAGCCCGCATGAACATCGTCGTCAACGGAGAGCGGCAGCGGATCGCCGCCGGGACCGCGCTCGACACCCTCGTCGCCACCCTCACCCCGGCACCCTCGGGAGTGGCCGCCGCCCTGAACGAGACCGTCGTCCCGCGCGGGCAGTGGTCGTCCACCTCGCTGGCCGAGGGCGACCGCGTCGAGGTCCTCACCGCCGTACAGGGAGGCTGACCCATGGCCGACGACCCCTTCGTCCTCGGGGGGACGACCTACGCCTCCCGGCTGATCATGGGGACGGGCGGGGCGCCCAGCCTCGACGTCCTGGAGCGCTCCCTCGTGGCGTCCGGCACGGAGCTGACGACGGTCGCGATGCGGCGCGTGGACGCCTCCGTGCACGGCTCGGTCCTGTCGGTGCTCGACCGCCTCGGCATCCGGGTCCTGCCGAACACCGCCGGCTGCTACACCGCGGGCGAGGCCGTTCTGACGGCCCGTCTCGCGCGCGAGGCGCTCGGCACCGACCTGGTCAAGCTGGAGGTCATCGCCGACGAGCGCACCCTGCTGCCCGATCCGGTGGAGCTGCTGGACGCGGCGGAGACGCTGGTCGACGACGGCTTCACGGTGCTGCCCTACACGAACGACGACCCGGTCCTCGCCCGCAAGCTGGAGGACGTCGGCTGCGCCGCGGTCATGCCGCTCGGCTCGCCCATCGGGTCCGGGCTCGGCATCCGCAACCCGCACAACTTCCAGCTGATCGTGGAGCACGCGGGCGTGCCGGTGATCCTGGACGCCGGGGCCGGTACGGCGTCGGACGCCGCGCTCGCGATGGAGCTGGGCTGCGCGGGGGTGATGCTCGCCTCGGCGGTGACCCGTGCGCAGGAGCCCGTGCTGATGGCGGAGGCCATGCGGCACGCGGTGGAGGGCGGCCGGCTGGCACGGCGGGCGGGCCGCATCCCGCGCCGGCACTTCGCCTCGGCGTCCTCCCCCGCCGACGGCATGGCGGCCCTGGACCCGGAGCGCCCGGCCTTCTGACCCCCCGGGAGCCGCCCGCCCGTCCCGCTCGGGGCGGGTGCCACCCGGGGTGAACCGTGTGATGTGTGCCTCGCCACGCGGGGCCGCGGCCGTGGAGGACCGCGGGTTCCCGGATGGCCGACGGTGCCGCGGTGGGGTGGTGACCGGCGCGCCACGGCCCGGCGGGAGCGGGCCCGAGCTGGTCGGACGCCAGTGCGAGAGCGGGGGCCCGGTCCGCGCGGTGCGCGTCACAGGTCGGTCGCAGTCATGCCCCGGTATCGGCCGAACGGGGCGGTCCGACAGTGGCGGCTCGTAGACTCACCTGCGTGGATACGACCCTTCAGGACCCGCTTGTCGGACACGTGCTCGACGGCCGCTACCGCGTCGACGCGCGCATCGCGGTCGGCGGGATGGCCACGGTCTACCGGGCCCTGGACATCCGCCTCGACCGCGTGGTCGCGCTCAAGGTGATGCACCCGGCGCTGGCCGCGGACGGTTCGTTCGTCGACCGTTTCATCCGCGAGGCCAAGTCGGTGGCCCGGCTGGCGCACCCCAACGTGGTGCAGGTCTTCGACCAGGGGACGGACGGGTCGTACGTCTACCTGGCCATGGAGTACATCGCCGGCTGCACCCTGCGCGACGTGCTGCGCGACCGCGGCGCCCTCCAGCCGCGGGCCGCGCTCGACATCCTGGAACCGGTGCTGGCCGCGCTCGGCGCCGCGCACCGCGCCGGGTTCGTGCACCGCGACATGAAGCCGGAGAACGTCCTGATAGGGGACGACGGCCGGGTCAAGGTCGCGGACTTCGGTCTCGTACGCGGTGTGGACACGGTCACGAGCACGACGGGCGCCGTCCTCGGCACCGTCTCCTACCTGGCACCGGAACAGATCGAGCACGGCACCGCCGACCCCCGCGTCGACGTGTACGCCTGCGGGGTCGTCCTCCACGAGATGCTCACCGGCGCCAAGCCGCACACCGGGGACTCCCCCGCCCAGGTCTTCTACCAGCACCTCAACGCGGACGTGCCGCCGCCGTCGGCCCGGGTGCCGGGAATGGCGTACGAGCTGGACGAGCTGGTCACCACCTCCACCGCCCGCAATCCGGAGATGCGGCCCGCCGACGCGGTCGCGCTCCTCGGCCGGGTCCTCGAGGCCCGCGCCGCCCTCACCGCCGACCAGCTCGACGCCGTTCCGCCGGGCGCGCTCGCCGTGGGCCACGACAACGCCCACGACCGTACGAGCGTGATCCCGCGTTCGCTGTCCATGCAGCGCCCGCTGCCGGTGAACGAAGACGACGGCGGCGGCGACGGGGTCAACCGGACCAGCCGGTTCGAGAGCACCGGCTACCTCCAGGCCCCGCCCACCGCGCCGTCGCGTCCTGCGGGCAGGCGTCCGCGGCGGGGCATGCTGTTCGTCGTCGCCGCCCTCGTGCTGGTGCTCGGCGTGGGCGCCGGTGTCTGGTACATCAACTCCGGCCAGTTCACCAAGGTCCCGCCGGTCCTGACGCAGACCGAGCAGCAGGCGAAGGGCCGTCTTCAGGACGCCGGGCTGGACGTCAAGCAGGTCAAGCACGCCTACAGCGACACCGTGAAGCGGGGCCGGGTCATCAGCACCGACCCGGGGGCCGGCGAGCGGATCCGGGACAACGACTCCGTGACGCTGACCGTGTCGGACGGCCCGAGGACGGTGAAGGTGCCCGATCTGACGGGCGTCGCGCTCGGGAAGGCGAAGGCGGAGCTGAAGGACGCCGGGCTCGCCGCGGGCATGGTCACCAGGGAGTTCAGCGACGACGTGTCGCGGGGCTCCGTGATCGGCACGGACCCGGACACGGGTACCTCGCGGCACGCCGGTTCGGCGATCGCGCTGGTGGTCAGCAAGGGCAGCCGGGTGGAGGTCCCCGAGGTCACCGGCTCGTCCGTGGAGGACGCGACGGCGGAGCTGGAGGACGCCGGTCTGAAGGTGAGGACCGCCACGAAGCAGGTCAACTCCGAGTTCGACAAGGGGCAGGTCGCCGAGCAGTCGCCGAAGCCGGGCGGCGAGGCCGCCACCGGCGACACGGTGACGCTGACGGTCTCCAAGGGCCCCGAGATGATCGAGGTCCCCGACGTCGTGGGTGACAGCGTGGACGACGCGACACAGAAGCTGCAGGACGCCGGGTTCGAGGTCGACGAGGACCGCGGCATCCTCGGGCTCTTCGGCGACACGGTCAAGAAGCAGTCGGTGGACGGCGGCGACACGGCGCCCAAGGGCTCGACCATCACGATCCAGATCCGCTGAGCCGGTAGGGCCCCCGGCTCACGGACCGCCGTCGCCGGGGTGCCCGAGGACCGCCCGCGGGGTGGCCGACGGCGCGTGACACCCTGATGGGTGTGACCAGCAAGCAGCTCCGCAACCCCGTCGGCGGCCACGTCCCGGTGGCCGGCGGCCTCAGTTCCGTCGGCCTGTCCTACGCCCGCGACCTCGCGGCCGAGACCGTTCAGGTCTTCGTCGCCAACCCGCGCGGCTGGGCGACCCCCGCCGGGAACCCGAAGCAGGACGAGGAGTTCCGCGCGGCCTGCGCCGCCGAGTCGATCCCGGCCTACGTCCACGCCCCGTACCTGATCAACTTCGGGTCGCACACCGAGGCCACGGTGGAGAGGTCGGTGGAGTCGCTGCGGCACTCACTGCGCCGCGGCCGGGAGATCGGCGCCCTCGGCGTCGTCGTGCACACCGGAAGCGCCACCGGGGGCCGCGAGCGGTCCGTCGCCCTCCGGCAGGTGCGGGCCCACCTGCTGCCGCTGCTCGACGAACTGACCCACGACGACGACCCCTTCCTGCTGCTGGAGTCGACCGCAGGACAGGGCGCCTCCCTCTGCTCGCGGACCTGGGACTTCGGACCGTACTTCGAGGCCCTCGACGCCCACCCCAGGCTCGGCGTCTGCCTGGACACCTGCCACATCTTCGCGGCCGGCCACGACCTGACCGGCCCGAGCGGCATGCACCAGACCCTCGACCTGCTGGTCGACACCGTCGGCGAGGGGCGGCTGAAGCTGATCCACGCCAACGACTCGAAGGACGTCGTCGGCGCGCACAAGGACCGTCACGAGAACATCGGCTCCGGCCATATCGGCGAGGACCCGTTCCGTGCCCTGATGACCCACCCCGCCACCGAGGGGGTCCCGCTGATCATCGAGACGCCCGGCGGCAAGGAGGGGCACGCGGCGGACGTCGAACGGCTGAAGAAGCTGCGCGACAGCTGAGACACACCCGAGGGAATACCCCCGGGGGGTATACGGTTCCTGACAGGTACAGGAACCGCTACCGGACGCCGGGGGCCCTCATGGAGCACGGACCGCACGAGCACGCGCACACAGGAGCGAGCTGGCAGACGGCCGCCCGGGCCACGCTGCACTGCCTCACGGGCTGCGCCATCGGTGAGGTGCTCGGCATGGTCGTCGGCACCGCGTTCGGCTGGGGCAACCTGCCGACCACGGTCCTCGCGATCGTGCTGGCCTTCTTCTTCGGCTACGCGCTCACGCTGCGCGGCATCCTGAAGGCGGGCGTCGCCTTCAGGACGGCGTTCCGGGTGGCGCTGGCCGCGGACACGCTGTCGATCGCGGTGATGGAGCTGATCGACAACGGGGTGATCGTTCTGTGGCCGGCCGCGATGGACGCGGATCTGGCCGACGCCCTGTTCTGGGTGTCGCTGGCCGTCTCCCTGGTGATCGCCTTCGTGGTCACCACGCCCGTGAACAAGTGGATGATCGGCCGCGGCAAGGGCCACGCCGTGGTGCACGCCTACCACTGACGCGCCCGGGAAGGCGGCGCCGGACCTCAGAGTTCGGGGCCGTCCCCGGGCTCCTCCTGGTAGGAGTAGCGCTGCTCGCGCCAGGGGTCGCCGACGTTGTGGTAGCCGCGCTCCTCCCAGAAACCGCGCCGGTCGGCCGTCATGTACTCGATGCCGCGGACCCACTTGGGGCCCTTCCACGCGTACAGCTGCGGGACCACCAGGCGCAGCGGGAATCCGTGTTCCGCCGTCAGCAGTTCGCCGTCCTTGTGGGTGGCGAAGATGGTGCGCTCGGAGGCGAAGTCCGCGAGGCGCAGGTTCGAGCTGAATCCGTACTCGGCCCAGACCATGACGTGCGTGACGGCGGGCGAGGGCGGGGCTATCGCCAGGATCGTGCGGGCGGGGACGCCACCCCATTCGGCCCCGAGCATGCTGAACTTCGTGACGCAGTGCAGGTCGGCGACGACGGAGGCGTACGGGAGGGCGGTGAACTCCTCGTGGCTCCAGCAGCGCTTGTCCCCGTCGGCGGTGGCCCCGAAGACACGGAATTCCCAGCGCTCGGAGCGGAACTTGGGGACCGGGCCGTAGTGGGTGACCGGCCATCCGCGCTGGAGTCGCTGTCCCGGCGGCAGCTCCGACAGTGCCGATTCTCCTGTTTCCCGCTTTGCCGGCTGACCCATGTCTCCATCCTGACAGACCGGGGCCCGTGCCCATGACCAGCGGGTCGCGGATTCGGGCAACTACTACTAAGCGTGCACTTACTGGACGGTTTTCGGTGGCCGGTGCAAAGATGCGGCGCAACCTGCCCAGTCCCCCCGCTTGGAAGGAGCCTCTGCGATGCAGGGCGACCCCGAGGTCATCGAATTCCTCAACGAGCAGCTGACCGGCGAGCTGACGGCGATCAACCAGTACTTCCTGCACGCGAAGATGCAGGAGAACTTCGGCTGGACGAAGCTCGCCAAGTACACGCGGCACGAGTCGTTCGACGAGATGAAGCACGCGGAGGTACTCACCGACCGCATCCTCTTCCTGGACGGCCTGCCGAACTACCAGCGGCTCTTCCACGTGCGGGTGGGGCAGACCGTCACGGAGATGTTCCAGGCCGACCGTCAGGTGGAGGTCGAGGCGATCGACCGGCTGCGGCGCGGGATCGAGGTGATGCGGGCGAAGGGCGACATCACGTCCGCGAACATCTTCGAGTCGATCCTGGAGGACGAGGAGCACCACATCGACTACCTCGACACCCAGCTCGAACTGGTCGAGAAGCTCGGCGAGGCGCTCTACATCGCGCAGCTCATCGAGCAGCCGGAGAGCTAGGGCGGGACGGGGCTACGCGGCCTCGCGCCCGGCGGCGTCGTGCAGGGCGGTCCCCTGCAGGACGCCTTCGTGCTGGGCGGCCTCGGCCGCTCCGCGCATCTCGGCGAGGACCGGCATGCCCTGGTCGGCGAGCTGACGGCGCGGGCAGGAGCCCCTGCCGAGCAGTGCCTGGATCTGGCGGACGCACGACCCGCAGTCCGTGCCCGCCTTGGAGGCGGACGCTATCTGGCGAGGAGTGCAGGCGCCGTCCTCCGCGTGCTTCTTCACCTGCTGCTCGGTGATCCCGAAGCAACTGCAGACGTACACGCGGTTCACCTCCCGCCGAATGGATGGGTCATGCCGTCCCGATAATCGGTGAGGCTAACCTAACCTTACCCGGCACGCCAGAGCCATAAAAGTGGGGTGGGGCGCGGATCGTATGTGATCCGCGCCCCACCCTTCGCGCTGGTAACAGGCACCTCGGGTGCCGGTCTCTTACTGGTCGCGGTACATCTCGGCGACGAGGAAGGCCAGGTCCAGGGACTGGCTGCGGTTCAGGCGGGGATCGCAGGCCGTCTCGTAGCGCTGGTGCAGGTCGTCGACGAAGATCTCGTCGCCGCCGCCCACGCACTCGGTGACGTCGTCACCGGTGAGCTCGACGTGGATGCCGCCCGGGTGCGTGCCGAGACCCTTGTGGACCTCGAAGAAGCCCTTGACCTCGTCGAGCACGTCGTCGAAGCGGCGGGTCTTGTGGCCCGAGGCCGCCTCGAAGGTGTTCCCGTGCATCGGGTCGGTCACCCAGGCCACGGTCGCGCCGGAGGCGGTGACCTTCTCGACCAGCTCGGGCAGCTTGTCGCGGACCTTGTCGGCGCCCATGCGGACGATGAAGGTCAGCCGGCCCGGCTCACGGTCCGGGTCGAGCCGCTCGATGTACTGGAGCGCCTCCTCGGCCGTCGTCGTCGGGCCCAGCTTGATGCCGATGGGGTTGCGGATCTTCGAGGCGAACTCGATGTGCGCGCCGTCCAGCTGACGGGTGCGCTCACCGATCCAGACCATGTGGCCCGACACGTCGTACAGCCGGCCCGTCCGCGAGTCGACGCGGGTCAGCGCCGACTCGTAGTCGAGGAGCAGCGCCTCGTGGGAGGCGTAGAACTCGACGGTCTTGAACTCCTCCGGGTCGGTGCCGCAGGCCCGCATGAAGTTCATCGCGTTGTCGATCTCGCGCGCCAGCTGCTCGTAGCGCTGGCCCGAGGGGGACGACTTCACGAAGTCCTGGTTCCAGGCGTGCACCTGGCGCAGGTCGGCATAGCCGCCGGTGGCGAAGGCACGCACCAGGTTGAGCGTGGAGGCGGACGCGTTGTACATCCGCTTCAGGCGCTCGGGGTCCGGGATGCGGGCCTTCTCGTTGAACTCGAAGCCGTTGACCGAGTCGCCCCGGTACGTCGGCAGCGTCAGTCCGTCACGGGTCTCGGTGCCCTTGGAGCGCGGCTTCGAGTACTGGCCGGCGATCCGGCCGACCTTCACGACCGGCACGGAGGCCGCGTACGTGAGGACGGCGCCCATCTGGAGCAGGGTCTTGAGCTTGTTGCGGATCTGGTCGGCCGACACGGCGTCGAAGGCCTCGGCGCAGTCGCCGCCCTGGAGAAGGAACGCCTCTCCCTTGGCGACGGATGCCAACCGGGCGCGCAGCTGGTCGCACTCGCCTGCGAAGACGAGCGGCGGATACGACTCGAGGTCCGCGATCACATCGCGCAGAGCCTCGGCATCGGGGTACTCGGGCTGCTGCGCCGCGGGCAGGTCTCGCCAGGTGTTGCCAGCGCTCGCGCTGGACTTAGCGTTCACGGTCACGCCGACAACATTACGGGGTCGTGTCGGGCGTCCCTTCACATGCTCATCAATTGAGACGAACCCCGCTCGATCGGCGCGGCTCCGGGCGGCCGCGCGACAGGTCGCGGCGGGCACCCGGAACCGGGCCGGCCCAGGTCCTAGTCGACGTCGAGGCGGTCCCGGTCGATGGAGATCGTCACGCCGCCGTGCGTCTCGGTGGTGTCTCCGACGTACTGGTGGATGCGCTGGTGCTTGGCCCACAGGGTCGAGGGGATCGACGAGTCGGAGGTGGTCGACGTCCCGTTCCAGCGGGCGAAGTGGATCACGTCGGGCAGGGTGACGTCGTTCCGGTGGGCGATCAGGTCGGCGACCAGGGACGAGGTGTTGCCGTACGCGCCCGCGCGGTAGCCCAGCGCGTGCAGGCGCTCGGTGTAGGCGTCGATGTAGCCGAGCACCTGGTCGGTGACCGTTCCGCCGGGCTCGTAGTGCTCCAGGTCGTTGTAGAGCACGGTGCCCTTGCCGAAGCCGAGCGCCGCGGCCTGCGCCGCAGCGTCGTCGGCGGCGGCGGTGCCCTGCGACACCGGGCTGGTGATGGCCGCGCAGCCGCCCCCGCAGCTGCCGCCGTCCGAGGAGGGCTGGCGGCCGACGTAGAGCGGGATGAACCGCCAGCCGCGCGTGTACTGGGTGCGCACCCAGTCGGCGGTGAGGCGCTGCTGGGCGCAGGCGCGGTTGAGGCCGCCGATGTAGACGCCGATGGCGCCGTAGCCGGAGTTGTCGCGCCAGGCGTCCATCGCGGACTGGCTCGGGGCGGTGCAGGCGTCGAAGCCCTCGCCGCGGAAGGAGGTCGCGTCGGCGGGCAGCGCCGCCACGGCGGGCCGTTCGGCGGGGGCACCGGGCGTCGAGGTGACGGGCAGCCCGGCACTGCGCAGGACGTCCTGGATGCGGGTGCGGTCGTAGCCGTAGGCGGCGGTGACGGTGATGCGGTCGGCGGTGGCCCGGTAGGTGCGGGCCGTGGGGTTCTCGGTGACGGCGCGCTCACCGGGCTGGGCCGGCTGGACGAGCAGGGCCTCGGTACGGCCGGTGGCCCGGGCCGGACAGTTCTGGCTGTCTCCGGGGGTGCCGAGGTAGACGGCGTGCCGGTCGAAGCGGACGCAGGCGTCGGGATGTTTCTCCAGGTCCACGATCTGCCAGGAGGCGGGGACGGTGAAGGCGTGGCCGCGGTAGGAGACCTGGGTGACGTCCTCGGAGTCGGTCGGGCGCGGCGCGGACCGCGCGGCACCGAGCGGCCCGGCGGCGAGGGCGGCGGCCGCGAGGAACACGGTCAGGGTGCGGGCGGCGGTCCGGCGGGGCTGTGGCGAGCGGGCAGGGGGCATGACGGGCGCTCCTCGGTCGGTTGTTCTGTCTGGCCATCCATGGCCGGTGACCGGCTTCTCGGAACGCCGCGCGGAAGCGGTTCACGCTGTTGCCCGTTCCGGGCCGTCGGGTAATGTGCGGCGCATGTACGCGCCGACGAACCAGAACTGGTGGTGGACCGCTCATCCGGCGGCCCACTGACTGCGCGTACACACGACGTCGCGAAGGCCGCCCGAGGGCGGCCTTCGGTGTTTGCGGACCCGGGCCGTTCCTCTCCGAGATGCACGATCCGAGAGAAGGACCGCACCCATGAACCTGCACGAGCTGACGGCCGATCCCCGCCCGTTCGCCCTGCTGCGCCGCCGCACCCCGGGCCACGACCACGACGTCGTGGAGCTGCTGCTGGGACCGGTGCACGAGGTGGAGCACCTCGCCGGCCTCCCCGACGAGTGCCTCGCGCTGATCCCGTTCCGGCAGATCCGGGAACGCGGTTTCGACGTCCGCGACGACGGCACCCCGCTCGCCGTCCTGGTCCCCGAGGAGCGGCACGAACTGCCGCTCGGGCAGGTCCTGGAGCAGTTGCCCGCGCACGACGTACAGGTCGAGGGCGGCGGCTTCGACGTCGGCGACGAGGAGTACTCCGGGATCGTCGAGCGGGTGCTGCGCGAGGAGATCGGCAGCGGCGAGGGCGCGAACTTCGTGATCCGGCGGACGTACGAGGGACGGATCCCGGGGTTCGGACGGGCGGACGCGCTGGCGCTGTTCCGCAGGCTGCTGGAGGACGAGCGCGGCGCGTACTGGACGTTCGTCGTGCACACCGGGGAGCGGACGCTGGTCGGGGCGAGCCCGGAGGTGCACGTCCGGATGTCCGGCGGGACGGTGGTGATGAACCCGATCAGCGGGACCTACCGCTACCCGGCCGACGGCCCGACGCCCGAGGACCTGCTCGCCTTCCTCGCCGACGGCAAGGAGATCGAGGAGCTCTCGATGGTCGTCGACGAGGAGCTGAAGATGATGTGCACCGTCGGCGACATGGGCGGGGTGGTGGTCGGGCCGCGGCTCAAGGAGATGGCCCATCTCGCGCACACCGAGTACGAGTTGCGCGGCCGGTCCTCGATGGACGTGCGGGAGGTGCTGCGGGAGACCATGTTCGCGGCGACGGTCACCGGCTCGCCCGTGCAGAACGCGTGCCGGGTCATCGAGCGGCACGAGGTCGGGGGGCGCGGCTACTACGCGGGCGCGCTGGCCCTGCTCGGACGGGACCGGGCGGACGGGCCGGACGGCGCCGCGGGAGCGCAGACACTCGACTCCCCGATCCTCATCCGGACCGCCGACATCGGCGCGGACGGCCGGCTGCGCGTACCGGTCGGCGCCACGCTCGTCCGGGGATCGGACCCGGCCGGCGAGGTGGCCGAGACGCACGCGAAGGCGGCCGGGGTACTGGCGGCGCTGGGGGTGCGGCCCGGTGGCCCGCGTCCCGACGGCGTACGGCCGCGGCTGGGCGACGATCCGCGGGTCCGGGCGTCGCTGGACGGCCGGCGGGCCTCGCTCGCGCCGTTCTGGCTGCGGATGCAGGAGCGGTCCCCGGAACTCGCCGGGCACGCCCTGGTCGTGGACGCCGAGGACACCTTCACGGCGATGCTCGCGCACGTGCTGCGGTCGTCGGGGCTCGACGTGACGGTGCGCCGCTACGACGAGCCGGGGCTGCGGGAGGCCGTCCTCACGCACCGGGGACCGGTCGTCCTCGGCCCCGGTCCCGGTGACCCCTGCGACCTCACGGACCCGAAGATGCGCCTCCTGCGGGCGCTGACCGCCGAGGTGATCCGGGAGCACCGGGACGGCGTCCTCGGGGTCTGCCTCGGGCACGAGCTGATCGCGGCCGAGCTGGGGCTGGAGATCGCCCGCAAGGATGTGCCGTACCAGGGCGCGCAGAGCGTGATCGACCTGTTCGGCCGGGCGGAGACCGTCGGGTTCTACAACAGCTTCACGGCGCGCTGCGACGAGGAGGCGCTGGCGGAGCTGTCGGCGCACGGCGTCGAGGTCAGCCGCGCGGCGAACGGCGAGGTGCACGCGCTGCGCGGTCCGGGGTTCGCCGGGGTGCAGTTCCACCCGGAGTCGGTGCTCAGCCTGAACGGCACGGCGGTCGTCCGGGAGCTGGTCGGTCAGCTGCGGGGCACCAGCACGTTCTCCGAGCGGCGGCCCTCCGTGTAGTCGACGACGTTGCGGACGGTGGCGTCGACGATCTGGCCGACGGCGTCCGCGGTGTAGTACGCCTGGTGCGAGGTGACCAGGACGTTCGGGAAGGTGACCAGGCGGGCCAGGGTGTCGTCCTCGACGGTTTCGAGGGACTTGTCGAGGAAGAAGAGCCCGGCCTCCGCCTCGTACACGTCGAGGCCGACGCCCGTGAAACGGCCCTCGCGCAACTGGGAGACGAGGGCCCGGCTGTCGATGAGGCCGCCGCGGCTGGAGTTCACCAGGATCGCGTCGTCCTTCATCGTGCGCAGGGCGCCGTCGTCGATCAGGTGATGGGTCTGCGGCATCAGCGGGACGTGCAGGGAGATCAGGTCGGACTCGGCGAGGAGGCGCTCCTTGGGGACGTACTCCATGCCGAGTCCGACGCAGGCGGGGTTCTCGGCGATGTCCCAGCCGAGCAGCCTCATGCCGAAGCCGTGGGCGATCCGGGTGAACGCCTCGCCGATCTTCCCGGTGCCGAGCACGCCCGCGGTGCGCCCGTGCATGTCGCGGCCCATCAGCCCGTCGAGCCGGAAGTCGAAGTCGCGGGTGCGGTTGGCGGCGCGCACGACACGGCGGTTGACGGCCATCCCGAGGGTCCAGGCGAACTCGGCGACCGAGTGGGGCGAGTAGGAGGAGACCCGCGCGACGGTCATGCCGAGGCGCTCGGCGACGTCCAGGTCGATGTTGTTGAACCCGGTGGAGCGCTGGGCGACGAACTGGGTGCCGCCGGCGGCCAGGGTCTGCAGGACCTTGTGCCCGAGGCCGCAGTTGACGCTGGTGGTGATGACGTCGTGGCCCGCCGCGATGGGCGCGGTGTCCTCGGTGAGGAAGACGTCGAGGCAGTGGACCTCATGGCGCCCCGCGAAGGCCTTCTCGATCAGGGGCTTCTCGTCGGACTGGACGCCGAACGCCATGATCTCCACCGACTGCTCCCGTTCTGGAGGGTTATGGGCCGGATGCCGAATATACGGCCCATCTCCCCAGGTCGCAGCGGCGAACGGGAGCGCGGTGGAGACCCGGCGCGGGGTCACTGTCAGCCGAAGAAGACGCCGACCTCCTCGTACAGCGTCGGGTCGACGGTCTTCAGACGGGCGGTCGCCTCGGCGATGGGGACGCGGACGATGTCCGTGCCGCGCAGGGCGACCATCTTCCCGAAGTCGCCGTCCCGGACGGCTTCGATGGCGTGCAGCCCGAAGCGGGTGGCGAGCCAGCGGTCGAAGGCGCTGGGTGTCCCGCCGCGCTGGACGTGCCCGAGGACGGTGGTGCGCGCCTCCTTGCCGGTGCGCCGCTCGATCTCCTTGGCCAGCCACTCGCCGACGCCGGAGAGCCGGACGTGCCCGAACGAGTCCAGCGTGCCGTCCTTGAGGACCATGTCGCCGTCCTTGGGCATCGCGCCCTCGGCGACGACGACGATCGGCGCGTACGACGCCTTGAAGCGGGAGGTCACCCAGGCGCAGACCTGCTCGACGTCGAAGCGCTGCTCGGGGATGAGGATGACGTTCGCGCCGCCGGCCAGGCCCGAGTGGATCGCGATCCAGCCCGCGTGGCGACCCATCACCTCGCAGACGAGGACGCGCATGTGCGACTCGGCGGTGGTGTGGAGCCGGTCGATGGCCTCGGTCGCGATGCCGACCGCGGTGTCGAAACCGAAGGTGTAGTCGGTGGCGGACAGGTCGTTGTCTATCGTCTTCGGCACGCCGACGATGTCGATGCCGTACTCGTCGCCGAGCCGCGCGGCGACGCCCAGGGTGTCCTCGCCGCCGATCGCGATGAGCGCGTCGACGTCCTGCTTGACGAGGGTCTCCTTGATCCGGCGGATGCCGTTCTCCTGCTTGAGGGGGTTGGTGCGCGAGGACCCGAGGATGGTGCCGCCGCGCGGCAGGATGCCCCGGACCGCGGGGATGTCCAGCCGGACCGTGTCGTCCTCCAGCGGCCCCCGCCAGCCGTCCCGGAAGCCGACGAAGTCGTAGCCGTACTCCTGTACGCCCTTGCGGACGATGCCCCGGATGACGGCGTTGAGTCCGGGGCAGTCGCCGCCTCCGGTCAGTACTCCGACCCGCATGGAAAGTCCCTTCGCCGAGTGGCTGATGGACTCACGCTAATAGTGACCCACGTCACTCCGGGATGGTGCGGATGGTCAATTCCGTTGCATTGTCGCGTAGTTGATCACTACAGATCACTCGAAGGGGGACCTTGGGTGGTTATCGGGCGGTTTACTCGTCGTCCAGGCCGCGCTCGATGGCGTAGCGGACCAGCTCGACGCGGTTGTGGAGCTGGAGCTTGCCCAGGGTGTTCTGCACGTGGTTCTGGACCGTGCGGTGCGAGATGACCAGACGCTCGGCGATCTGCTTGTAGCTCAGGCCCTTGGCGACCAGCCGCAGCACCTCGGTCTCGCGGTCGGTCAGCTGCGGCGCCCGCGGCTCGTCGGCGCCCGCCGCCGTGACGGGCTCCGAGGCCAGCCGGCGGTACTCGCCGAGGACCAGTCCCGCGAGGCCGGGAGTGAACACCGGGTCCCCTACGGCGGTCCGCCGCACGGCGTCGGTCAGCTCCTCGGTGGACGCGGACTTGAGGAGGTAGCCGGTCGCCCCGGACTTCACCGCCTCCAGCACGTCGGCGTGCTCGCCACTGGCGGACAGGACCAGGACCCGCAGGGCGGGGTCGGCGCCGACCAGCTCCTTGCAGACCTGGACGCCGGGCTTGGCCGGCAGGTTCAGGTCGAGGACGAGGACGTCGGGTGCCGCGGCCAGCGCGCGGCGCACGGCCTGCTCGCCGTCGCCCGCGGTGGCCACCACGTCGAAGCCGGCGGCCTCCAGGTCACGGGCCACGGCGTCCCGCCACATCGGGTGGTCGTCCACCACCATGACCCTGACGGGGCTCTCGCCCGTCCGCCGCTCCTCCGCCGTGCCGTCCGTCATCGCCGTCCCCTCGTGTCCGTCATCGTGTGCTCGCTTTTCCCGTCGAGACCTTCGGTACCTTCAGCTCGACCTCGGTGCCCTGCCCCGGGACCGAGACCAGTTCCGCCGTGCCGCCCAGGTCACGCAGCCGGCCGCGGATCGACAGCGCCACTCCGAGCCGGCCCTCTCCCTCGGCCT
Source organism: Streptomyces sp. NPDC005302 (assembly GCF_040607345.1). Lineage (NCBI taxonomy): Bacteria > Bacillati > Actinomycetota > Actinomycetes > Kitasatosporales > Streptomycetaceae > Streptomyces > Streptomyces sp. NPDC005302. The sequence goes on from NZ_JBEXGN010000004.1 coordinate 183,802, forward strand.
GGGCGAGCCGGCCCTCCGGGATGCCGGGGCCGTCGTCGCGCACGGTCACGACGACCTCGTCCGGTTCGTCCTCGACCAGGATCCAGGCGCGGGCGTCCGCACCGACGTGCTTGCGGACGTTGTCCAGGGCGGCGCCGACGGCCGCGGCCAGTTCCCGCGCGGCGGCCGGGGCGAGCGGCACCGGAGCGCCGGGCTCGGAGAAGGTCACGCGCGCGCCGGCGTACGGGGCGAGCAGGGAGCGCAGATCGACGGGGCCGACGGGGTTGTCGTCGTCCGGTTCGTCGACGGCCCGTACGAGCGCGCCGAGCGCCGCGTCCTCCGACACCCGGGAGAGGGGCACCATCCCGCCCGACACCAGCGTGCGCAGCGCGACCTCCTGCTCGCCCGCCATCCGGCCCAGCTCCGCGGCCTCGCCGCCCAGCGTGCTGCCCCGCCGCTGCACCATCGCGAGGACCTGGAGCACGCCGTCGTGGATGTCCCGGGCGAGCCGCTCGCGTTCGCGGGTGGCGGCCTCGATCTCCAGGGCGCGGGCGAGGGTGCGCTCGGAGGCGCGGGCCACCTCGACGACGTAGCCGATGGCGATGGAGGCGACCCAGACGAGGATCACGTTGTGCACGGTGTCGCGGGTGGGGGCGCCGCGCTCGACGAGGTTGGCCGCCGCGACCAGGGTGGAGGCGAACGCCGCCCATCGCCAGCCGCCCTTGATCGCGAACGCCAGGACGGCGCCGGCCGTCCATATCGACGGCAGCGTCGGGCCTCCCCCGTCGATGCGCGAGCCCGCGTCGGCGACCCGGGTGAGCAGGATGCCGGTCAGCGCGACGGTGAGGTCGGCGGCGAGGAACGGCTTGGTGCAGTGGACCGCGCCGGACACCCTGGGCAGGGTGGCCAGGGTCCAGACGAACAGCACGGCGAAGTACGTGACGGCCACCCAGGGGCGGGCGAAGCTGTCGTAGGCGGTGGCGAACAGCCCGACCGCGTAGAACATCGTCAGCACCCGGTACGCGGTCAGGGCACGCCACAGTGGCTGCTCGACCGACATCCTCATGACTCTCTCGCGCTTGGCCATGCCCCCCACCCCACACTGCCGACGTCCTGACGGACGCTCCGCGCGGCCGGACCGTTCCCGTCCACGCCGGTGCGTCTTCCCCACGCCGCTCGGCCGCGGTCACCCGGAGGTCTCCAGGTCGCCGCTCCCCCGCCGGACGTCCTTGCGTCAGACGTCCTTGTGCCCGGTGTCCTTCGCCGAGCTGTCCGGGCTGTCCGCGCCGTCCGCGCTGCCCGCGCCGTCCGCGCTGTCCTTCGCCTCGGTGCCCTCGCCCTCGATGACCGTCAGCTCGGCTCGCCGCTGCTCGGCGGCCCGCAGCTCGGCGGCTTCCGCGGCCGCCTGCTTCTCGGCCTGCGCGAGCGCCGCCTTCTCGGCCTTCTCCTCTTCCTTCTCGGCCTTGGCCGCGTCCGCGATCTGCCGCTTGGCGGCCGTCGCGTAGATGTCGACGTACTCCTGGCCGGAGAGCTTCATGATCTCGTACATGACCTCGTCGGTCACCGCACGGAGCACGAAGCGGTCGTGCTCCATGCCGTTGTACCGGCTGAAGTCCAGCGGCTTGCCGATGCGGATGCCCGGACGCATCAGCTTGGGCATCACCTTCCCCGGCGGCTGGATCTTCTCGGTGTCGATCATGGCGACCGGGATGACGGGAGCGCCGGTGGCGAGCGCCACGCGCGCGAGGCCGCCGGGCTTGCCGCGGTAGAGCCGGCCGTCGGGCGAGCGCGTGCCCTCCGGGTAGATACCGAAGAGCTCGCCGCTCTCGATGACGTCTATCCCGCTCTTGATGGCCGCCTCGCCCGCGCCGCGGGCACCGGAACGGTCCACCGGGAGCTGGCCGACGCCCTTGAAGAAGGCGGCGGTCATCCGCCCCTTGAGGCCGGGCGTCGTGAAGTACTCCGCCTTGGCGATGAAGGTGACCTTGCGGTCGAGGACCGCGGGAAGGAAGAACGAGTCCGAGAACGACAGGTGATTGCTCGCCAGGATGGCGGCACCCTCGGCAGGGATGTTCTCGAGGCCTTCCACCCAGGGCCTGAAGGCGAGCTTCAGTGACCCTCCGATGGAAAACTTCATTGCGCCGTAGATCACCCGAGTGCCTCCTGAGTCGTGGCTCAGACCTTAACCCGGAGCACTGTCAAAGGCCCCGACGACCCTGGTCGGTGTCAGTACCGTCGCGTACGGTGAAGCAGACCTGGAGTCGTTCCCGCCCTTCTCACGAACAGGAGACCGAGGTGCCGGTCCTTCCTGGAGCCGAGCCGTTCCGCCATGAGGGCGGAGAGGTCGGAGTCCTCCTCTGTCACGGTTTCACCGGCTCCCCGCAGTCACTGCGCCCCTGGGCGGAGTACCTGTCCGAGCGCGGCCTCACCGTCGCGCTCCCCCTGCTGCCGGGGCACGGCACCCGCTGGGAGGACATGCAGCTCACCGGCTGGCAGGACTGGTACGCGGAGGTCGACCGCGAGCTGCGCGCCCTGCGCGAGAGGTGCTCGCGGGTCTTCGTGTTCGGGCTCTCCATGGGCGGGGCACTGGCCCTGCGGCTCGCCGCCCGGCACGGCGACGAGATCAGCGGCGTCGTGATCGTCAACCCGCTGAACAAGGTGCACGGCCTCGCGGCGTACGCCCTGCCGGTGATCCGTCACCTCGTCCCCTCCACGAAGGGCATCGCCAGCGACATCGCGAAGGAGGGCTCCGAGGAGCTCGGCTACACGCGCGTGCCGCTGCACGCCGCGCACTCGATGCGGAAGCTGTGCGCCGTCGTCGACGCGGAGCTGCCGCAGGTCACCCAGCCGCTCCTGCTGCTGCACAGCCTCCAGGACCATGTGGTCTCCCCCGCCGACTCGGCGCGCATCCTCGGCCGGGTGTCGTCCACGGACGTGACGGAGTCGGTCCTGGAACAGAGCTACCACGTCGCGACGTTGGACCACGACGCGGACCGGATCTTCGAGGAGAGCTACGCCTTCGTCACCCGGCTCGCTCCCGGAGCGGACAAGGAGTCCGGCCCGGGTCAGGTGGGTCAGCAGGAAGGGACGGCAGCCGGTGGCTGAGCAGGACGCGGACCGCGGCGATTCCGAGGAGAAGGGCGTTCCCGTCGGCGAGCCCCTCGACGGGGCGGTCGGCGAGGGGCTCGGGGAGTCCCGCGCCGAACCGCTGGGAGAGCCGCTCGGTGACACCCGCGCGGAGGCCCCGGGTGACGCGGGCGGGCAGCCGCCGGGCGACGAGCAGGGCGTGCCGTTCGACGAGGAGGCCGCCTGGCAGTCGATCGTCCAGGGATACGGCGAGGAGCCGCCGGACCCGCCCGGCGCGAAGCCGTTCAAGTCCGTGGAGGACCTGGCGCTGCTGGACCCGGAGACCAACGACGGCCCCGAGAGCGGCGGCAGGTCCGGCAAGCGCGCCGGGGACGGCACGGGCGACGGGGACGGGGCCGACGACGCGGCCACGGGTGCGGCTTCCCCGTCGGACGCCTCGACCGGCGAGAAGCCCCCGGCCGCCAAGGCCCTCGGCAGCTCGGTCGCGTTCGCGCCCGGCGTGGGCGGCGTCGCAGGCCCGCGTGACCACACCGCGCCCGAACCGGCGGAGGGCGACTTCGACGAGGACGACGAGGGCCACTTCGTGCCGCCCGAGCCGCCCCCGCTGCCGGCCGCGGACACGACCGCCAAGTTCGCCTGGCTCGGCGTGCTCGGCGGACCCACGCTCATGCTGCTCGCCGTACTGCTCGGCTGGGACATGACCTGGTGGCTCAGCACCCTCGGCATCGGCGGCTTCCTCGGCGGCTTCGCCACCCTGGTGACGCGCATGCAGACCGACGACGACGATCTGGACGACCCGGGGCGCGGGGCGGTGGTGTGAACCCCGCACCGCGCACGACCGGGCGGCGACGCTAGGACGCGGGCACTCTGAGGGCGGCCAGTACGGGCAGATGGTCCGTGGCCGCCCTCAGGTCCGTCTCCGTGATGCCGGGCAGGCCGAGCGGGACGCCGCAGCCCAGGACCTCGACGCCGGGCGTCGCGAAGATCGCGTCGATGCGGCGCTCCGGCCCGGTGCGCGTCCAGGTGTGCTCCGCGCCCCAGGGGCGGGTCGCCCAGCCGTCCTGGAGCGCGCCCGCCATACGGCGGAACGTCGGCCCGTTCGGGCGTTCGTTGAGGTCGCCGCCCGCGACGGCGTACGGGGTACCGAGGTCGGCCAGGCGGTCGAGCAGAAGGCCGCCGTGCGCCTGCCGCTCGTCCTTGTGCAGCGACAGGTGACAGCTCAGCACGCCGAGCCGGGCTCCCCCGAAGCGGACGACCGCCGTGGCGAAGCCGCGCCGGTGCCGGCCGGGCATCCGGGGCAGCAGCACGTCCTCGGTGCGCTCCACGGTGGCCCGCAGGGAACACAGCAGCGCGGGCCCCGAGGTGGTGGCGCCACCGGAGAGCATCACCTGCCCGGAGGCGGCGGCCAGGCGTGCGAGCTTCTTGCGCCACCGGAAGAAGCGCGGCGCCTCCTGGACCAGGACGAGGTCCGGCGCGCAGGCGGTGATCACACGGGCGAGCGCGGCGGTGTCATCCCGCATCGAGCGGATGTTGTAGCTGAGCACCCGGATCACGGCCGAGCCGTCGGGCTCGGTACGGGAGGCGGGCAGCGGACTGGCGGTGGGGCTGGTCGGCATGGCGATCAAGATACGCGCTGAGACCGTGCCGGACGGGCGGAAAGGCGACGCGGGTCCGGGCTCTTTCGGTGCGGGGGGTTTCCCATCGCCCTCGGTCACCCGCAATCGCCCTCGATGGTCCGTGATCGCCCGCGATCGGCGAGGAGGTCCGGCAGCGGCCCGGCCGGAACCGGGAACGACGGAGCCCGCCGGCCCCGTGGGGGCTCGGCGGGCTCCGCTGCACGACACAGGGGCGCGCTACATGATCGGGTCGGGCTCCCGGGCCAGGTCGGCCGCGCCGACCAGGCCCGCCTTGTTGCCCAGCTGGGCGGCGATCACGTCGGCGACCGGGCGCCAGTTGCCACCCACCAGCCAGCGCTTGTACGACTTGCGGATCGGGTCGAGGACCAGTTCGCCCTCGTCCGAGAGGCCGCCGCCGACGATGAAGGCGGACGGGTCGAACAGGGAGGCGAGGTCGGCGAGACCCGCGCCGGCCCAGCGGGCCAGCTCGCGGTAGGAGTCCACCGCCACCGGGTCTCCCTGCCGGGCGGCCATCGAGATGTGCTTGCCCTCGATGCCGTCGGGGCTGCCGTCGCCGAGGCCCAGCAGGACCTCGGCGGCCTCCGGGGTGGCGTTGGCCCGCTGCTTGGCGTAACGCACGAGGGCGCGCCCGGACGCGTACTGCTCCCAGCAGCCCTGCGAACCGCAACCGCACAGCAGACCGTCCGGGACCATCCGGATGTGGCCGAACTCGGCGGCCACACCGAAGTGCCCGCGGCGCAGCTTGTTGCCGATGATGATGCCGCCGCCGAGGCCGGTGCCCAGCGTGATGCAGATGACGTTGCGGTGCCCCTTGCCCGCACCGAACTTGTACTCCCCCCACGCGGCCGCGTTCGCGTCGTTCTCCACGACGACCGGCAGGCCCACGCGCTGCTCGACCTCGGCCTTGAGCGGCTCCTGGCGCCAGTCGATGTTCGGCGCGAAGTACACCGTCGAGCGCTGGCGGTTCACGTATCCGGCGGCACCGATGCCGACGCCGACGATGTCGTGACCGGCACGCGCGCCCTCCACGGCCGAGGCGATGGCGTCCACGATGGCCTGCGGCGTGCTGGGAGTCGGCACCTTGTGCGTCGAGAGGATGTTGCCTTCCTCGTCGACCACACCGGCCGCGATCTTCGTGCCGCCGATATCGACGCCGATGGTGAGTCCCATGAATCCCTCAGTTTCGGTCGAGCCCCGCTACGGGCAACCGTACCCGAGCGACCTTTAGTCCAGGTCGATGTGTTCCCCTGGACCGGGCTCCTCGTCGCCGGTTCCGGTGCCCCGGGTGGTCCAGCGGCGCTCCTGCGTCTCGACGGCCGACCGGTAGGCGGCGAGCAGTTCGGAGCCCGCGGCGGCGAGATGGTCGAACACGTCCGGGTTGCGCTCCATCACCGGTTCGACGGCGGCCCTGGCCTGCTGGACGACCTGGTTGACCATCTGCTGGGCGGTGCCGGAGGCAACCGCGCCGAACAGCGGCGACTGGATCCCGGAGAGCTTGTCGGTGACGGCGTCGACGAGCTTGCGCAGTTCCTCGGCGGCGGAGCCGGGGGGCGGGCCGTGCTGGGTGCGGCGGCGGGCCTTCTCCTCCGCGAGATCCTCGGCGCACGCCGTCGCCCAGGCGTCGGCGTCCGACGCGTGCGCCTCGTCCACGCGCACGTCGTCGGCCGTCTCCTCCTGAGCGGCGTCGGATGGGGGGCGCTCTTCGCTCATGGCGGACTCCTGCCTACGTGTTCGTGCCTTCGACGTTACCCGAACGGCGGTACGGCGTTCACCGTCCCGACGGCCCCGATCGGGACCGGGGCAGCTCCTTCGCACGTGCTTCGGCCACGTCGCCGGCCCCGTCCCCGCTCAGGTCCCGCGCGGCCACAGGCCGGGGTCCGGCGCGAAGCGGATGCGCAGCTCGCCCTCGCGCAGGGCCGCGCCCGCCACGGTGCACCGGCGCAGCGCGGACGGCAGCGGCACGATCCGGCGGAACGGGCCGACGGTGACGACGAGTTCGTCGCCGCGCCGGATGAGGTCGAGTTCGTCGCGTATCGCGCCGGGCAGCGGGATGTTCCAGACGAGGACGCCGTCGTCGGCGAGCCGGTCGGTGACGGGCCACTCGACGGGGGTGGGCGCGGTGTTGACGGCCGGTACGGGCATCGCCGCGAGGTCGTGGGGGCCGCGCGGGTCGTGGCCGGTGTGCGGGACCTCGTGGAGGTCGTACGCGTCCTGCCACTCGTCCAGGGCCTTGCGCTGCTGGGCGGCGAGGGCCGCGAGCCAGGTGTCGTTGGTGGCGCCCGGCAGCACCCGGTTCGCCACCAGGGTCTCGACGGGCAGGCCGCGCAGGGCGAGGGCGGTGGCCGCGGTGCGCACGGCGTCGGCACCGGCCGGTCCCGGCTCGGCGACCAGCCGTACGGTCGTGGCGCGGTCCTCGACGACGGCCTGTACGGCGGCCAGCTCGACATCCCAGCGGGCGGCCGTCTCGTACAGCCACTCGGCGGGCATCGGCACGCCCGCGAGCCGGCCGAGGACGGGGCGCAGGGCGCGGGCGGCCTGGCGCTCGGGCGGGAGCAGACGGCGCAGGTAGCGGCGGAGTTCCTCGGGCAGGGAGAGGAGCGCGAGGGCCTGCGGGGCGGGTGGCAGGTCCACGACGAGGAGGTCGTACGCGTCGGACAGCGCGGCGTCGCGCAGGGCCCTGAGCAGGGCGAGTTCCTCGGCGCCGGGCAGCGGCGTGACCTCCTCGGCGTCCAGGCGGGAGGCACCGAGGAGGTCGAGGGCGGTGGCGGCGCGCTGCTGGAACGCGGTGAGGTCGTCGCGGAAGCGGGCGGCGGCGTCGGGTCGCCAGGCGGTGAGGCCGGGGGCGGCCTCGACGGGGTCCGGGCCGGTGGGGACGCCGAGAACGGCACCGAGGGTGTCGGTGCGGTCGGCGGTGAGCACCAGGGTGCGGGTGCCCTCGCGGGCCGCCTTCAGCGCGGTGGCCGCGGCGACGGTGGTACGGCCGGTGCCGCCCTGGCCGGTGATCAAGATGGTGCGCATGGGGGTGAACGCTACCGGTACCGGGTGGTGGGTACGGCTCCCGTCCGGAGGCGGGTGCGCCTCCCGTCCGGCCGCCGCTGATGTCTCAGTCCCTCCGGCGTTCGAGGAGCGGTGTCCGGGGCGGCGCCCCGGGTACGGGACGGGAAGGGGCGGAGGGGGCGAGGAAGTGCTGTGGCCCTGACGGGCGGGGTGCTCCCGGGCTCGCCAGGGTGGAGCGTGGTCCGGGAGAGCAAGGCCCCCGCGGGGGCTAGGCCGTCTCTTCGACGCGCTTCTTCAGGCCGGCCAGCGCACGGTCGATGATGACCTTCTCGGCCTTGCGCTTGATCATCCCGAGCATCGGGATCTTGACGTCGACGGTGAGCCGGTACGTCACCTCGGTCGCCCCGGCACCGACGGGCGCGAGCAGGTACGAGCCGTCGAGCGAGCGCAGCATCTGGGACTTGACCAGGGTCCAGGAGACCTCGTGGTCCCCGGTCCAGGTGTATCCGAGGGTCTGGTCGTCCTTGATGGCGCCGGCGTCCATGACGAGGCGGACCTGTTCGGCGCGGCCCCGCTCGTCCGTCCCGAGCACCTCGGCCTCCTTCACCTCGCCCGTCCAGTCCGGGTAGCGGGCGAAGTCGGCGATCACCGCCATGACCTCCTCCGGTGCCGCCTCGATCGTGATGCTCGAACTGGTGTGTTCCGCCATCGCGGTGGCTCCTCCAGATGCGGTCCGGTGAGGGAGGGTGGTGCGCACGTCTGTGCAGCGTGAAGGCTACCGCGCACAGCCACGGCCGCTGTCACCCCGCCCGGCGTTCACCACCGCCCGCGGCTCACCACTCCAGCACCCAGGGCCGGCCCGACCCCGCGAAGTGCCCCACATTCACGCATTCCGTCGCCCCGACGCGCATCCGGCGGGCGAGGGGCTGATGGACGTGGCCGAAGAGCGCGTAACGGGGGCGCGTGCGCCGGATCGCGTCGAGCAGGGCACGGGAGCCCCTCTCGAAGCGGCGCGCCACGGTGTCGTACACCAGTTCCGGAACCTCCGGCGGGATGTGCGTGCAGAGCACGTCGACCTCGCCGACCGCCTCGATCTTGGCCGCGTACTCCTCGTCGCTGATCTCGTACGGGGTGCGCATCGGTGTCCGCAGTCCGCCGCCGACGAAGCCGAACACCCGGCCGCCGATCTCCACCCGCTCGCCGTCGAGGACGGTGGTACCGGGTCCGGCGTACTCCGGCCACAGGTTCGGCATGTCGACATTGCCGTAGGTAGCGTACGTCGGAATGGGGAACGCGGCGAACATCTCGGCGTACTGCTTGCGTACGGCCTTCTCGATGGCGGCGGCCCGCTCGGTGCCGATGCCGGCCCACAGCCGGGCGCCGAACGCGCGGGCCTCCTCGAAGCGGCGGGCGGTGCGCAGCTCGACGATGCGGTCGGCGTTCCGCACGCCGAAGAGCTCGGGGAAGATGCCACGGGAGTGGTCCGCGTAGTCCAGGAAGAGGACCAGGTCACCGAGGCAGACGAGGGCGTCCGCGCCGTCGCCCGCCCGGGCCAGGTCCCGGACGTTGCCGTGCACGTCACTGACCACATGAACGCGCGTCCTCGGGTTTCCGACCGGTGTGGGTGCCATGACGATCAAGCGTAGGCGTGTGCGGCAAACGTGAACAGAGGCGGCCGGACCTGCGATTACTGGCTGGCCGGGAAAGGCGTGGACTACTCTGCGCCAAGGAACGCCAACACGTGTGACGCATGGAACATCTCGCTCGACCCCCCTGTCGAAGAAGCCATACCGACGGGTAACGTCCGGCCAGTCCAGTCGTACTCAGGATTTCAACCAGTGATCTTCCGAGTACCTGCCCGAGCCTTGGACCGCACCGTCGCATCACACAGAGTCGTGGCGTCGGCGCCCTATGAGGAGCAGCAGTCTTGCGCGAGTTCAGCCTTCCGGCTTTGTACGAGGTCCCTGCGGACGGAAATCTCACCGACATCGTCCGTAGAAACGCCGCGCAGCATCCCGACGTCGCCGTCATCGCGCGCAAGGTCGGCGGCACATGGACGGACGTGAGCGCCACGACCTTCCTCGCCGAGGTGCGCGCCGCGGCCAAGGGCATGATCGCCTCCGGCGTCCAGCCCGGGGACCGGGTCGCCCTGATGTCCCGCACCCGCTACGAGTGGACGCTGCTCGACTTCGCGATCTGGAGCGCCGGCGCGGTCACCGTGCCGGTGTACGAGACCAGCTCCGCCGAGCAGGTGCAGTGGATCCTGGGCGACTCGGGCGCGACCGCCTGCATCGTGGAGCTGGCCACGCACGCGGCCACCGTCGAGTCGGTGCGCGACCACCTGCCCGCCCTCAAGCACGTCTGGCAGATCGAGGCCGGCGGCGTCGAGGAGCTGGGGCGCCTCGGCCACGACGTCAGCGACGCGGCCGTCGAGGAGCGCAGCTCGCTCGCCAAGGCGGACGACCCGGCGACCATCGTCTACACGTCCGGGACGACGGGCCGCCCCAAGGGCTGTGTCCTCACCCACCGCGCCTTCTTCGCCGAGTGCGGCAACATCGTGGAGCGGCTGCGCCCCCTGTTCCGTACGGGCGAGTGCTCCGTGCTGCTCTTCCTCCCGCTCGCCCACGTCTTCGGACGGCTCGTGCAGGTCGCGCCGATGATGGCGCCGATCAAGCTGGGCTGCGTCCCGGACATCAAGAACCTCACGGACGAGCTGGCCTCCTTCCGGCCGACGCTGATCCTCGGTGTGCCGCGCGTCTTCGAGAAGGTCTACAACTCGGCGCGCGCCAAGGCCCAGGCCGACGGCAAGGGCAAGATCTTCGACAAGGCCGCGGACACGGCCATCGCGTACAGCCGGGCGCTGGACACCCCCTCGGGCCCGTCGCTCGGCCTGAAGATCAAGTACAAGACCTTCGACAAGCTCGTCTACAGCAAGCTGCGCGCGGTCCTCGGCGGGCGCGGCGAGTACGCGATCTCGGGCGGGGCCCCGCTCGGCGAGCGGCTCGGCCACTTCTTCCGCGGCATCGGCTTCACGGTCCTGGAGGGCTACGGCCTCACCGAGTCCTGCGCGGCCACCGCCTTCAACCCGTGGGACCGCACGAAGATCGGCACGGTCGGCCAGCCGCTGCCCGGCTCCGTCATCCGGATCGCCGACGACGGCGAGGTCCTGCTGCACGGTGAGCACCTGTTCAAGGAGTACTGGAACAACGAGGCCGCGACCGCCGAGGCGCTGGCCGACGGCTGGTTCCACACCGGTGACATCGGCACCCTCGACGAGGACGGCTACCTCAGCATCACCGGCCGCAAGAAGGAGATCATCGTCACCGCCGGCGGCAAGAACGTCGCCCCGGCCGTGATCGAGGACCGCATCCGCGCGCACGCGCTGGTCGCCGAGTGCATGGTGGTCGGCGACGGGCGTCCGTTCGTGGGCGCGCTCGTCACCGTCGACGACGAGTTCCTGGTCCGCTGGGCCGAGGAGCACGGGAAGCCCGTCAGCTCGACCGCGGCGTCGCTGCGTGAGGACCCGGACCTGCTCGCCGCCATCCAGGACGCGATCGACGACGGCAACGCGGCGGTCTCCAAGGCCGAGTCGGTCCGCAAGTTCCGCATCCTGGCGCACCAGTTCACCGAGGAGTCGGGGCACCTGACGCCGTCGCTGAAGCTGAAGCGGAACGTCGTTGCGAAGGATTACGCGAGCGAGATCGAGGCGCTCTATCGGGGCTGATGCCCGAGCGCCGGGGTTGCGGCCGGGGCCCGTTCCCGGCGGCGCCGCGAGGGCGGCTGTCCGCCGGGATCCGCCGTAGGGGCGGAGGTCCCTCCCGGACGAACGGCCCGTCGTGGTCGCTCGCGCAGTTCCCCGCGCCCCCAAAGGGGGGCCGCTCCTCGGAGCGGCCCCCCTTTGGCGTCAGATGGCGTCAGACCTTCGGCGTCAGAGAAGTTCCCTCAGCCGCTCCGCCAGCAGGTCCCAGCGCCACTTCTCCTCCACCCAGGCGCGGCCCCGCTCCCCCATCCTGCGGCGGAGTTCGGGATCGCCGAGCAGGGTGGTGACGCGGTCGGCGGTCTCCTCGGCCGAGCCGCCGTGGACGACCCAGCCCGTCTCGCCGTCGAGGACGGCGTCGGGCGCGCCGCCGGAGTCGCCGGCCACCACCGGCAGGCCCGTCGCCGACGCCTCCAGGTACACGATGCCGAGCCCCTCGACGTCGAGGCCGCCGCGTCGCGTCCGGCACGGCATCGCGAAGACGTCGCCGGCGCCGTAGTGCGCGGGCAGCTCCGACCAGGGCACCGCACCGGTGAACCGGACCGACTCCGCCACCCCGGTGTCGCGGACGAGGGCGCGCAGGTCCTTCTCGTAGGGCCCGCCGCCGACGACCAGCAGCACCGCGTCCGGGTGCTTGGCCAGGACACGGGGCATCGCGCGGACGAGGGTGTCCTGGCCCTTGCGCGGGACGAGGCGGGAGACGCAGACGACGACAGGCCGGTCGGTGAGGCCGAGCCGGGCGCGGACCCCGGCGCCGCCGGAACCCGGATGGAAGGTCCCCTCGTCGACGCCGGGCGGCAGCTGGACCATGCGGGCCGCGGCCTCGGGCGTCAGCGCGGCGGCGATGCGCGAGCGCGTGTACTCGCCGAGGTAGGTGATCGTGTCGGTGGACTCGCCGATGCGGCGCAGCAGGGTGCGGGCGGCGGGCAGCTGGGCCCAGCCGGCCTCGTGGCCGTGCGTGGTCGCCACGATGCGTCGCGCGCCCGCCCTGCGCAGCGCGGGTGCCATCAGCCCGAGCGGGGCGGCCGCCCCGAACCACACCGACGTACAGCCGTGTTCGCGCAGCAGGCCGACCGCGCGGCGGGTGGCGCCCGGGGTCGGGAGCAGCATCGTGGTGCGGTCCCGTACGACGGTGAAGGGCTGCTCGGCGTCGAACGCCGCGGTCGCCTCGGCACCCTCGTGGCCGCGCTTCCACGTGGAGGCGTAGACGACGAGTTGTTCGGGGTCCAGGCGCAGCGCCATGTTGTGCAGGAAGGCCTGGATGCCGCCCGGACGGGGCGGGAAGTCGTTCGTCACGATCAGGGTCTTGTGCATCGTGTTCGACACTATCGAACCTATACTCACAGGTCGGCACGGCCGCGCTTGACGGCTCGCACACAGGCCGGCGCGTCACCCTGACTCCTCCAAGCACGGCGGCGACGCACACGGATTCCGGACGAAGAGGGCCAGGTGGGCATGACGGGGGCCAGTCGCGCGAGGGTCGCGTGGGGCATGACCGCCCTGCTCGGCGTCTGGGCTCTGACCAGGGTGCTGCTGCTGCTCTTCGTGACCAAGGCGTACGTCTTCCCCGGCCCGGACGTCACGAGTGACGTGTCGGTGATCTACCAGGGCTGGTACGACGTCCTGCGGCACGGTTCCTTCCCGCGTCAGGACGTCACCTGGCAGTATCCGCCGGCCGCCGCCCTCGCGATCCTCTCCCCCGGCCTGCTGCCGTTCCTGGACTATCCGCACGCCTTCTTCGTGCTGGCCTTCGTCGCCGACCTGGTGGTGTTCGGGCTCCTCCTGTACGCGGGTTCGCGCCCCGGCAGTACGCGGCGCGGTACCTGGGTGTGGGTGATCGGCGTACCGCTGCTCGGCCCGACCGTGTACGCCCGCTACGACCTGATGGTGACGGCCGTCGCGGTCGCCGCGCTGCTGGCCGGGGTGCGGCACCCGCGGGTGATGGGGGCGCTCGTGGCCTTCGGCGCGATGGTGAAGGTGTGGCCGGTACTGCTGCTGGTCGGAGCCGTGCGGCGGCGGGCCTGGGTGTCCGCCGCGGTGACGGCGGCCCTGATCGCGGCGGTGTTCTGGATGACGATGCCGGGCGCGTTCGCCTTCCTGACCTTCCAGCGCGACCGCGGCACCGAGGTGGAGTCGCTCGGCTCCCTCGTCTTCCATGTGGCCCGGCACCACGGCTGGAACGGTCAGGTGCTGCTCAACTACGGCTCGGTGGAGTTCCTCGGCCCGCACGTCGACCTCGTGAGCACGGCGGCGCTGGTGCTGACCGCGCTCGCGTTCGGCTGGCTGCTGCTGTGGCGGCTGAGCGCCAGGCGGTTCCTTCCGCACACGCTCGCCGACGCCGCGTTCGTGGCCGTGCTGATGTTCACCGCGACCAGCCGGGTCATCAGCCCGCAGTACATGGTGTGGCTGGTCGGGCTCGCCGCGGTCTGCCTGTGCTTTCGCGCGAGCCGGATGGCGCTGCCCGCGGCCCTGGTGCTGATCGCGTGCTTCGTGACGGTGCTGGAGTTCCCGGTCTACTTCGCGGACGTCGTGGCCAGCGACACGCTCGGCATCACCCTGCTGGTCGTCCGCAACGGCCTGCTGGTGGCCGCCTCGCTCCTCGCGGCCAGGTCGCTGTGGCGCGGCACGGTCTCCGGGCCGACGCCGGACCTCCCCGCTCAGGCGGTCCCTACCAGGGAGCCCCTGGCCTCCTCCTGACCCGCCGCCCGCCCCGCCCACGGCGATCGAGCGGCTCGGTCCACGAACGGCCGTGCCCGTCAGCCCAGTTGCTCCCTGAGGTAGTCCCGCCACTGCCGCGTGAACCCCTCCGGCGTCGTGTGCAGCACGTCCCGCAGCGCGTCCTCGACGGCACCCGGGCGTTTCCGGTGGTCGCCCACGGCCCGGTAGAAGGCGTTCAGGTCGGCCTCGCCCCAGTGCCCGGCGATCAGCCGGCAGGCCATCCAGCCGCCCTCGTAGGCCTGCGCGAGCGCGGTCGCGTCGCCGGTGAACCCGAAGTCCTTGTCGTCGGGCAGGGCGGCCGGCAGGTGCCCGTCCGTCACGGCGCGCTGGAGCTCGGAGGCGATCTGCCCGGGCGGGCGCCCGCTCTCCCGGTAGCCGACCCAGTCCGCGTATCCCTCGGAGAGCCACAGCGGGGTCGCGGCCGTGGTGTGGGCGCGGGTCGCGACATGGGTGCTCTCGTGGGTGAGCACGACCTGCTTGCCGAAGTCGCCGAGGACGCCGTACGCGTCCGGGTTGACGATGATCCGGTCCGCGGGCGCCTCGGCCGAACCTCCCACCTCCCCGGTGGTGACCGCCGCGATCCCCCGGTACCCGGCCGCCGGAGCCCCGAGCAGCCCCGCCATCCCGTCCAGCGACTTCGGTACGAGGACGACGACGTGCCCCGCCCAGTCGGGGCCCCACGCCCGCGACACGGCGGGCACCGCGTGGTCCGCGAGGGCGGCGAAGGAACGCAGCCGCTCACCGGACTGGCCGACCCCGAGCACGAGGCTGTGGTCCCCCCGTGCGACCGTCACGGCCCCCTGCTCCCACAGCTGGCGGCCGCTCCTGCCCGTCGGCTCGTCCGAGTCGACGCGCCAGGCCCCGGCCGTGCGGGTCAGGCCCAGGGTGCGGCCGGCGGTGACCGGTGCCGTGTCGTAGCCCTCGATGCGGTAGCGGAGCTGGACGCGGGCCGTGGCCGTGCGGCCGGAGACGCTCAGCCGGTCCAGGCGGTAGGACCAGGCCGCGAGCGGCACCTCGCGCAGGTTGGCGAACTCGTCGGAGGCGGCCGACGGGTCACCCGTGGCCCGGTACGCGGACACGTCCCCGTCCAGGACCGCGGCGGCACGCCGGTCGAGGACACGCTGCACCGCCGCCGCGGACGCCGTGTCGGAGGACGGCCCACCGGAGCAGCCGACGAGCACGGCGAGCAGCAGCACCAGGGAGAGCCCCGCTCGCGACGCACGCCTTCGACCAGCCACGTCGACGATCGTACGGTGCGCGCGCCGTTCGGCCTGGTCCGTGACCCGGGGCCCGTGACGCGGCCCGGGCCCCGGTCCGCGTCACGGGCCCCGGTCCGGCCGCGCGTCCGTCACGGCCGGGTGACGGACGAGATCGGCATCATCCCGACCGGGTCGTAGCGCACCGGGGCTCCCGGGTAGGGCGCGTGGATCACCTGGCCGTTGCCCACGTACATCCCGACGTGACTGGCGTCGGAGCGGTAGGTGACGAGGTCGCCGGGCTGCGCCTGGGACAGCGGCACCTGCCGTCCGGCGTACCGCTGGGCCTGCGAAGTGCGCGGCAGACCGACGCCGGCCCGCGCGTAGGACCACTGCATGAGGCCCGAACAGTCGAAGCCGCCCGGACCGTTGGCGCCCCAGACGTACGGGCGGCCGAGGGCCGAGCGGGCGGCGGCGACGGCGGCGGCCGCGCGACCCGAGGACGGAGCGTCGCTCCCGAAGCCGGGCAGGTCCGCGCGCGTCGAGCGCGAGGCGCGGTCGTAGGCGGCGCGGTCGGCGTCGGGAAGCGAGTTGAGCAGCCGGCGGGCCTTGGCGAGCTTCCGCTCGACGGTGCGCTTGTTCTGGGCGACGGCCTTGCGGCTGGTCTCCAGCTCGGCGAGTTTCCCGCCGGCCTCCTCGCGTTTCTGGGAGAGGTCGCGCATCGCGGCCTGGAGGTCCCTGAGTTCACCGGCCTGGTGCGAGGTGATGCGGTCCAGGGCGGCGGCCTTGTCGAGGTAGTCGGCCGGATCGTCGGAGAAGAGCAGCGCGAGGGAGGGGTCGATGCCGCCGGAGCGGTACTGGGCGCCGGCGAGCGAACCGAGCGCCTCCCGCATGGTGTTGATGCGGTCCTGCTGCCGGGCGATCTCGTCCTGCGCGGTGCCGATCTGCCGGCGCAGGGTGTCGGCGCGTTCGTCGGCCTTGTTGAACGCCTCGGTGGCCTTCTCCGCCTGGGTGTACAGGCGGTCCACCTCGGCGCGGGTGTCGTCCTGCGGTGCCGCGGAGGCGGGCAGGGTACCGAGTGCGGCTGCCGCCGCGGACATCACGCAGGCGGCGATGCCGAAGGCGCCGGCGCCCCGGTCGAAGCCGGTCGGTGCAAGGCGGCGATGGAACCCCACGGGTGGCCGCTCTCCCTTCCGCTGACGGTCCCCCGCTGTTGGGGGAAACGCGCCAGACAGTAGCCGTGCGACCACACACCGGCCAAAGACCTCCGCGGGCACACACAGTGACGCCCCGCCGGAGACGCAGGTCACCGACGGGGCGTGGGGTCAGCGGGAGTTGTCGCAATTCGCCCGTTTGGGCGGCGTGGCGAGGGGTCCCGTCAGGCGGCGGAGGCAGGCTCCGGACCGCCCGTCCGGATCAGATCCGGACGCCGAACTGGAAGGGCATGTTGCCGATCGCCTCGTAGCGGACGACCGCGCCGGTGTGCGGGGCGTGCAGCACCTGGCCGCCGCCCGCGTAGAGACCGACGTGGTGGAAGTCGCCGTAGAAGATGACCAGGTCACCGACCTGGAGATCGCTCTGCGAGTAGATCCGGGTGCCGGCGTTGGCCTGCGCCTCGGAGGTACGCGGTATCGAGACACCGGCCTGGGCGTAGGCCCAGGAGGTGAGGCCGGAGCAGTCGAAGGAGCTGGGGCCGGAGGCGCCGTAGACGTACGGCGATCCGATGGCGCCCTGGGCGGCGGCGAACGCGGCGCCGGCACGGCCGGAGCCCTTGCTGGTGCCGAGGTTGACGCGCTCGGTGGCGCGGGTGGCGCGCTCCTGCTCCTTCGCGGCGAGCGCGGCCTTCTCCTTGGCCGTCAGCGAGTTCAGCAGCTTCTGGGCCTCGCCCAGCTTGCCCTGGACTTCCTTCTTCTTCTTCGCGAGCTCGGTCCGGGTGTCGGCGAGGTCCTTGAGCTTCTCGGAGGCCTCGGAGCGCTGCTGGGCGAGCGAACGCTGCTTCTCCTGGACCTTCTTGAGCGACTCGACCTGCTGGGCGCTCAACTGGTCCATGGCCGAGGCCTTGTCCAGGTAGCTGTCCGGGTCGGAGGAGAGGAAGAGCGCCACGGACGGGTCGATGCCGCCGGTGCGGTACTGGGCGCTGGCCATCGTGCCGAGGCCGTCCCGCAGGTTGTTGAGGTCTTCCTGTCCGCGGGCGACGTTGTCCTGGAGGGAGCTGATCTCCTTCTGGAGCTTCTCCTGCTTCTCCTTGGCGCCGTCGAGCTTCTCCGTGGCCTTCTCGGCCTCTTCGTAGAGCTTGTCGACCTTCGCCTTGACCTCGTCCTTGCTGGGCTTCTCGGACGGCGCGGCATTGGCGACGTTGGCACTCAGGGCAACGGCGGCTGCGGCCGCGGTGGTGAGCACGGTCACACGGGTGCGGCTCGGCTGCTTGGGTCGACGGTGGGACGCCACGAAGGCGAGCTCCTTCTTCCTCCAGCCGCCTGCCGCGTCACGCCGACGGGCGGTGCCCCTCCACCGTCACTCCTGATGAGCGATCACCCTAGTTGGAGGTTCGAGGCATGACCCTAGTGACCTTCTTGTGATCAGTTCAAATCCAAACCTGAAAATTCTTTGTCACGGAGCGCATTCTTTGCAATCAACTCACGTGCAGTGATGTCCGCTTGACACTACGTCGCGTGAACACCGGACCAATTCGGGCATGAGGCCCATAGGTTACTCATGGTGCGTAGGTTGCTCTTGCGACGTACACCCCAGATCGGCGGAGCGCTGTCTCAGCCGCGCGTGAAGCGCTTCAGCAGGACCGCGGAGGCCACCGGCCGGGCGCCCGCCTTGGCGATGCCGTCGGCCACCTCACGGTCGGTCGAGGCGACGATGACCGGCCGGCCCGGCGGCTCGGCCCGCACCAGCTGGCGGATCACCTCGTCGGCGGTGACCCCCGGCTTGGAGAACAGCACCCGCACCCCGCGCGGCGGCGCGAGCAGCACCGGCGCGGCCAGCTCGGCCCCGTCGAAGACACACGTGACCTCGGCGCCGGTCTGCGCGGCCAGCTGGGAGAGCTGCCCGAGCAGCCTGAGCCGCTGCTTCTCCAGCGGCATCTGGGGATAGCCGGTCTTGGTGACGTTGTAGCCGTCGACGACCAGATGCGCCTGGGGCAGCGCGAGCAGCTGGTCCAGGATCGCGGGGTCGTTCTCCGACAGGGCGCGGGTCGCGATGTCCTTGGGCGTCATCCGCCCCGGCTCGACCGCCTCCACCGTCTCCGCGGGCCGCACCGAGACGGGCGGCAGCGCCAGTTCGCGACGCAGGCCCTGAGCCGCGTCCAGCACGGTGTCCAGCAGCAGCCGCAGCCGCATGTCCTCGACGCTGCGCCCCTCGCGCGCGGCCTTGCGGCCGGCCTCCAGGGCCGCCTCGGCCTCGGTGAGGCGCGCCTTGAGGCGCCGGCCCTCGCTCTCGGCCGCGGACACCTGGGCCTGACTCTCCGCCCGCGCCGCATCCGTCTCGGCCTGGAGCTTGCGCAGCGCGGCCTCGCCGCGCTTCACGTCACTGAGGGCCCCGCGCAGCTTGCGGTGAAGCGATTCCGCTTCCTTGCGCGCCGTGTCCAGTTCCGAGCGCAGCCGATCGGTCTCGGTCCTGATCTGGCCGCGCGCCGCCGCGAGTTCCCCGCGCAGCCGCTCCAGCTCGGCCCGGCTCTCCTCGTCGGCTCGCTCGGCGTCCGCCCGCAGGGCCTCCTCGCCCGCGGCGGTCACCAGTTTCACCCAGCCCGCGGGGCGCAGAACGTAGGCCGCGGCCGCCACGTCCAGCGGGTCCGCGGCCGGGGGCGGCGCGGCCGAGTCGAGGGCCGCGGTCAGCTCGGGCTGCGTCTCTCTCAGCTTCTCGGCGATGCGCTGTCTGAACAGCGGGTCCGTCTCCAGCGCCGCCGCCATGGCGTTGCCGGCGAACTTGGCCCGCCGGTTCGGCGCGAAACGGGCGTACTGCCGCAGCTGCGCGGGCAGTTCGGCCAGCGTCAGTCCGCCGAAGCCGTCCGAGACGATCTGCACGACGCGTCGGCGCACGCCGTCCGGCAGCGGACGATCGAGCACCTCGGCGGTGCCGTCGTCCGGCTCCCCGCCTGTGGTCTCCATCATCCGTCACCCCAATATCCGTGCGGGGCCCGCTCCCTCAGGAGCCGGCGCCCGGCCTGTCCACGAGTTCGACCTGATCCACCGCGTTGCACCAGCGGCACCGCACCGACTCGATGGTCTCACTGACCACCTCACGCTCCTCGACCTTCGGCTCACCGGCGAGGTCGAGGTGCAGGTACTCGACGACCTTCGAGGAGCGGGTGACGTCGAACCGCGTGAGGTTGCCGCAGAGCGAGCAGCGCCAGCGCGTCTTGGCGTCCGGCAGGGGAACCGTCATAGGGCAGTCGCTTCCTTCTAGTGTCCGTCCGGAACCGGTCTCCCGGTACATGTGGCTCGTAACCCTACGGCCTGGCGGGTAGTCGACGCTCGGCCGTCCACGGCGGCGAGGCTGTCTGTGCCGATCCGTCCGGTACGTCATGCTCTGCACCATGATCGGCAATTGGAGTACGGCAATCGGCAGAGCGGTGCGGTCCCAGTCGGCACCGGTGACGTACGGGCTGATCGTCCTGTGCTGTCTGATCTTCGTCATCGGTCCCGCCTCGGGCCTCGATCCCGTGTACGGCACCGGGGACGAACTGCTGGCCGTCCAGCGGGCGTACTTCCGGCGCTGGGGCGTGGTACCGGCCGATCTGTTCGGCGGGCCACCCCGCGAGATGCTCACCCCGGCCACCGCCCTGTTCATCCACGGCAGCTGGCTCCACCTCCTGGGCAACATGCTCTTCTTCTACGTCTTCGGACTGCTGACCGAGGAACGCATGGGCCATGTGGAGTTCGCGCTGTTCTACCTCGGGTGCGGATACCTGGCCCTGCTCGGCTACGCGGCCGCCAACACGTCCTCGGAACAGTCCCTGGTGGGGGCGTCCGGGGCGATCTCCGCGGTGCTCGGCGCGTTCCTGTACCTGTTCCCCAAGGCCAGGGTGACCAGTCTCTTCCCGTTCCTGTTCTTCCTGCCGCTGCGCTTCCCGGCCTGGGTGGTGCTGCCGTTCTGGTTCACCCTGCAGTGGCTGGCGGCGGGCCAGAGCGAGTCGGGCCCCGGCGTCGCCTACCTGGCGCACCTGGTGGGCTTCTCGCTGGGCTTCGTCTACGCGTGGGTACGGTTCGGGCGCCGCGGCACCGTCGCACCCGTGACGGGGGCCCCGCTCGGCGCCCCGCCGGACGGACGGGGCCGGATGGAGCGCGAGTAGGGTGAGATCCCCAGCAGTGGCCCCCTAGGGAGAGAACCAGCCGTGATCACCGCGATCGTCCTCATCAAGACCAGCGTGGACCGGATCCCCGAGATCGCCGAGTCGATCGCGTCGCTGGAGAGCGTCAGCGAGGTCTTCTCCGTCACCGGCACCTACGACCTGATCGCCATGGTCCGGGTCAAGGCCCACGACGACCTCGCGGACGTCATCCCCGGCAGCATCAGCAAGATCCCGGGCGTCGAGGCGACGGACACGCACGTGGCGTTCCGTACGTACTCCCAGCACGACCTCGAGGCGGCGTTCGCGATCGGTCTCGACTCCTGACCGAGGCGTACGCCGCCTCGCGGCGGGCCGTCGCGGGTTCCTAGACCGCCGGCACGCAACGGCCGTCCTGGGTGCGGTACTGCCACCGCGCGCCGTCCCGCACCAGCTCGCGCACCGCGCTGACGAACCGCTCGACGTGCTCGTCGGGCGTGCCGGCGCCGAAGCTGACGCGGATGGCGTTGAGGGACTTCTCGCCGGGCGCCGCCTCGGGGGCGCCGCACTCCCCCTGCGTCTCGGGGTCGCTGCCGAGCAGCGTGCGGACCAGCGGGTGGGCGCAGAAGAGACCGTCGCGGACGCCGATGCCGTACTCGGCGGACAGTGCCGCCGCGAAGTGCGAGCTGTTCCAGCCCTCGACGACGAAGGAGAGGACGCCGACCCGCGGGGCGTCGTCACCGAAGAGGGAGAGGATCCGGACCTCCGGGACCTCGGCGACGCCGGCGCGGACGGTGCGGATCAGGTGCTGCTCGCGGGCGAGCAGGTTGTCGAAGCCCTCGTCGGTGAGCGCCTTGCAGGCCGAGGCGATGGAGTAGGCGCCGATCACGTTCGGCGAGCCGGCCTCGTGCCGGGCCGCGCTGTCGTGCCACTCGACGTCCACGCCGCCGTCCGCGCGCCGGGTGACCTTGCGGCTGGCGCCGCCGCCCGCCAGGTAGGGGTCGGCCTCGCGCAGCCAGTCCGAGCGGCCCGCGAGGACACCCGAGCCGAACGGCGCGTACAGCTTGTGCCCGGAGAAGGCGACCCAGTCGCAGTCGAGGTCCTGGACCGACACCGGGTGGTGCGGGGCGAGCTGGGCGGCGTCGAGGACGATCCGGGCGCCGTGGGCGTGCGCGGCGGCGGCGAGCTCCCGCACCGGCCACAGCTCCCCCGTGACGTTCGAGGCGCCGGTGACGCAGACGAGGGCCGGCCCGTGGCCCCCGTCAGCGGACACGGCGCGGGCGGCCAGAGCGCGCTCCAGGGTCTCGACGGCTTCGCCGGGGGTGCGCGGGGCGTTCAGGTACGTCACCTGCGCGTCGCGCCAGGGCAGCAGCGAGGCGTGGTGCTCGGTCTCGAAGACGAAGACCTGGCAGTCGGCCGGGAGCGCGGCGGCGAGCAGGTTGAGCGAGTCGGTGGTGGAGCGGGTGAAGACGACCTGGTCGTCGGTACGGCAGTCGAGGAACTCGGCGACGGTCCTGCGGGCGTTCTCGAACAGGTCGGTGGACAGCTGCGAGAGGTACCCGGCGCCGCGGTGGACGCTGCCGTAGTAGGGGGCGTACGCGGCGACGTCGTCCCACACCCGCTGGAGGGCGGGCGCGCTGGCGGCGTAGTCGAGAGCGGCGTAGGTGACCTCGCCGCCGGTGACGAGCGGCACGGTGACGTCCCGGCCCAGGACGGGCAGCGGGGCACAGACCGAGACGTCGGCGGCGGTGGTGGTGGTGACAGACATGGCGGGCTCCTGTGAGGCAGGCGGGATCGCCGCGCGAGCCGGCCGCCCGGAGGCAGCGCTCGGCGCAGGAAGGGGAAAGAAGGGTGTGCGGAGGCGGGGCTCGGCGCCCTATCGCATTCGCTTGCTCACAGAAGGCTCCCTCGAACGACCAGGACCCCTGGTTGCATCCACTCGAAAGAGTGGGAGGGGTCCGCGCTTGCCGTAGACCTCGCTGCCTACGACCTGGTCCTCACCCGGGGCACCCCGCCACGGACGGAGGGTTGCCGGACAGCCGGCCGGGGCCTGATGGCTGTCGCTCATGACCTGATACAGCATCTTGCCAGAAGATCTTCGACGCGCAAGGCGCGGTCCGGATTCTGGACCGCGCCCCGCGTCACATCACCGGCACCTCAGGCGTTGCTGGCCGCCACCCACCGGTCGAGGGTGCGCTTCGCCGCCCCGGAGTCGATGGCCTCCGCCGCCTTCGCCATCCCCTCTCGGAGCTGGTCCGCGAGCGGCGCGTCCGTCGGTGTCAGGGCCACCAGGGCGGCCGCCGCGTTCAGCAGCACGGCGTCCCGTACCGGCCCGGTCTCGCCGTCCAGCAGCCGACGGGCGACCTCCGCGTTGTACGCCGCGTCGGCGCCGCGCAGCGCCTCCACGGGGACGACGTCGAGGCCGACGTCACGGGGATGGAAGTGCTCCTCGGTGACCTTGCCGTCACGGACCACCCAGACCCGGGAGCCGGCGGTGGTGGTCAGCTCGTCGAGGCCGTCGTCGCCGCGGAAGACGAGCGAGGAGTTGCCGCGCTCGGCGAAGACGCCCGCCACGATGGGCGCCATCCGGGGGTCGGCGACCCCGACCGCCTGGGCCCTTACCCGGGCCGGGTTCGTCAGCGGGCCCAGCACGTTGAAGGTCGTCCGGATGCCCAGCTGCCCACGCGCGGCCGCCACATGGCGCAGCGCCGGGTGGAACTTGACCGCGAAGCAGAAGGTGATCCCGGCCTCCTCGGCCACCTCCGCGACGCGCTTGACCGTCAGCTGGAGATTGACCCCGAGCTTCTCCAGGACGTCCGAGGAGCCGGACGCGGAGGACGCGGCGCGGTTGCCGTGCTTGACCACCTTGGCGCCGGTGCCGGCCACCACGATCGAGGACATCGTGGAGATGTTGACGGTCTTCGCGCCGTCGCCGCCCGTGCCGACGATGTCGACGGTCCGCCCGGGCACCTCGATCACGTTGGCGTGCTCGTACATCGCCCGGACGAGTCCGGAGATCTCCTGGACGGTCTCGCCCTTGGCCCGCAGCGCCACCACGAAGCCGGCGATCTGGGCGTCGGTCGCCTCGCCGCGCATGATGCGGTCCATCGCCCAGGCCGTGTCGTCCGCGCTCTGGTCGCGGCCTTCGAGGAGACCGTTCAGTACCTCGGGCCAGGAACGGCCCGCCGCGGTGTCGCCTCCAGCGGGGTTCACAGCGCTCATGGTCGCTCCTGGGTTCATGGGTCACGCGAGTGGGTTCGCCCCGCAGCACGGGGGTGAGTCCACCCTATCCAGCCCCGGAGACGGCGAAGAGCCCCGTCCGTGGACGGGGCTCCTGCCGTGGCGAACCGGGGGTACCGGGGGATCAGTGGTGGCCGTGGCCGCTCGTGATCTCCTTGTACTCCTCGACGGTGGGCTTGGGGATCTGGTTGTCGTCCCCGTAGTAGCCCTTGCTCATCTTGGCGCGCAGCTTCTGCGCGCTGTTGACCTTGCGCTCGACACCGTTCTCGTCGACCGCCGGGCCGATCTCGGCCGGCTTGTACTGCTCGTGCGCGGTGAGCGTGTGCAGCGCGTCCTGGCTGAGCGGCTCGTGCACCTCGATGAACTCACCGTGCGGCAGGCGCTTGATGATGCCCGACTCGCGGCCGTGCAGCACCTTGTCCCGGTCCCGGCGCTGGAGGCCGAGGCAGATGCGCTTGGTGGCGAGGAACGTGAGCACCGGCACGACGAAGAAGGCGATCCGCACGAACCAGGTGATCGAGTTGATCGCCAGGTGGAAGTGCGTGGCCCAGATGTCGTTGCCGCCGCCGACGAGGAGCACGAAGTACCAGCTGATCCAGGCGGCACCGAACGCGGTCCGGGTCGGGACGTTGCGCGGGCGGTCCAGGATGTGGTGCTCGCGCTTGTCGCCGGTGACCCAGGACTCGATGAACGGGTAGACCGCGATCGCGACCAGGACCAGCGGGAAGATGACCAGCGGGATGAACACGCCCAGGACGAGCGTGTGACCCCAGAGGTTGATCTCCCAGCCCGGCATGACGCGGATCAGGCCCTCGGAGAAGCCCATGTACCAGTCGGGCTGGGCGCCCGTGGACACCTGGTCCGGACGGTACGGGCCCATCGACCAGATCGGGTTGATCGAGGCGATCGCCGCGATGGCCGCGATGACACCGAAGACCAGGAAGAAGAAGCCTCCGGCCTTGGCCATGTAGACCGGCAGCAGCGGCATGCCGACGACGTTGTTGTTCGTCTTGCCGGGACCCGCGAACTGGGTGTGCTTGTGGTAGAAGACCAGGATCAGGTGGCCGACGACCAGGCCGAGCATGATGCCCGGCAGCAGCAGCACGTGCACCGAGTAGAAGCGGGCCACGAAGTCGCCGCCCGGGAACTCGCCGCCGAAGAGGAAGAACGACAGGTACGTGCCGACGATCGGCACGGACAGGACCGCGCCCTCCATGAAGCGGACACCGGTACCGGAGAGCAGGTCGTCCGGGAGCGAGTAACCGGTGAACCCGGTGAACATGCCGAGGACGAACAGCAGGAATCCGAAGACCCAGTTGACCTCACGGGGCTTGCGGAACGCACCCGTGAAGAACACGCGCATCATGTGCACGAACATGCCGGCGAGGAAGATCAGCGCGGCCCAGTGGTGGATCTGACGGATCAGAAGACCACCGCGCACATCGAAGGAGATGTGCATGGTCGAGTTGAACGCCTCGGACATCAGCTGTCCCTGCAGCGGGACGTAGCTGCCGTGGTACTCCACCTCGTTCATCGACGGGTGGAAGAACAGCGTCAGGTACACACCCGTGAGGATGATGATGATGAAGCTGTAGAGGCAGATCTCACCCAGCATGAACGACCAGTGGTCGGGGAAGATCTTGCGCATGTTGGCCTTGGCCAGGGAGTAGATCCCCAGGCGGCCGTCGGCCCAGTCGGCGACCCGCTCACCGGCGGGCGCCTTCTCGCGCGAGCGCGAGTCGGAGGTGCTGGCAGTACTCATCCGCGCTCCCAGAATGCAGGACCGACGGGCACTTCGAAGTCGCCGAGCGCTTCGAGGTAACCCTCATCGTTCACGCCGATGCGCAGCTGCGGCAGCGGGTGACCGGCCGGGCCGAAGATGACTCGGGCACCGTCGGAGAGGTCGAAGGTGGACTGGTGGCACGGGCACAGCGCGTGGTGCGTCTGCTGCTCGTACAGGGAGATCGGGCAGCCGACGTGGGTGCAGATCTTCGAGTACGCCACGATGCCCTGGTAGGACCACTCGAGTTCCTGCTTGTCCTTGATGTTGTCCGGCTGGAGCCGGATGATCATCAGGGCCGACTTGGCGATCTCCTTCTGGAAGTCCTCGTCGTGCTCCTCCAGGCCCTCGGGCTTGACGAAGGTCAGAGAACCGACGGCCACGTCCGAGGGACGGAGCGGCTCGTTGGTGTTCATGTTGACGAGGAGCTTGCCCTTGGACCACAGGGTGTGGCGGAGCTTCGTGCCGGGCAGCGGACCGAGGTCGCGCAGCAGCATGACGCCGGAGAGCGGGAACAGGGCCAGCGCGCCGAACATCGTGTTGCGGATCAGCTTGCGACGGCCGAGCGCGGACTCCTTGGCACCCTGCTTGAAGTCGGCCAGGACCTTGGCCTTGACCTCGGGCTCCGCCTCGATCGCGTGACGCTCGTCGGCGATCTCCACGTCGGACATCAGGGTGCGGGCCCAGTGGACCGCGCCCGCGCCGATCGCGAACAGCGCGACGCCGAGCGTCAGGCCGAGCGTGAAGTTCAGCGCGCTGATGTGGCCGATCGGGAAGACGTAGATCGACCTGTCGTTGGGGATCGCCACGTACGCGACGATGAAGGCGACCGTCGCCAGCATCGACAGCACGAACAGCAGAGCGACAAGTCGTTCGGACCGCTTGGCGGCCCGCTCGTCGATGTCCTGGACGCGGTGCTCGTGGGGCGGGAGCCCCGGGTCCGCGAACGGGTTCTGCTCGTCCGCGACGGCTACCGCGGCATGACCGTGACCGGCGTGGTCGTCGGTGGCCCGCTCAGCGGGCACGTTCTCTTCTGGAATGTCTTGGCTACTCATGACTTCTTGGCCTTTGCGGTCCGAGCGGCGACCCAGACGGCGACGGCGACCAGGGTGCCAAGTCCGAAGATCCAGCCGAACAGGCCCTCGCTGACCGGCCCGAGACCGCCCAGTTCGAGACCACCGGGGCTCTCGGTGTTGTCACCGTTGACCGCGTCGAGGTACGCGATGATGTCCTTCTTGTTCTTCTCCGTCAGCGTCGTGTCGGGGAAGGACGGCATGTTCTGCGGGCCCGTCTGCATGGCCTCGTAGATGTGCTTCGGGTCGACACCCTCAAGAGTCGGCGCGAACTTGCCGTGGGTCAGCGCGCCGCCCTTGCCGGTGAAGTTGTGGCACTGAGCGCAGTTGGTACGGAACAGTTCGCCACCCTTGGCGATGTCCGCACCCTCGGGACTGACCTGGCTCTTCGTCGGGACCGAAGGACCGGCGCCGAGCGAGGCGATGAACGCCGCGAGCTGGTCGATCTCGGCCTGCGAGTAGATGACCTTCTTCTTCGGGATCTGCGCGCCGGGCTGCTGGGCCGGCATACGTCCGGTGCCGACCTGGAAGTCGACCGCCGCGGCGCCGACCCCTACCAGGCTCGGCCCGTCGGAGGTGCCCTGACCGCCGGTTCCGTGGCAGCTTGCGCAGCCCACGGCGTACAGCTTCTTGCCCTCGGTGATGGCGAGGGACTGGGCGGTTTCATCGGCCTGCGCCTTGCCCGCGGGTGCGAACGCGGCGTACAGCCCCCCGGTGGCCGCCAGCGCGAGGAGTAGGACGACGACCGCCGCCAGCGGATGGCGTCGTCGTGCGGAGAGCTTTTTCACGGATTACCCCGGTGTCAGGATCTTCTGCGTCGGTGCTTCTGGATGTTTCGGGCTCCGGGCCCGATTACTTGATCAGGTAGATCGTGGCGAAGAGGCCGATCCAGACGACATCGACGAAGTGCCAGTAGTAGGACACGACGATGGCGGCGGTTGCCTGCTCGTGAGTGAACCGCCGAGCCGCATAGGTGCGACCAAGGACCAGCAGGAAGGCGATGAGTCCGCCCGTCACATGCAGTCCGTGGAAGCCGGTTGTCAGGTAGAACACCGAGCCGTACGGGTCGGAGGAGAGCGAGAGCCCGTCCTTCTTGACCAGTTCGGTGTACTCGAAGACCTGACCGCCGATGAAGATCGCACCCATGATGAAGGTGACGGTGAACCACATCCTGAGCTTCTTCACGTCCCCGCGCTCGGCGGCGAAGACGCCGAGCTGACAGGTCAGGGAGGAGAGCACCAGGATCGTGGTGTTCGTCGCCGAGAACGGAAGGTTCAGGCTGGACGCCATTTCCTTCCAGTGATCCGGCCCGGTCACCGATCGCAGGGTGAAGTACATCGCGAAGAGGGCCGCGAAGAACATCAGCTCGGAACTCAGCCAGATGATGGTTCCGACGCTGGTGAGGTTCGGCCGATTGACCGACGGGTGCGCGTGCCCGGTTTCTACTGTCGTTGCTGTCGCCACGACCGACATTATGTCGGTCGCTTATCCCGCCCTCACCCCGGGGGGTGCCGTTCGGAGTGTTGACGGGGTGTGTCCAGCCCGTATGGCCCATCGAAGCCCTGTCCGAACCGGTGTTGACGAGGTGTTCAAGGGAGTAGCATCCGCGCATCGGGCAGGCTCCGGCCGGCCCGGCCGCTTCATGTCCGTACGACGCCGACGTCCCGGAGGAAGAATGCAGCCGACCGCCACGGTGCTGGTCTACAGCGACGACTCCAACACCCGCGCACAGGTGCGGCTCGCCACCGGGCGCAGGCCCGCTCCGGACGTTCCCGTCGTGGAGTTCGTCGAGTGCGCGACGCCGGCCGCCGTCATCATGGAGCTCGACAAGGGCGGCATCGACGTGTGCGTGCTGGACGGCGAGGCGGTTCCGCTGGGCGGCATGGGCGTCTGCCGGCAGATCAAGGACGAGATCTTCGACTGCCCGCCCGCGCTCGTCCTCATCGGGCGCCCTCAGGACGCCTGGCTGGCCACCTGGAGCCGTGCGGACGCCGCGGTCACCCTTCCGGTCGACCCGGTGGAGTTCGCCGAGTCCCTGGCCGCCCTGCTGCGCCGCAAGAACCTGCAGAGCGTCTGAGAATCCGCGCCTCCGGGCCCTGCCGTGGCATCCCCGCCCGCCCTGCGGACGACGGGGACGTGACGACAGGGCCCGGAGCGGCGCGGTCTCACACACTCTCGGGGCGAAGCCTCGCGCGCTCGGCCGGAGTCGGGGCGTCCGGTGATCCGGCCACGAGCGCGCTGCCCTCGCGCCAGCTCTTCCAGCCGAGGTTCCAGTCACCGAAGCCGTTGCCGAACGGGTCCATCATGTCGCCGTTCGAGTTGACGACCTTGACGATGTCACCCTCGTTGAAGGTGTCGAAGAACCACTCGGCGTTGCTGGTGCTCATGCCGGTGCAGCCGTGGCTGACGTTGGCGGACCCCTGCGAACCGGTGGACCAGGGCGCGGCGTGCACGTACTCGCCGCTCCAGGTCACCCGTGTGGCGTAGTACACGGGCAGGTCGTAGGAATCCGAACTGCCCTCGGCGATACCGATGCTGGTACCGCGCATCTGTACGTAGTACTCCTTGCCCAGCACGACCTTGACGCCGTTGCGGGTCTCGAAGCCGGGCTTGCCGGTGGTGACGGGGATCTCGTTGATCTGCTCGCCGTTGCGGTAGACCGTCATCTCGTGCGAGCCGGCGTCGGTGACGGCGATGAGCCGGTCGCCCGTGGTGAGCTTCAGGGTCTTGGCGTTGCCGCCCCACAGCCGCTCACCGATCTTGATGCCGGCGAGGTTGCTGTGCGCCGTGATGGTGGCGTGGGTGGGCCAGTACTCCTTGGGCCGGTAGTGGAGCGTCTTGTCGTCCACCCAGTGCCAGGTGCCCTCCACGGCGGGCGAGGAGTCGACCTTGAGGGCACGCTCGACGACCGCGCGGGCCGCCTTGTCCTTGACGGGGGCGCTCAGTTCGGCGGTGACGGGCTGACCGACCCCGTACTTGCCGGCCTTGGGGCCGAACTCGACGTCGAGCGTCTTCTTGGTCTTGGGGGTGCTGGTGTCGAAGCCGAGAACCTTGCGCCCGGGGGCGCCGTCCTCGTCCTCGGTGCTCACCCGGACCGTGTAGTGGGCTCCTGCGGCCAGCGGGGAGGTGCTGTGCCAGCGACTGCCGTCGGCGGCCAGTTCGCCCGCCACATAGCGTCCTGACGCGTCGGTGGCCGTCACGTCGGTGATGCGCCCGTCGTCATCCTCGGAGGTGATTTCGAGCGGCTTGTCGGGGTCGACCTTGCCGGGCTTCTTGCTCTCTCCGACGGGGCCGTTGAACGAGATCTGTCCCGCCGCGTCGTACGGCTTCGCCGAGAGCGGGTGGCCGTCGGAGCCGCAGGCGGTGACGCCCGCTCCGAGGGCGACCACCAGCGCGGTGCAGCTGACGACCGTGCGGATTCGCGGTGAGTGGTTCATGAGCTCACGCTATGAACGCCCGTCAAGGACGGCGCGCCGGGTGGGCCGAGTGAGGGACAGAAGTCGTGGCAAACGGGGGAGCCCGGACTCTCCTGACGGAGTGTCCGGGCTCCCCGGGGTTCAGCGCGTGCTACTGGGTGCGGTTCTCACCGTGGTAGTACTCGAAGACCCAGCCCCACAGGCCGATCACGATGATCGGGGCCGAGAAGTAGAGCAGCCACCAGCCGAAGACGACGCCCATGAAGGCCAGGGCGCCACCGACGCCGAGCGCGAGCGGCTGCCAGCTGTGCGGGCTGAAGAAGCCCACCTCGCCGGCCTCGTCCGCGACGTCGGCCTCCTTGTTGTCCTGCGCCAGCTGGTCGACCCGCCGGGCCGTGAAGGCCAGGTAGTAGCCGATCATCACGCTCAGGCCGAAGCCCATGAAGAGGGCCGTGGTGCCGGCCGGCTCCTTGGACCACACGCCGTAGACGATCCCCATGACGAGGATGAACGCGGCGAGCCAGAGGAACATCTTGCCTTGGACCTTCACTTGCCGGCCTCCTTGCCACCAGCGAGAGCCGACGAGCCGGAACCGGCGTGCTCGAGCTGGTCGAGCGCGGCGATCTCGGGGTGGTGCAGGTCGAACGCCGGGGATTCACTGCGGATCCGCGGCAGGGTGAGGAAGTTGTGCCGCGGCGGCGGGCACGAGGTGGCCCACTCCAGCGAGCGGCCGTAGCCCCACGGGTCGTCGACCTCGACCTTCTTGCCGTACTTGGCCGTCTTCCACACGTTGTAGAGGAACGGCAGGATCGACAGGCCGAGCAGGAACGAGCTGATCGTCGAGATCGTGTTCAGCGCGGTGAAGCCGTCGGCCGCGAGGTAGTCCGCGTAGCGACGCGGCATGCCCTCGGCACCGAGCCAGTGCTGCACCAGGAACGTGCCGTGGAAGCCCACGAACAGCGTCCAGAAGGTGATCTTGCCGAGCCGCTCGTCGAGCATCTTGCCCGTCATCTTCGGCCACCAGAAGTGGAAGCCGGAGAACATCGCGAACACCACGGTGCCGAACACCACGTAGTGGAAGTGCGCCACCACGAAGTACGAGTCCGAGACGTGGAAGTCCATCGGCGGCGAGGCCAGGATGACGCCGGTCAGACCACCGAAGGTGAAGGTGATGAGGAAGCCGACGGCCCAGAGCATCGGTGTCTCGAAGGACAACGAGCCCTTCCACATCGTTCCGATCCAGTTGAAGAACTTCACGCCGGTCGGTACGGCGATGAGGAACGTCATGAAGGAGAAGAACGGGAGCAGTACGCCACCGGTGACGTACATGTGGTGCGCCCACACGGTCACGGACAGGCCGGCGATCGCGATGGTCGCGCCGATGAGACCCATGTAGCCGAACATCGGCTTACGGGAGAACACCGGGATGACCTCGGAAATGATGCCGAAGAACGGCAGCGCGATGATGTACACCTCTGGATGGCCGAAGAACCAGAAGAGGTGTTGCCAGAGCAGTGCTCCGCCGTTGGCCGCATCGAAGACATGCGCCCCGAATTTTCGATCCGCCTCCAGGGCGAACAGGGCCGCCGCGAGAACGGGGAAGGCGAGCAGCACCAGTACGGCGGTGAGCAGCACGTTCCAGACGAAGATCGGCATGCGGAACATCGTCATGCCGGGAGCGCGCATGCAGATGATCGTGGTGATGAAGTTGACCGCGCCGAGGATGGTGCCGAAGCCGGAGAAGGCCAGACCCATGATCCACATGTCGGCGCCGATGCCCGGCGAGCGGACCGCGTCGGACAGCGGGCTGTAGGCGAACCAGCCGAAGTCGGCAGCGCCCTGCGGGGTGAGGAAGCCACCGACCGCGATCGTCGAGCCGAACAGGTAGAGCCAGTAGGCGAACATGTTCAGCCGCGGGAACGCCACGTCGGGCGCGCCGATCTGCAGCGGCATGATCCAGTTCGTGAAACCGGCGAACAGCGGCGTCGCGAACATCAGCAGCATGATCGTGCCGTGCATCGTGAACGCCTGGTTGAACTGCTCGTTCGACATGATCTGCAGTCCGGGGCGCGCCAGTTCGGCACGCATGAGCAGCGCCATGACGCCGCCGATGCAGAAGAACGCGAACGACGTGACCAGATACAACGTGCCGATCGTCTTGTGGTCCGTGGTGGTGAGCCACTTGATCACAACACTGCCGGGCTGCTTGCGCCGAACCGGCAGCTCGCTCTCGTACGAGTCTTCGGCTGCGTCGGCACCCTGGGGTTCATTGAGGATGCTCACAGGTTGTTCGTCTCCCGGTTCTTCTCGTGGCCCGTCTGCTCAATGCCGGCCGGGACGTAACCGGTCTGTCCCTTCGCCGCGAGCTCCTTGAGGTGGGCCTCGTAGCGCTCGGGGGAGACGACCTTCACGTTGAAGAGCATCCGGGAGTGGTCGACACCGCACAGCTCGGCGCACTTGCCCATGAAGGTGCCCTCGTGGTTCGGGGTCACCTGGAAGGAGTTGGTGTGCCCCGGGATGACGTCCTGCTTCATGAGGAACGGCACCACCCAGAAGGAGTGGATGACGTCACGCGAAGTGAGGACGAAGCGGACCGTCTTGCCCTTGGGGAGCCAGAGAGTCGGACCCGGGTTGCCCGTCTGCGGGTTCTTCGTGCCGGGCGTACCGACGTCGTAGACACCGCCGGCGTTCACCGGGAAGTCCTTCTTGAACCGGTCCGGAATGGCCGCCAGGTTCGGATCTGTCTTGGCGTTCCCGGAGGAGCCGGGTACGTCCGCGACGTAGTTGAAGCCCCAGCTCCACTGGAAGCCCACCACGTTGACCGTGACGTCGGGCTTCTTGTCGAGGCTGAGGAGCTTCGTCTCGTCGCGGGCCGTGAAGTAGAACAGCACCGAGACGATGATGAGCGGGACCACGGTGTACAGCGCCTCGATGGGCATGTTGTACCGGGTCTGCTGAGGAACTTCGACCTTGGTCCGGCTGCGCCGATGGAAGACGACGCTCCACAGGATCAGGCCCCAGACCAGCACGCCCGTGGCGAGCGCGGCCGCCCACGAGCCCTGCCAGAGGGAGAGGATCCGCGGAGCCTCATCCGTCACCGGGGTGGGCATACCAAGGCGGGGGAAGTCTTCCCAGTTGTACGAGCAACCAGTGGCTGTCGCCAGGACCAGGCCCGCAGTCATTGCCTGCAGCAGCTTCCGCCGCATCGGGCGCCGCGGCGTGGGGGTACCGCCCGCGCCCCCCAGGGCGTGGGGGAGGTCGGAGCCGTTGGGACTCACGTAGCGCCTTCCCGAGAGTCTCGCCCGCGCTGTTGGCTGCGGCCTTCTCGCTGGTCGGTCGCCGCCCTGCGTCGGGCAGGGGTTTGGATGTTTATGCGGACCAAACCCTACTGGACGCTATTTGGGGTCGCGCGGGGAGGGTGCCCAACGCGCCGCCCGACTCCCCGAAGGAGTGCTGTTTCTCCTGGAGGGCACTCCTCCGCGTCCTGGAATGCCCCACTCCGGATGCCTTCTGACGGCCCTTTGGGGCGACGGACTAGCGTGGTGGCGTGTCCTACTTCGACGCCGCGTCCGCGGCTCCGCTGCACCCCGTCGCCCGACAGGCCCTGCAGGCCTCGCTCGACGAGGGGTGGGCCGACCCCGCCCGCCTGTACCGGGAGGGGCGGCGGGCCCGGCTGCTGCTCGACGCCGCGCGTGAGGCGGCGGCCGACGCGGTGGGCTGCCGCCCGGACGAGCTGACCTTCACCACCTCCGGGACCCGCGCGGTGCACTCCGGTATCGCGGGCGCCCTGGCGGGCCGGCGGCGCGTCGGAGCCCACCTGATCGTGTCAGCCGTCGAACACTCGTCGGTACTCCATTCGGCGGAGCTGCACGAGGCGTCGGGCGGCACGGCGACACGGATCCCGGTCGACCGGACGGGCCGGGTGTCCCCTTCCTCGTACGCCGGGGCCCTGCGCGCCGACACCGCGCTCGCCTGTCTGCAGTCGGCCAACCACGAGGTGGGCACCGAGCAGCCGGTGGAGGAGGTCGCACAGGTGTGCCGGGGGGCGGGTGTGCCGCTCCTGGTGGACGCGGCGCAGTCGCTGGGCTGGGGCCGGGTGGAGGGCGACTGGTCCCTGCTGACGGCAAGTGCCCACAAGTGGGGCGGGCCTTCGGGGGTCGGACTGCTCGTGGTGCGCAAGGGAACCCGGTTCGCTCCCCAAGGGCCCTCGGACGAACGGGAGTCGGGAAGGGCGCCGGGCTTCGAGAACATCCCCGCCGTGGTCGCGGCGGCCGCCTCGCTGCGCGCGGTCCACGCGGAGGCCGCACAGGAGGCGGTGCGGCTGCGGGAACTGACGGAGCGGATCCGGGGACGCGTGCCCGGCCTGGTCCCGGATGTCGAGGTGGTCGGCGACCCGGTCCGGCGACTGCCGGGGATCGTCACCTTCTCCTGTCTCTATGTCGACGGAGAGACACTGCTGCACGAGCTGGACCGGGTGGGCTTCTCCGTCTCCTCGGGCTCCTCGTGCACCAGCAGCACCCTCACTCCCAGCCATGTCCTGAAGGCCATGGGCGTCCTGAGCGAGGGCAACGTCCGGGTGTCGCTGCCGCCGGGGACCCCGGAGGAGGACGTCGAGCGGTTCCTCGCGGCGCTGCCGGACACGGTCGCGGCGGTGCGCGAGAGGCTCGGCGCGCCGACGTCGGCGGTCACGGAACCCGCCGCCCCGGTCGACTCCCGGGTGGTCGACGCGCTGGTGGTCGACGCGCTGGGCCGGCGCTGCCCCATCCCCGTCATCGAGCTGGCCAAGGTCATCGGGGACGTGCCGGTCGGTGGCACGGTCCGGGTCCTCGCCGACGACGAGGCGGCCCGGCTCGACATCCCGGCGTGGTGCGAGATGCGGGGGCAGGAGTACGTCGGTGAGGAACCGGCGGACCACGGTTCGGCCTATGTGGTCCGCCGGCTGTCCTAGTCGGTCACGGCAGGACCCGATCCGGCGTGGTCCCGGGGTCCGCCGGTCACGCTAGGAGAGGTGTGTCCGCACCTCGGCGGCGGCCTCGTGGCCGTACGCCTTGGTGAAGCGGTCCATGAAGTGGCCGCGGCGCAGTTGGTACTCCTGCGTGCCGACCGTCTCGATGACGAGGGTGGCGAGCATGCAGCCGACCTGGGCGGCGCGCTCGTGGGAGACGCCCCAGGCCAGGCCGGAGAGGAAACCGGCCCGGAACGCGTCGCCGACACCGGTCGGGTCCGCCTTGAGCTCCTCCTCCGGGCAGCCGACCTCGATCGGGTCCTCGCCGACGCGCTCGATGCGGACACCGCGCGCGCCGAGGGTGGTCACTCGGTGGCCGACCTTGGAGAGGATCTCCTCGTCGGTCCAGCCGGTCTTGGACTCGATGAGGCCCTTCTCGTACTCGTTGGAGAAGAGGTACGTCGCGCCGTCCAGCAGTATCCGGATCTCCTCGCCGTTCATGCGCGCGATCTGCTGCGAGAAGTCGGCGGCGAAGGGGATCGCGCGGGAGCGGCACTCCTCGGTGTGGCGGAGCATCCCCTCGGGGTCGTCCGCGCCGATCAGGACGAGGTCGAGGCCGCCGACCCGGTCCGCGACGGCCTTGAGCTCGATGAGGCGGGCCTCGCTCATCGCGCCCGTGTAGAACGAGCCGATCTGGTTGTGGTCGGAGTCCGTCGTGCAGACGAAGCGCGCGGTGTGCAGCACCTCGGAGATGCGGACGGAGTCGGTGTCGACGCCGTGCCGGTCCAGCCAGGCGCGGTAGTCCTCGAAGTCGGAGCCGGCCGCCCCGACGAGGATCGGCCGGGTGCCGAGCTGGCCCATGCCGAACGCGATGTTCGCGCCGACCCCGCCCCGGCGGACGTCGAGGTTGTCGACCAGGAAGGAAAGGGAGACCGTGTGCAGCTGATCCGCGACCAACTGGTCGGCGAAACGGCCGGGAAAGGTCATGAGGTGGTCGGTGGCGATGGAGCCGGTGACTGCGATACGCACGGCTAGGACACGCTCCTGCGAGGGGAGGGGATTGACAGTTAACGCTACCGGTTCGGCACGGGACCTCTGAAGCGGGCAAAACTACCCGATAGTAGATCTTTCTTCGTGACGGCAGGCATGCATACGGTGCCGGTATGACGAACCTCAAGGTCCCAGGCACCGCTCCGCTCGGCCCGGCCGGCGACCTGGACGGTGATCTCGCGACGCTGCGCGGCGACTGTGCCCGTATGGCCGGTAACTGGGCTGCTCCCACCACGGCCTCCGCCCTTCCCGGCGGTCCCGGCGGTCTTCCTGTCTCCCCCTCCCTCATCCGCGGGGTGACCGTGCCGTCCACCTCCGCGCGGATGCTGGACGAGATGTCCGACTACGGCGACTGACGCGCGGCGCCGGAGCGGTGCCGCCGTCCGGGTGAGGACCCGGCGCCGCCGTCCGGGTGAAACGCGCGGAGCGCCCGCAGGGAACCGTGCGCTCCCCCGCTGCGTCCCATCGCTGTCCCCTGTAAGGGGGATGCGGTGTACGACCTTGCGGAGCCCGTCTTCGACAGGGCCCGGCCAGGGGACAGCAGTGGAGCCGAAGGAGCGATGCGGTGAGCACCGAGCGACCCGACAACGACGCGACCGATCCCGTCGAGGGTGACGCCAGGGGTCCTGTCGAGGACGCCGCGGAGGACACCGTCCCGGAACCCGCCGCCAAGGGCGCCGAGGCCGGCGACGAGCGCCCCTCCGGGGAGTCCGGGGAGCCCCCGGAGTCCGGACAGTACCGGGACTCCGGGGACTCCGGGGAAGCGCCTGTCGCGGTGCCTTCCGGGGAGCGCGACGCGAGCGACGGTCCGGCCGTGCCGCGTCGTCGGCACACCCCCGTGATCGTCGCGGTCGCCGCGGCGGTGCTGCTCGTCGGGGGCGGTGGCGCCTACGTCGCCACGAGCGCGGCGGGCGGCAGCGGCTCCTCGGGGGCGCCCGGCGACGCCGGCACTCCCCCGCCGCTCACGCTCGACGGTTACTCCGGGACGGCCACGAGCACCGGACCCTCCGGCGGCTCGAACGGCATCGCCCCCGGCGAGCCCGACCCCTACGGCACGACCTACCGCGCCGAGGGCACGCTCCCGGCGGGGCCCGGCTCCGCGCCGGTCCACTGGGCCGAGGGCAGCGTGACGCGGGCGGAGGTGGAGCGGCTCGCGAAGGCGCTGGACCTGGCGGGCACGCCCCGGCTGGTCGGGGACGCCTGGACGGTCGGCGCGGTGAAGGACGGTTCGGAGCCCAACCTGCGGGTGAACGCGGACGCTCCGGGGACCTGGACGTTCAGCTACGCGATCCCCGGGACCGACAACTGCCCCCGGGGCAAGCCGTGCCGGCCCGGCGGGTCGGGCGTTCCGTCGGGGCAGGGACCGGGTCCGGTCAGCGAGGCCGCGGCGAGGAAGGCGGCCGCTCCCGTGCTGAAGGCCGTGGGCCAGGACGAGGCGAAGGTCGACGCCACCCAGCTCATGGACCGCGTCAGGGTGGTGAACGCCGACCCGGTGGTGGGCGGTCTGCCGACCTACGGGTGGACGACCGGTCTGCGGATCGACGGTGAGGGTCATGTCATCGGCGGCAGCGGCCAGTTGAAGACGCCGGTGAAGGGCGACACGTACCCGGTCGTCGGCGCGCGGCGGACGCTGGACCTGATGAACGGGTCCGCCTCGGGCGCCTCGCCGTCGGGAGGCGGACGCATGGGGATCGGCGGCTGCGCCAGCCCCGTACCGCTGAAGGACCGGGACGAGATGCCGTGCGAGCACCCGACCGCGGCGGGCCGGGCGCCGACGGTGACCGTGGAGAAGGCGACCTTCGGACTGGCGGCGCACCGGGCGGACGGGCGGCAGGCACTGGTGCCGTCATGGCTGTTCGAGGTGCGGGCGCCGGGTGCCGGGGACACCTACACCGTGACCCATCCGGCGATCGACCCCGAGTTCCTGGCCGGGCCCGGGTCACCGGGCCTGCCGACTCCGGCTCCCACGTCGCCGGGCGAGAAGCCGTCCCCGTCGGCGACCACGCGGGATGTGCGCGTCCAGGGCTACACGGCCGACGGCAGGGAGCTGACCGTCTCCTTCACGGGCGGGGTGTGCGCCGAGTACACGGCCGCGGCGAAGGAGAGCGGGGACCAGGTGACCGTCACGGTCACGGAGAAGCCCGAGCAGGGCAAGGTCTGCATCATGATCGCCAAAATCTACGAGCGGACGGTGCGGCTGGACGGACCCCTGGACGGCCGGAGCGTCGTCGGGAGTGACGGCCGGGCGATCCATCAGGGGCGGGTCACCGGTCCCGCGGCGTCCGGTTCCACCGCGGCGGGACCGCGGTAGCGAACCCGGTCCCGGCGGAGCGCTGGGCCGGCTGCGGCGGTCCGGCGGGTTCCGGATACACGAAGGCGGCGTCCCTGTCGGAGGGGGACGCCGCCTTCGTCCGTACTCGGCGTGCGGGCGTGTTCGACCGGAGCCGTGAGCCGCGGGCTCGGCTCAGTGGCAGTCGGCACCGGCGAACCCGGGCCCGGTCGATGCCGGGCCCGGCCGGGCCGTGCCGTCCTAGCTGAAGGAGTCGCCGCAGGCGCAGGAGCCCGTCGCGTTCGGGTTGTCGATCGTGAAGCCCTGCTTCTCGATGGTGTCCACGAAGTCGATGGAGGCGCCGCCGAGGTACGGGGCGCTCATGCGGTCGGTGACGACCTTGACGCCGCCGAAGTCCTTCACGACGTCGCCGTCGAGGGAGCGCTCGTCGAAGAACAGCTGATACCGCAGACCGGAGCAGCCGCCGGGCTGAACGGCGACGCGCAGCGCCAGGTCCTCACGGCCTTCCTGGTCGAGCAGGGCCTTGACCTTGCCCGCGGCGGCGTCGGACAGCATGATGCCGTCGCTCACGGTGGTGGTCTCGTCCGATACGGACATCTGCTTCTCTCCCGGGTTGTACGGAGACTGCTTGCCGACGGTTGCAACCGGCGGGGCCGCGGATTCATTCCGGGCCGTGTGCGTGTCTTTGCCTTCTCCGTTCATGCTCGCACACACGCCCGCGCACGGGCCACGGCCTGTGGACAACCCCACGGACGCCGGAGGCACCCCGCCGGAACGGCGACCGGGATTCACGTCACATGGACGCTATGGACGTCGTCAACATGACGTGAAGCGGTTATGATAGATAACGTCAATTAGACGAAAAGGTATCGTTCCGCCGGGCCCGCCCCCTTGGGAGCCCGGCGAGCCGCAGAACAGAAAGGGTGCGTGTCGTGACCACCGCCCAGACCCAGGATCTCGACGTACAGCCGACGCCCCTCGCCCTGCTGCTGCTCGGCCGCGAGGCCGACCCGAGGAGCGAGCGCGGCGTCGAGTGCCCCGGCGACCTGCCCTCGCCGTCCGACCCGGACCTGGTCGAGCGCGCCCGCGCGGCCAAGGAGAAGCTCGGCGACAAGGTCTTCGTGCTCGGCCACCACTACCAGCGCGACGAGGTCATCCAGTTCGCGGACGTGACCGGTGACTCCTTCAAGCTCGCCCGGGACGCGGCGGCCCGCCCGGAGGCCGAGTACATCGTGTTCTGCGGTGTGCACTTCATGGCCGAGTCCGCGGACATCCTCACCGGCGACGACCAGAAGGTCGTCCTCCCCGACCTCGCCGCGGGCTGCTCGATGGCCGACATGGCCACCGCCGAGCAGGTCGCCGAGTGCTGGGACGTGCTGACCGAGGCCGGCATAGCCGAGCAGGTCGTGCCCGTCTCGTACATGAACTCCTCCGCCGACATCAAGGCGTTCACGGGCAGGCACGGCGGCACGATCTGCACGTCCTCGAACGCCGAGCGGGCCCTGGAGTGGGCCTTCGAGCAGGGTTCGAAGGTGCTCTTCCTGCCCGACCAGCACCTCGGCCGCAACACCGCCGTCCGCGACATGGGCATGTCCCTGGACGACTGCGTGCTCTACAACCCGCACAAGCCGAACGGCGGGCTCACCACGGAGCAGCTGCGCGACGCGAAGATGATCCTGTGGCGCGGTCACTGTTCGGTGCACGGCCGCTTCAGCGTGGACTCGGTGAACGACGTCCGCGCGCGCATCCCCGGTGTCAACGTCCTCGTGCACCCCGAGTGCAAGCACGAGGTCGTCTCGGCGGCCGACTACGTCGGCTCCACGGAGTACATCATCAAGGCCCTGGAGGCCGCCCCGGCCGGCTCCAAGTGGGCGATCGGCACCGAGCTGAACCTCGTGCGACGCCTCGCGAAGCGGTTCGCGCCCGAGGGCAAGGAGGTCGTCTTCCTCGACAAGACGGTCTGCTTCTGCTCGACGATGAACCGCATCGACCTGCCGCACCTGGTGTGGACCCTGGAGTCCCTCGCCGAGGGCAACCTCGTCAACCGCATCGAGGTCGACAAGGAGACCGAGGCGTTCGCCAAGCTGGCGCTGGAGCGGATGCTGGCACTGCCGTAGTCCGTGCTCCCGCGGGCCCTGGGCCCGCGGCGACACGAGGGCCCCCGTCCCGGCGCGTGAACGCCGGGACGGGGGCCCTTGTGCGGAACCGGGTCAGACTCCGGCCGGCTCCGGGGACTTGTCCTTGTCCTCGTGGCCCTCGTGACTGACGTCGTCCTGACCGGACGTCGCCGCCCGCTTCGCCGCCTTCTTCTTCGCCCGGCGCTCCTTGCGGAGTTCGACCATCGCGTAGAGCGTCGGGACGAGCAGCAGGGTCAGCAGCGTCGAGGTGATGAGACCGCCGATCACGACGACCGCGAGCGGCTGCGCGATGAAGCCGCCCTCACCGGTCACGCCCAGCGCCATCGGCAGCAGGGCGAAGATCGTCGCCAGTGCCGTCATCAGGATCGGACGGAGCCGGTGCCGGCCGCCCTCGACGACGGCCTCGACCACGCCGTACCCCTGCCTGCGGTACTGGTTGATGAGGTCGATCAGCACGATCGCGTTGGTCACCACGATGCCGATGAGCATCAGCATGCCGATCATCGCCGGAACGCCCATGGGGGTGCCGGTGAGGACGAGCAGGCCGATCGCGCCGGTCGAGGCGAACGGGATCGACACGAGCAGGATCAGCGGCTGGATCAGCGAGCGGAACGTCGCCACCAGCAGCATGAAGACGATCGCGATCGCCGCCAGCATCGCGAGGCCCAGCGACGCGAACGCGTCGTCCTGGTCCGACGAGACGCCGCCGATCGACGCCGTTGCGCCCGCGGGCAGCTTCAGCTTGTCGAGCTTCGCCGTGAGGTCCGCGCTGACCGCGCCCGTGTTGTCGCCGGTCGGCTTGGCCGTGATGGTGGCCGCGCGCTGACCGTCGATCCGGGTCATCGAGACCGGCCCGTCGACCAGCTTCACGTCCGCGATGTCACCGAGCTTCACCGCGCCGAGCCGCAGCCCGCGCAGCTCCGCGAGCGTGGTGGCCGGCTCGGCGGACCGGATGACGACATCCCGCTCGGAGTCGTCCAGGATCGCCTTGCCGCTGGTCGTCCCGCGGACCGCCTCGCCGACGGCGGCGCCGAGCGTGGCGTCGTTGAAACCGGCCGCGGCAGCCTTGGAGTTGGCCTTGACCGAGATGCGCGGCACGCTCTGCGCGAGGTCGCTCGTGACGTCGGTGACGTCGTCGAGCTTCGCGACCTCGTCACGGACCGTGCTCGCGGCTTCCCGCAGCACGTCCCCGTCGGCGGCCTTCACGACGACGCTGAGGTCCTGGCTGCCGAAGCCGTCACCGGCGGACACCGTGGTGGTGCCGACGCCGGAGAGCTCGCCGAGCCCCTTCTCGATGCGGTCCTGGACGTCCTCGTACGACGCCGAGTCGTCCAGCATGACCTGGTAGGACGCCTGGTTGGTGTCCGTGCCGCCGCCGAAGGCCGCCATGAAGCCGGAGGAGCCGATGGTGACCTGGTAGTTCTTGACGCCCTGGATGCCGCCGAGGAGCTTCTCGACCTTCTTCGCCTGCGCGTCGGTCGCGGCCAGGCTGGTGCCGGGCTTCAACTCCTGCTTGACGGTGAGGACTTCCTGGTCGCCTTGGTCGAAGAAGTTCGTCTTCAGCAGGGGCGCCATGCCGAACGTGCCGACGAGGACGGCGACCGCGATCAGCACACTGGTGAGGCGGCGACGCGTCGCGAAGCCCAGGACGGGGACGTAGAAGCGCTGCAGACGGCTGCGCTCCTCCTTCTCCTCGGCCTTGCGCCGGGCCTCCTCGGCGTCCGCGGGCGTGCCCTTGGGCGCGCGCAGGAACCAGTAGGAGAGCACCGGGACGACTGTCAGCGAGACGAGCAGGGAGGCCAGGAGCGCCGCCGTGACCGTCAGGCTGAAGGAGCCGAACAGTTCGCCGACCATGCCGCCGGTCAAACCGATCGGCAGGAAGACGGCGACCGTGGTGAGGGTCGAGGAGGTGACCGCTCCGGCCACCTCGCGGACCGCCGCGAGGATCGCCTGTTCGCGCTCCTCG
The DNA here is from genome assembly GCF_040607345.1 of Streptomyces sp. NPDC005302. Classification (NCBI taxonomy): domain Bacteria; kingdom Bacillati; phylum Actinomycetota; class Actinomycetes; order Kitasatosporales; family Streptomycetaceae; genus Streptomyces; species Streptomyces sp. NPDC005302. The sequence continues at coordinate 226,346 of NZ_JBEXGN010000004.1, forward strand.
CCGTATCCGAGGTGCCGCTTGATGTTCTCCAGGACGACGATCGAGTCGTCGACGACCCGGCCGATCGCGATGGTGAGCGCGCCGAGCGTCAGCATGTTGAGCGACAGGTCGCGGGTCCACAGGACGACCAGCGCCAGCACCACCGACAGCGGGATGGAGACGGCGGTGACCAGCGTCGAGCGGACCGACGCGAGGAACACCAGGATGACCAGGACCGCGAAGAGGAGGCCGAGGGCGCCCTCGGTGGTCAGGCCGTGGATGGACTTCGAGACGGCGGGTCCCTGGTCGCTGACGACGGTGATCGTCGAGCCGGCGCCGAGGTCCTTGCGCAGTCCGGGGAGCTTGTCCTTGACGGCGTCGGAGATGGCGACCGCGCTGCCGTCGTGGTCCATGGTGAGGCTCACCGCGAGGCTCGGGCGGCCGTCGGTGCGCGTGATGGAGTCGGCCGGGGCCTGCTCCTGCCGGACGTCGGCGACGGCGCCGAGGCGGACCGGCTTCTTGCCGGGGCCGCCGGAGACCATCAGGTCCTTGATCTGGCCGAGCGAGGTGAAGCCGCCGCCGACCTGGACGGTGCGGTTGCTGCCGTCCTCGTCGAAGGAGCCGGCCGGGACGGTCGCCCCGCCTGCCTGCAGGGCCTGGCCGAGGGCCGTGGAGGTGAGTCCGGCCTTCGCCATCTTCCTGTCGTCGGGCGTGACGGTGACCTGGAGGTCCCGCACACCGGCGACGGTGACACGGCCGACGCCCTCGAGGGCCGGGACGACGGTGCGGTCGAGCTGGTCGGAGAGCGCCTGCTGGTCCTTGTCCGAGGTGACGGCGAGGACGACGGTCGGCATGTCGTCGGTCGAACCGGCGATGACCTGCGGGTCCACGCTGTCCGGGAGCTGGGCGCGGGCCCGGTTCACGGCCTGCTGGACGTCGGCGACGAGCTGCTTGGTGTCGTTGCCGTACTCGAAGGACGCCATGATCACGGCGTTGCCCTCGGCGGCGGTCGAGGTGACACCCGTGATGCCGTCGACGCCTTCGAGGTTGTCCTCGATGGGCTCGACGACCTGCTTCTCGACCACATCCGGAGAGGCACCCTGGTACGGCGCCAGCACGGACACCATGGGCAGTTCGATGGTGGGCAGCAACTGCTGCTTGAGCTGGGGGATCGCTATCGCCCCGAAGGCGAGCGCGATGATCGACATCAGCCCGATGAGGGCCCGCTGCGCGAGGCTGAATCTGGACAGCCAGGACATGGGTGGTGGGTCTCTCTTCTGTGGTTCGAGCGGAAGGCGGGGAGCGTGGGTACCCCACGTCACACCCTGGGCCATGAACGGGCGACGATCCGTAGCCCCTGGGTCCATTTCCTTACGCGGAACCTACTCCAGGCGCAGTACGCCCAGGTGAACCTCAGTCCACCCGTGGGCGTACCAGGCCGGACTCGTACGCGATCACGACGAGCTGGGCCCGGTCGCGGGCGCCGAGTTTGGCCATGGCCCGGTTGACGTGTGTCTTCACCGTGAGCGGGCTGACCTCGAGGCGCTCGGCGATCTCGTCGTTGGAGTGTCCTCCGGCGACCTGGACGAGGACCTCGCGCTCGCGCCCGGTGAGTGCGGCGAGCCGGCCGACGCCGGCCCGGCCGGGCCCGTCCTCGGCGCCGTCGCCCTGCGCGAGGAACTTGGCGATCAGCCCCTTGGTCGCCGCCGGGGACAGCAGGGCCTCGCCGCCGGCCGCGATCCGGATGGCGGCGAGCAGTTCGTCGGGTTCGGCGCCCTTGCCGAGGAACCCGGAGGCGCCGGCCCGCAGCGACTGCACCACGTACTCGTCGACCTCGAACGTCGTCAGCATCACGACCCGGACGTGCGCGAGGCGCGGGTCGGCGGTGATGAGGCGGGTGGCGGCGAGGCCGTCCGTGCCGGGCATGCGGATGTCCATGAGCACGACGTCGGGGCGCTCGCTGCGGGTCAGCGCGACCGCCTCGGCGCCGTCGGACGCCTCGGCCACGACCTCCATGTCCGGCTCCGAGTCGACCAGCACGCGGAACGCGCTGCGCAGCAGTGCCTGGTCGTCGGCGAGCACGACACGGATGGTCATACGGGATCCCCCAGGGCAGGCGCGCGGTTCTTGACCGGAAGGATCGCATGGACGCGGAAGCCGCCTCCGTAGCGGGGACCGGCCGTGCAGCTCCCGCCGATCGCGGTGGCCCGCTCCCGCATGCCGAGCAGCCCGTGGCCGCCGCCCTCCTGCGGGACGACGTCCTGTCCCGGCCCGTTGTCGAGGACGGTCACCTCCACGTGGTCCCCGACGCGGACGACGCTGACCTCGGCCTTCGCTCCCGGCCCCGCGTGCTTGCGGACGTTGGTCAGGGCCTCCTGGATCACGCGGTACGCGGCCAGGTCGACGGCGGCGGGCAGCACGGCGCCCTGGTCGGAGCGGGCCACTTCCACGGGCAGGCCCGCGTTGCGGAAGGTGTCGGCAAGTTCGTCGAGCCGGGCCAGTCCGGGGGCGGGTTCGGTGGGGGCCTCGGGATCGCCGGTCTGGCGCAGCAGACCCACGGTGGCGCGCAGCTCGTTCAGCGCCGACCGGCTGGCCTCGCGTACGTGGGCGAGGGCCTCCTTGGCCTGGTCGGGACGCTTGTCCATGACGTGGGAGGCGACGCCCGCCTGGACGTTGACGAGCGCGATGTGGTGGGCGACGACGTCGTGCAGGTCGCGGGCGATGCGCAGCCGTTCCTCGGCGACCCGTCGGCGTGCCTCCTCCTCACGGGTGCGTTCGGCGCGTTCGGCGCGCTCCCGGATGGCGTCCACGAAGGCGCGCCGGCTGCGGACGGCGTCGCCGGCTGCGGCGGCCATGCCGGTCCAGGCGAAGATGCCGAGGTTCTCCTGGGCGTACCAGGGCAGTGGTCCGGCGAGCATCGCGACGGCGGTCAGCACGGTCATGGTGACCAGTCCGACCCGCCAGGTCGTGGGACGGTCGGTCGCCGAGGCCACGGTGTACAGGGCGACGACGGCGGACATCACGACCGGGGCCCGGGGATCGCCGGTGAACAGCTCGACGAGGGAGAACCCGACGGTCGCCGCGAGGACCTTCATGGGGGCCCGGCGGCGGAAGACGAGCGCGCCGGAACCGAGCACCATGAGGACGAGGCTGAGGGCGTCGGGGGTGCGGGCGCTCCAGGTCGTGCCGTTCTCACCGTGCGGATCGACGAAGGAGCCGGCCGCCATACAGGCGAGGACGCCGGTGGCGAGGGCTGCGTCCAGGGCGAGGGGGTGGGCCCGCAGCCAGTCCCTCGTACGCTCCACGGTGCTCACCCCGCCCACGGTACGGTGCCCCGCCCCGCCCCGGACCGGGTGGTAAGGGTGCTGCCCGCCACAGTTCTCGCGCCGTCCCGGGCCGCGTCGTGGCCCGGCACCGGGCCCGCGTAGGCGGTGGGGTCAGCCCGGGATCAGGCCGTCGTCGCTGAGCATCTCCCGGACCTCTTCGAGGGTGGCGTCCGGGGACGGGAGGATGAGCTCCGACGGCTCCAGGGAGTCGTCGGGAAGCGGGGACCCGGCCGCGCGGACCGCGTCCAGGAGTGCCCCGAGGGTGCGGCGGAAGCCGGAGTCGTCGCCGCGCTGCATCTCGGCGAGCAGCTCGTCGTCCAGCCTGTTCAGCTCGGTGAGGCGGGCATCGTCCAGCCTCACCTGCCCCTCCCCCATGATCCGTACGATCATGTCGCCCTCCTCAGGCGTGGGCCCGGTAGGTCACTGCTTGTCGAAACGGGGTGTGTCCTGGGGCTGCGGCGACGACTGGGACTGGCCCGGGCCGCCCTCGATCGCCTGCTGCGACGACGAGGAACCGCCGGCCAGCTCCGCCTTCATGCGCTGCAGCTCCAGCTCTACATCCGTACCACCGGAGAGCCGGTCCAGCTCGCTCTGGATGTCGTCCTTGGCCAGGCCCGACTGGTCGTCCAGGGCACCGGAGGCGAGCAGCTCGTCGATCGCGCCGGCCCGCGCCTGGAGCTGCGCGGTCTTGTCCTCGGCCCGCTGGATGGCCATGCCCACGTCGCCCATCTCCTCGGAGATGCCGGAGAAGGCCTCCCCGATCCGGGTCTGCGCCTGGGCCGCCGTGTACGTGGCCTTGATCGTCTCCTTCTTCGTACGGAAGGCGTCGACCTTGGCCTGGAGGCGCTGGGCCGCGAGGGTGAGCTTCTCCTCCTCGCCCTGCAGCGTCTGGTGCTGCGTCTCCAGGTCGGTGACCTGCTGCTGGAGCGCGGCGCGGCGGGACAGGGCCTCACGGGCCAGGTCCTCACGGCCGAGCGCGAGCGCCTTGCGGCCCTGGTCCTCCAGCTTGGTGGACTGGCCCTGGAGCTGGTTCAGCTGCAGTTCCAGGCGCTTGCGGCTCGTCGCCACGTCGGCGACACCACGGCGCACCTTCTGGAGCAGCTCCAGCTGCTTCTGGTACGAGTAATCGAGGGTTTCGCGCGGGTCCTCGGCCCGGTCAAGGGCCTTGTTCGCCTTCGCGCGGAAGATCATCCCCATACGCTTCATGACACCGCTCATGGGCTTCGCGCGCCCCCTTCTGACGGACTCCAGCTCCAGGTACTGCAACAGAACCCACAGTACGGGCCCTGCATCCATTACCGCACTGTTCGGGGACGGATGCGCTCATCCCCAAGGACGACTGCGACCGACACCGCTCCGGCGTAGGGAGTAGGTGACACCCGGGGTCCACCGGGCGCAACGTCCCCTCTGTCCCACTACAGACGTACGGTGTTGCCGGATCGTTCCCCACTCGCACGACGTCCATGCCCGCGAACCCCGTACCCTTGGGTTTTGTGTTCCGAAGCCGTGCGAAGGAAGAGAAGGCCCCCGCCGCCAAGGCGCAGGCCGACTCCAAGATGACCCGTGACCCGCAGGCCCCCAAGGGCCGCCCCACTCCGAAGCGCAGTGAGGCCCAGACCCAGCGCCGCAGCGTCGCCACGACGCCGACGACGCGCAAGGAGGCGGCCAAGCGCCAGCGCGACGACCGTCGCACCCAGATGGAGCGCCAGCGCCAGGCACTGGCCAACGGCGACGAGCGCTACCTGCCCGCGCGCGACAAGGGCCCGGTGCGCCGCTTCGCCCGTGACTTCGTGGACTCGCGGTTCTGTGTCGCCGAGTTCTTCCTGCCCATGGCCGTGGTCATCCTCGTCATGAGCATGCTCCGCGTCGGTGCGCTGCAGAACATCGCTCTGCTGCTGTGGCTGGTCGTCATCGTGCTGATCGTGCTCGACTCGGTCGGCATCGCGATCCGCATGAGGAAGCAGCTCGCCCAGCGCTTCCCGGACCAGTCCACCAAGGGCGCGGTCCGCTACGCGCTGATGCGCACCCTCCAGATGCGTCGACTCCGGCTGCCGAAGCCGCAGGTCAAGCGCGGAGAGCGGCCCTGAGCGCGACGTCTTTCTCCGGGGGCGCGGCGGATGCCTGGCTGAGCAGGCTGGGCGGTCTGCGTGATGTCGTACGACAGGAGCTGGTGGCCCGGCAGCTCGACGAGCAGATAGCCGGGCGCTACCCCGTGGGGCAGCGGCTGCGGGTGCTGGACGTCGGGATGGGCCAGGGCACGCAGGCCCTGCGGCTCGCCCGGGCCGGCCACCAGGTGACCGGCCTCGAACAGGACGCGACGATGCTGTCCGTGGCCCGGGAGGCGCTGGCCGCCGAGCCCGAGGGCATCCGGAGCCGGGTGCGCCTCATCGAGGGCGACGGGCGCGAGACCGGGGTGCACTTCCTGCCGGGCAGTTTCGATGTGGTGCTGTGCCACGGCGTCCTGATGTACGTCCAGGAGCCGGACGCGCTCCTCGCGGGCCTCGCCCGGATGCTGGCCCCGGGCGGCCTGCTCTCGCTGCTGGTGCGCAACGCGGACGCGCTGGCCATGCGCCCCGGTCTGCACGGCGACTGGGCGGCGACGCTGTCCGCCTTCGACACGACCGCCTACACGAACCGGCTCGGGCTCGACGTCCGCGCCGACCGGCTCTCGACGCTGACCGGCGCGCTCGCCGGGATCGGGGCACCGCTGCACGCCTGGTACGGGGTGCGGGTCTTCACGGACACCGCGGCCGACGGCACGGCCGTTCCCGAGGACGTGGAGACGCTGCTGGCCGCCGAGGAGCGGGCCGGGCGCACCGATCCGTACCGCCAGGTGGCGGCACTGCTGCACCTGTGCGGCGTGCGGGGCTGACCGTCGGGCCGACGGCAGGACCGCGGGAGCCCCTGAGACCCGTTCGGGTGAGCACCGCAGGCAGTGACACCCGGCGCGAAGCGACACTTCGGGCATGGATGCCTCCCGTGCCCTCGCCCGCGCCCGTGTTCATCCCCTCCGGCGCCGCGCGTCGCTGGCCCTGCTGGCCGGCGTGGCGGTGCTGGTGTCCGGCTGCTCGGCCGACGGGACGGGGACCGGCTCCGGCTCCGGCCGCAAGGAGGGCTCGACCACCACGCAGGCGGCGGCGCCCGCGGCGGCCGACGACCTCCAGGACAACTACCTGAAGGTGATCAAGAACGTCCTGCCGTCGGTGGTGCAGATCCAGGCGAGCGGCGCGCTCGGCTCGGGCGTCGTGTACGACGACTCGGGACGCATCGTCACCAACGCGCACGTCGTCGGGGACGAGAAGAAGTTCACGGTCACGACGGCCAGCGACGAGGGCGAACTGACGGCGAGCCTGGTCTACGCGTACCCGGAGCAGGATCTCGCGGTCATCAAGCTGGACAAGCCGCCGCAGGGTCTCAAGGCGGCGGTCTTCGGGGACTCCTCGAAGGTGGAGGTCGGGCACATCGTGCTCGCGATGGGCTCTCCGCTCGGTCTGTCGTCCAGCGTGACCCAGGGCATCGTGTCGGCGACCGGACGTACCGTCAGCGAGGGCGGTTCCGGGGGCGGTACGGGCGCCACCATCGCCAACATGGTGCAGACCTCCGCGGCCATCAACCCCGGCAACAGCGGGGGCGCGCTGGTGAACCTCGACGGCCAGGTCATCGGCATCCCGACCCTCGCCGCCACCGACCCCGACCTCGGCAACAGCGCGGCGCCCGGCATCGGCTTCGCGATCCCCGCCTCCATGGTGCGGACGGTCGCGGACCAGATCATCAAGGACGGCCGGGTCACCGACTCGGGCCGGGCCGCGCTCGGCATCACCGGACGGACCGTGGTGGACGCCTCCTCGCAGCCCGCGGGCGTGGCCGTGGCGCAGGTGAAGAGCGGCGGCGCGGCCGACAAGGCCGGCATCGAGCCCGGCGACGTCATCGTGGGGCTCGACGACACGGCGGTCACCAGCATCACCTCGCTCTCCGAGGCGCTCGCCGCGGACAAGCCGGACGACAAGGCCGAGGTGACGTTCACCCGCGACGGGAAACGCAGGACGGTCGAGGTGACGCTGGGTGAGATCTAGCGGGTGCCGCCGGGACGCGTCCCGGCGCGCGGGTTGCCGGGGCGGGGCCCCGGCAACCCCGACCGGCCTACTCCGGATCGGCCTCCGGTTCGGCGTGCAGGCTCATCGGACCGTAGATCTGCGTGCTGTCCTCGAAGAGGAACACCTGGTCCGCGCCGCCCGCCAGGAGATCCTTCCAGACCTCGCCGATCCAGGACTCGGCGTCGCCCTGGGTGGTGAACTCCTCGGGCTGCACCGCGGGTTGGACCTCTGTCCCGTCGGACTTCTCGAACCGCCACGTCCATGCCGCCATGTACGCCTCCAAGGTGTGAGCCCAGTGCACAGCGGAGGCCGGACAAGATCCGGCTCCCCTCCGAAGCCTAGCCGGACGCGCAAGACCTGCGGGGACACGGAAAAATCGTCGGCGTGGAACTGACTCTGCTCGGCACCGGTGCCCCCGCGGGCCTGCCCCGCCCCGACTGTCCCTGCGCGGCCTGCGCGTCCGCGCTCGGCGAGAGGGCGCGCGCGGCGACCGCGCTGCTCGTCGACGGCACGCTGCTCCTCGACCTGACCCCGGGCGCCGCGTTCGCGGCGGCGCGCGCCGGACAGTCGCTGGCCGGCGTCCGGCAGGTCCTGCTCTCGCATCCGCACGACGGGCCCGCCGTGGAGGTGCCGGCCGGGCTGCCGCAGCCCGGCCGGGTGCCGGACGGGCGGGAGTTGGCGCTGCTGACCGGACACCGGGTACGGGCGGTGCCGATGGACTCGCCGGGCACGGGATACGCGGTGACCGGGCCGGACGGGCTGCGGCTGCTGTACCTGCCGCCGGGCGGCGCGCCCGCGGGCCTGGACGAGAACGGCGACGCGTACAACATGGTGCTCGCCGACGTGGTGGGGCGGCCGGACGCGCTGGCGAGACTGCGGGCGGTCGGTGCGGTCGGCCCGACGACGGACGTGATCGCGGTGCACCTCGACCACGACGTGCCGCCCGGGCCCGAGCTGCGGCGGCGGCTCGCGGCGGCGGGCGCGCGGGCGGTGCCCGACGGGACGACGCTGGACGTGGGTGTCTACGAGGACGTGCCGGACGTCCCGCGCAGGACGCTGGTGCTCGGCGGAGCGCGGTCGGGCAAGTCGGTGGAGGCGGAGCGGCGCCTGGAGGCGTTCCCGGAGGTGCTGTACGTCGCCACGGGGGGCACGCGCGGCGGGGACTCCGAGTGGGCGTCGCGTGTCAGCGTCCACCGTGAGCGCCGGCCCGGGTCCTGGCGCACCGTCGAGACCTGCGACCTGGTCCCGCTCCTCACGGAGGACGGGCCGCCGCTGCTCGTCGACTGCCTCTCCCTGTGGCTGACCGACGCGATGGACGAGGTGAACGCGTGGGACGACGCCGAGTGGTCCGGCGGCGGCGAACGCGCCCTGCGGGCCCGCACGCGGGAGCTGGTCGCCGCGGTCCGCGCCACCCGCCGCACGCTCGTCGCCGTCTCGAACGAGGTCGGCTCGGGCATCGTCCCGGCCACCGCGTCGGGCCGCCGCTATCGCGACGAACTCGGGCGCCTGAACGCGCAGTTCGCCGACGAGTGCGAACACGTGCTGCTGCTGGTGGCGGGACAGGCGCTGCGGCTGCGGGGCTGAGACGCCGGACGCGTGGCCTCGCGCCTCAGGGCTCCCGGCGGGCGACCACGCGGTACGCGTTCGAGAAGCGGGTGCGGCGCAGGAGGGGGGCCATCAGATGGTCGAGCGCCGCGGTGGAGGCGAGGAGCGGGGCGGACGCCCTGGTCAGGCCCGTCCGCAGCCTGCGCTGGAGGGGCGTCGGGGGCGCGGGGCGCCAGGGGGCGTCGAGGCCGGGAAGGGTCCGCCCGAGGGCCAGCGCGACGGCGCCCGCGAGGTCGTAGGGGACGTGCGGCTCCCGGCGGTCCGTCACGACGACGGCGCAGCCGAGGGACTCCAGTTCGCCGAGCAGGTTGGGCAGCGGCATGAGGTGGAGATGGCGCGGCTGGCCGTACGCCACCCACCACTTGCCGAGCAGGGGGCCGAACGCGCTGTCCGGGTCGGGGACTTCGACGAGGAGGTGGCCGCCGGGACGGAGCACCTCCAGGGCGGCCCGCAGTTCCTCGCGCGGGTCGGGGGTGTGCTCCAGATGGTGGAACATGCTCACGACGTCGTAGCGGCCGCGCAGCCGCTCGGCGATCCGCGGGTCGGTGAGCCGGCCGACGTGGGCCTCCTCCACCCGTCCGGCGGCGCGCGCCTTCTCGACACGCCGTGTCGCGTCGAGTCCGTCGAAGGACGTGTACGGGAGGACCTCCCGCGCCGCCTCCGGGAAGTGTCCGAGCCCGGTGCCGATGTCGAGCCAGCTCTCCGGCTCGGGGAAGGGCAGCATGGCGCGGGCGGCGGCGCGGTGGCGCCGGGTACCGCCGCGGGCGCCGAGCAGCCGGTCGGCCAGGCCCTCGTGGGCCTCCTCGCGGCCGTCCCGGTCGTAGAAGGCCAGCCCCTCGGGGGTGAGCCGGGGATTCTGGAAGGCGTGGGCGCAGTCCCCGCACTCGTCGACGACGAACGTCCCCGGCTTGCGCTGGCGCAGGTCGGGCGTCCGCAGCCGGGTGCGCAGGCGCCGCGAGCCGCACCAGGGGCAGTCGGCTCGGCGCGGTTCGTGGAACCGCTCGGTGCCCTGGGCGAGTTCGGCCGCGTAGGCGGCCCGGCGTTCGGCGATCGGCAGCGAGGTGGGGGGCATGGGCGCTCCTGTCGGGGACGAGCCGTACGACAATCCGACACAAACGGTACGTATGCGAGCGCGATCCGGAGCGCAACGACGTGGCGCGGACGTGTTCGATCGGGGCCGGTACTGTTCGGCGAATGAGCTCGCTTAATCTCGATGACTTCACCGATCTGATCGAGCGCCCCGACGGAGGCGTACGCCGTGACGCCGAGGCGCGGCGGGAGCGGCAGATCGTCCCGCCCGGCGCCCTGGGCCGCCTCGACGACCTGGGTGAGTGGCTGGCGGCGGCGCAGTCCGCGGTGCCGGTGCGGCCGATCGAGCACCCGCGTGCCGTGCTGTTCGCGGGCGACCACGGGATCGCCGCCCTGGGCGTGTCGGCGCGTCCCGCGGGCAGCGCCTCCCTTCTGGTCCGGTCCGTCCTGGAGGGCGCCAGCCCGGCCGCGGTGCTGGCCCGCCGGCTCGGCGTACCGGTGCGGGTGATCGACATGGCGCTGGAGGCCGACCCCGAGGGGCTGCCCGACGAGGTCGTGCGGCACCGGATCCGGCGCGGCTCGGGCCGGATCGACGTCGAGGACGCGATGACCCTGGAGGAGGCGGAGGCCGCCTTCCGCGCCGGGGTCGCGCTCGCGGACGAGGAGGCGGACTCCGGTACGGACCTGGTGGTGCTCGGCGACATCAGCGTCGGCGGGACCACGGCGGCGGCCGTACTGGTCGCGGCACTGTGCGGCACGGACGCGTCGGTCGTGACCGGCCGGGGCGGCGAGGCCATCGACGACCTCACGTGGATGCGCAAGTGCGCCGCCGTGCGTGACGCGCTGCGGCGCGCCCGGCCGGTGCTCGGCGACCAGCTGCAACTGCTCGCGACCGTGGGCGGTGCCGACCTGGCGGCGATGACCGGGTTCCTGCTGCAGAGCGCGGCGCGGAAGATGCCGGTCATCCTCGACGGCGTCGTGTCGGCCGCGTGCGCGCTCGTCGGCCAGCGCGTCGCGTTCCGCGCCCCGGACTGGTGGCTGGCCGGACAGAACAGCGGGGAGCCGGCGCAGGCGAAGGCGCTGGACCGGATGGCCCTCGAACCGCTCCTCGACCACGGGGTGACGGTGGGCGAGGGCGCGGGCGCGCTGCTGGCGCTTCCGCTGGTCCAGGCCGCGGCGGGCCTCGCCGCGGACCTCCCGGAGGCCCCCTCCCCCGCGGCCGCCCCGGAGCCCGAGGCCAAGCCCGACCCCGACCCCGACCCCGCGTCCGGGTCGGAGCCCGGATCCCAGCAGGTTCCCGAGCCCGGCACCGGCACCTGAACCAGGACCGCCCCGGCCCCCGACGACGAGCCCGCCGCCGGGGGCCGGCCGCGTTCCCGGCCCGCACCCGGCACCCGCACCGGGTGGTCGGCGCCCTTCCCGTGCGGTGCCGCACGGCGCCGAGCGTGTGCCACGTCCGTCCCGGCGGGGCCCCGTTCGGCACGCGGGTCCTGGGCGCATCGCCCGTCCCGTCCCTCCCTCGCACCGGCGGTCGCGCCCCATATCATCGCGCCTTATGGGAGATGCCCGAATTGCGGTAGATCAGGAACGGGCGTCGGCCCGCCGGAGCGACGGGGACCGGGGGTCCACGGCTGCCTCACGGCGGGCCGCGTCCTTCGCCGTCTGGTATCTGCGCGCGGTCACGTTCATCAACTTTCTGAGCGCCGCGTGGGTCTCGCTCGGACAGGACGTACGACGGCACAACACGGAGAACTACTTCACGCCCTACCTGCTGACCGCGGGTTTCGCGTCCGGGGTGTTCACCATGTTCCTGGCCATCACGATGCGGCGCCGCAAACGGGCCGCGTGGATCCTCAACTCCGTGCTCAGCGGCCTGTTCCTGCTGCTCTTCACGGTCGCGATGGCCTTCCCGGAGATCCGTCGGTACGCGCAGAACTGGGTCTCCCTCGCGCTCACCGCGGGCTTCGTGGGCGCACTGGCCGTCGGCCGCCGGGAGTTCTACGCCAAGGGCGACCGGTCGAACCCGAGACTCGCCGCGGCCGTCGCGGCCGGCGGCCTGCTGGCCACCTCGCTGCTCGCGGCCCTGCTGGTCACGGTCACCAACACCGCGGGCGACGCCTACCGCTCCAGCTTCCTGGACCGCTGGCGCTACGGCACCCTGCGGCTCGTGTCGGTCGCCGCGGACGACTCCCACTACCCCGGCATCGCGACGCCCAACTGGGTCAACGTCACCGTCAACGTGCTCAGCACCCTGCTGGTCCTCGCCGTGCTCTACGCCGCGTTCCGCTCCCGGCGCGCCGTCGACCCGTTCACCGAGGAGGACGAGAAGCACCTGCGGGTCCTGCTCGAACGCAACGGCGACCGGGACTCGCTCGGCTACTTCGCGCTGCGCCGGGAGAAGAGCGTGGTCTGGTCGCCGACCGGCAAGGCGGCGGTGGCGTACCGCGTGGTGGGCGGGGTCTCGCTGGCCAGCGGCGATCCGCTCGGCGACCCCGAGGCCTGGCCCGGCGCCATCGAGCCCTGGCTCGCCGAGGCGCGGGAGCACGGCTGGATCCCGGCGGTGATGGGCGCGAGCGAGGAGGCCGGCACGATCTACGCCCGGCACGGTCTCGACGCGCTGGAACTGGGCGACGAAGCCCTGGTGGAGACCGCCGACTTCACCCTTGAGGGGCGCGCGATGCGCACCGTCCGGCAGGCCTACAACCGGGTCCGGCGAGCCGGGTACCGAGTGCGCGTCCGGCGGCACGAGGAGATCCCCGCCGACGAGATGGCGTATCTGCTGCGGCGCGCGGACGACTGGCGCGACGGGGCCACCGAGCGGGGCTTCAGCATGGCACTCGGCCGGCTCGGCGATCCGGACGACGGGCGCTGCGTGATGCTCGAATGCACGGACGCCGAGGGCGAGTTGCGGGCGGTGCTGTCCTTCGTCCCCTGGGGTCCGAACGGGCTGTCCCTGGACCTGATGCGACGTGACCGCGACTCCGAGAACGGGCTGATGGAGTTCATGGTGATCGAACTCCTGCGGCGCGCGAGGGAGATCGGGATCACTCAGGTCTCACTGAACTTCGCCATGTTCCGCTCGGTCTTCGAACGTGGCGCGCGCCTCGGCGCCGGTCCGGTGCTGCGGCTGTGGCGCTCGCTGCTCAGCTTCTTCTCCCGCTGGTGGCAGATCGAGTCGCTGTACCGCGCCAACGCCAAGTACCGGCCCATCTGGGAACCGCGGTTCCTGCTCTTCGAGAAGAGCGCGGACCTGCTGCGCATCGGTGTCGCGTCCGCGCGGGCCGAGGGGTTCCTGGAGGCGCCGGGCCTGCCGAAGTGGCTGCACCGCAAGCATTTGGAGTCGCACAGATGAGACGGACGGGGACCGCCGCCGGGCGAACCGCGGGAACCCGCGGATGAGCCGACTCGCCCGCTGGGCCCGCGCCGAGTGGGGTGCGCTGTACCTCGCCGTGTGCCGGGGCCTCGCGCGGCGCGGGTGGCGGGCGGCCCCGGTGACGCTCGGCGCGGTGTGCCTGACGGCGCTGCTGCAGTTCGTCCAGAACCGGTCCTGGGGCTTCCAGGCAGTGCAGGACTTCGGCTCGGTGCGGGCCGAGGACCCGCTGTGGCTCGCCCTGCTGCGCACCCCGCTCTCCCTGTTCGTACCGGCGCTGGACCTGCCGGTGTGGGGCGCGCTCGCGCAGATCCTGCTCGTCTTCGGGATCGCCGAGATCTGTCTGGGCTGGTGGCGCACGCTCGTCATCGCGTACGTCGCCACGCTGGCCGGGACCCTGTACGCGCGGGTCGGCATCGCGCTCGGCCCGCACCATCCGCTGGGGCTGCCCGGCGCCGACGCGCAGATCATGGACACCGGCCCGTCGGCGGCCGTGGTGGGCCTCGCGGTGTTCCTCGGCTGGCGCTACCGGGCGTACGTGACGGCGGGCCTGGTGATCGCGGCGATGGTGGTCGAGGTGCTCTTCAAGGACAACCTGGCCGGCAAGGAGCATCTGGCGGCCATCGCGGCGGTGCTGGTGATGTGCGGCGTCTCCGCCGCGCGTCACCGGCGTTCGGGCAGGGCGCGGGCGGGCTCCGGGTCGGGCTTGCCGCCGATCCACTCCTGAAGCCTGCGGCTGGGGCCCGCCCAGCGGCGGTCGTGCCGGTAGGCGCGCAGCCGGGACCGGGCCCGCGCGCGCGGCCGGCGCCGGTAGAAACGCTTGGCCCAGGGAGAGCCGGGTTTGGCCAGCCGGAGCGTGCCGATGAGCGCGACGAAGGGGACGACGACGCCGAAGATCGCCGTGCGTGTCTTGCCCTTGCTGAGGGCGAGCAGCGCGAAGCCGAAGTTCAGGACGATGGTCACGATCGCGCTCGTACGGTCCTGGAGCTCCTGGTCGTTGACGTCGTTGACGCCGAAGGGCGAGAAGCCGCTGAGCACCAGGCCGCCGAGGGCCGCCGTCAGCACCACGACCTCGACGCTCTTGCGCCCGGCCTCGGTCCAGTAGACGTCGTCGAGGTGCAGGATCAGCGCGAACTCGTCGAGCACGAGGCCGGCGCCGATGCCGAACACCACGGCGAACGCGCACGCCCCGAATCCGTACCGGCCGCTGGCCACCGCGCCGAATCCGCCGATCACCGTGAGCACGATGCCGGGGACCACGTGGTGGATGTGCAGGTCGCCGGCCTTGACGTTGCCGAAGGGGCCCTTGCCCGCCCGGATCATCCGCACGATGACGCGGGTGACGACGAAGGTCACGACGAACGAGCCCAGCGCCAGCAACAAGGGGAGTTTGCCCGGCTCGACAATGTTCCGATGCAGCCAATGACCCATATGTGAACTTTATCCACCCGCGCCGTGTCCGCCCTCCGAACGTCCGGATAGCCTGCGCCGGTGTCCACGACCCCTTCCTCCCCCTCCCGCGCCGACGGCCTCCGCTTCGCCTTCGGCACCCTCACCGTCCTCCCCGTGAACGTGACCCGCTGGGACCGGGACGCGGCCCGCGGCGGCATGCTGTGCGCTCCGCTGGCCGGCCTGGTGGTGGGGGCGGGTGCGGCGCTGGCCGGCGTGGCACTGCTGGCCATGGGGGCCGGGCCGTTGCTCGCGGCCGTGGCCACGGCCGCGATCCCCGCGGCCCTGACCCGGGGTCTGCACCTCGACGGCCTCGCGGACACCGCGGACGGACTGGGCAGCGGCAGGCCCGCCGAGGACGCGCTGCGGATCATGAAGCAGTCGGACATCGGCCCGTTCGGGGTGATCACCCTGCTGTTCGTGCTGCTGGCCCAAGTGGCCGCACTCGCCGAGGCCTACGGCACCTCGTGGTCCCGCGGTGTCCTCGCGGCCGTCCTCTCGGCTGTCGTGGCCCGCCTCGCGCTGACGCTCGCCGCCCGCGCCGGAGTGCCCCCGGCCCGCCCCGAGGGCCTGGGCGCGGCGGTCGCGGGCACCGTGCCTGCCCGTTCGGCCCTGCTGGTGGCGGCCGCCGTGACGGTCTTGGCGGCCGGCGGCGGTGCGCTCGTCGGGGCGGGCGACCTGGTGCGCGCGGTGGTGGCGGTGGCCGCCGCCTGCGTGGCGGCCGAGCTGTTGCTGAGGCACTGCACGCGCCGCTTCGGCGGCGTCACCGGCGACGTGTTCGGCGGCCTCGCCGAGACGGCCGCCACGACGGCGCTCGTGGTGCTGGCCCTCGGCTGACGGTCCGGCGCCGCGGGCCCGGGCGGTTCACGGCGCGGGCGGTTCACGGCGCGGGCGCCAGGCCGCAGGGAAGGGTTCCCCAGGGATGGTCGCCGACGCCGGGGACCGCGCAGTACAGGCCGGCTCCCCGCTCCCGGGTCAGGGCCGCCGGATCGGCACCGGGCGGCACCCCGTGGACGAGATGGCACACGTCCGCCCCGGTACCGGTCCACGGCGGCGGGGCCTTCCTGCGGTAGCCGGCCCAGGTCCCCTCGAAGGTGACGAGCACGTCGGCGACGCGCGCGTACGCGGGGTGGGGTGTCGTCCCGTGGTTGAGGACGAGCGTGCCCCGGGAGGCCGCCGCCAGCCGCCGGTAGTAGCCCACGCCCGCCTCGGAGGCGGCCGCCTGGTCGAGGAACGTGCCGTCGGTGTCGTACCAGGAGCGGTGCCGGGACACGTCGCGCAGGACGTCGGCGAGGGGCCGGCGTCCGTAGTCCGTGTCGACGTAGCCGAGGACCCGGACGTCCGCGGCGCGCAGCCGGGCGGCGACCGCCGCGAACGCCGGGTCGGGGTGCTCGCCGGGTCCGCTGCCCGGGTTCAGCACCACGCCGTACAGACGTGGCGCGGCGGCCAGCAGCGCGTCCCACTCGGCGGGGCGGACGGAGGGGTGCTCGTAGTAGGGGACGAGGAGGGCCCGGTCCGTACGGGAGGTGACCGGGCCCCCGGATCCTCCGGACGGCCCGGGATCGGGGGTGCGCATGGACGGGCTCTCTTCCGGATGCCGGTGTCGGACGGGGTTCATCGATGGGCCGTGGCCCTGCGCAGCCGGGCGCAGACCAGGGCGGTCTGGACGACGGCCGCGGTGCCGTGGACGAGCAGGGCCACCTCGTTCGGGTCGCCGGTGCGGGTGGCGAGGGCCGCGGTCCGGGCGAGCGCGGCGGCGCAGACGACGACGGCCGAGCCGGTGACCGCGCCGAACGACTGGAGCAGCAACCCGGTCCACAGGACAGCGCCCAGCAGGAGCAGCCCGGCGAGCCCGACCCCGCCCGTGGAGGCTGTGCCGTGCGGCCACAGCGCGGAGGTGCCGAGGGTGAGGGCTAGCAGCGCGGCGAGATAGGCGGCGAGGCAGCGGACGAGGACGCCCCCGGTGACCCGCCGGAAGGCCCGCGCCGAACCACTGGCCCGCAGTCCGGCGAGGCTCCCGCTGCGGAAGCGGTACAGCAGCCACTCGGCCGGCCCCATGCTGAGGGTCAGCGCGACGGCGGCCGGCGCGGCGATCGTCGTACCGGCTCCCGCGAGGACGTCGCCGAGGGCCGCGTGGAGCACGAGGACACCGCTGCCGAGCCCGAAGAGGGCGTACGGGAGGGTTCCCGCCGGGCGCCGTGAGGTGCACCGGCGGGCCCGGAGCCGTCCGGCGACACCCCGGCGCCGGGGAGCGGGCGGCCGCTTCCCGCCCGCCGGCCGGCCCGCGGAGGCCGGGCGGGGCACTCCGGTGCGCCCGGCGGGGTGCGCACCGCGCCGGCGGTGTCCGTACGGCAGCAGCGCGGCGAGCCCGGCCCACCGGCCGTCCTTGCCCGACTCCCTTGCGCCGGGCGCCACTTCGAGGAGGCCGAGCAGGGCGACGGCGGCGAGCGAGACCAGCAGGAGGGCCGTGCGCGCGAGGTCGGGGACCGGGTGCACGACGGTGACGACCGCGCCCGCCGTCATGGGGGCCAGGGCGGCGAGCAGGAGGCGCTCCCTCCCCATCACCAGCAGCACGGTGGCCGCGCCCAGGTAGGCGGACTGCCCGGCGGCGAAGACGACGGCGCCCGGCCGGGCCGTGCCCGCCGCCGCGAGGGCCGCCAGGGAGCCGAGCAGCACACCGGCCGGGGTCCCGACGAGCAGCACGCGGCGCGCGGCCGCCCGGTCCCCGAGCCCGAGCCAGGTGTACGCGCGGTGCGCGAGCCCCTGGTTCCAGGTCCAGCCGCACAGCGCGCCCGCGAGCAGCGGGACGGTTCCGGCCGGGAGCCCGAACGCGCCCTTGGGGCCCGCGAGAAGCGGTCCGGCGAGGACGTGGCCGAGGGCGGGGAGGGCGAAGACGATGCCCCGCAGCAGGCAGCCGAGGAGGCCGATCCGCCAGGGGTCGTGGGGCGGATCCGCGGGTTCGGGGTGGTGCCGTGCGACCCGGCCGTACAACTCCTCGGCGAGGGCGAAGGAGTTGCGGACGCCGTAGCGTTCGCGTATCTGGTCGTCGGACATGCCGTCCGACTCCAGGGCCGCGGCCACCTCGTCGGGGTGGACGGCGGCGGCCACGAACTCCGCCATCCGGTCCGCGAGTTCGTCGATCGGATCCGGATGCGCCCAGTCCGGCGGGCGACGCCGGGCCGGCGGCGGGGCGAGGGTGACCTCGAAGGCGCCGGGCGGCCGCAGGGTGTCGCTCACCGGCCGGTCCCGTCCGTGGCGACGGCCTGGTACCAGGGGTCGCGGAGTTCGAGGGTCCAGTCGGCGACGGTCTCGACGGTGGGTTCGTAGACCGCGGGCCGTCCGGCGAGTTCCTGGTAGATCGTCCGGAAGGCGTCGACGGAACGGCGCAGCGTGAACCGGTCGATGACCCGCTGCCGGGCCGACTCCCCCAGCTCCGCGCGCCGTTCGTCGTCGCGGAGCAGCGCGAGGGCCGCGGCCGCCATCTTCTCCGGCTCGCGGGGCGGGACGACGATGCCGGTGTCGCCGACCGCCTCTCGGACGCCGCCGACGTCCGTGGAGACCGTCGTGCGGCCGCACGACATCGCCTCGATGATGGAGAACGGGAAGCCCTCGGAGATGGACGACAGCATGACGACGTGCCCGGCCGCGTACGCCCGCCACACCTCGCTGATGCGTCCCTCGAAGGTCAGCCCGTCGGTGACGCCCAGTTCGGCGGCGAGCTTCTCCAGGCGGGTCCGGTACGCCTCTGCGCCGGGCGGCACGGGGCCGAACAACCGCAGCCGGGTGTCGGGGAGTTCGGCGCGCACCATGCCGTAGGCGCGCAGCAGTGTCTCCAGGTCCTTGATGGGATCGACGCGGCCGCACCAGGTGAGGGTGGGCACGGCGGGTTCCGGGCCGGCGTGCGGGAAGGCGTGCGGGTCGACGCCGTTGTAGACCGTGCGGATCCGGTCGCCGTCGGCGCCGCCGCGCTCCTCCCAGCGCCGGTTGTACTGGTTGCAGGGCGTGATGAGGTCGGCCGCGCGGTACCCGAGGGAGTTCAGTTCGCGGTAGAAGCCGAGCATGAACGCCTTGACGGGCCAGCGCTGTTCGGCGGCGCGGTAGCCGAGGTAGCGCTCGCGCAGGTAGATGCCGTGCTCGGTGAGCAGGAACGGGACACCGTCCAACCGGTGTGCCGCGAGGGCGGGCAGGGTGGCGAGACCGCTGCTGACCGCGTGGGCGACGGAGTCCTCGGGGATGCGGACGCCGAGCGGGCGCAGCGCGTGTTCCAGCAGGTCCGTCGCCGTGAGCGCGTCGTGCACGGTGGGCGCCGCGGCTGCCGTCGGCAGGTGCGGCAGGGTCCAGATCCACATCAGGGAACGCAGCGCGGCCTCGCCGCGCAGGGCGGCGGAGAGGTGTCCGTCGCGGGCGAGGACGGCCAGTTCGTGGAGGGCGTCGCCGAAGTCCCCGGGCCGGTCCGGGTCCGGGTCGAGGAAGGCGAGCAGGAACCGCTCGTAGGTGTCGGTGAAGCGGCGCCGGGCGCGGCCGAGCGGTGCCCGGGCGCGGCCGGGCCGCGGGCCCCAGGTGGGCACCGACGTGTGCCGGTAGACGTTGGGCGGCAGGTCCCACGTCACGGGTTCGCGGCCGCTGCCGGTGAGCGAGACGATGTGGAAGTCGACCTCGGGCATGCCCTTGACGAGCTGGTCGCACCAGGTGCTGACCCCGCCGTGGACGTGCGGGTAGGTGCCTTCGGTGAGCATGGTGACATGACGGCCGGTGCGCATCATGCGCGGTTCCCCCCTGGGACGTGTCCGTCCGGAGGGCACCCCCGGCCCCCCGGTTGCACGGCTCGGACGCGCACCCCGGCCCGTCGGACCGGGGTGCGCGTCGTGCCGCGAGGCTGCGCGGCTAGGCGGGCAGGGTGAGCTTCAGAGCGGACTGGAGGAGCTCCGGGGTGGTCCAGTCGTTGCGCTGTCCGGCGTACGCGGTGCCGAACACGGTGGTACCGAGCAGGAGTTGCTTCTTGGTCCCCTCGGGCACGGTCACCGGGATCTGGGTGCCGGAGGGGGCGGTGACGGTGACGGTGCTGCCGACGCGGTAGGCCGTGACCTTGCCGGACGCCAGGGCGGCCTGCCAGGCCGTGCGGCGCTGGAGTTCGGTGCCGATGGCGCTCTGCCGGGGGTTCTGCAGCGGGGCGTTGTCTGCGTAGAGGGCGCGGTAGTCGGCGAGCACCTTGTCGAGGACCGGGTACAGGATGCGGTCCTCGGCCAGGTTGGACTGGTGGACGTAGTGCGGGCGGGGGTCGTTGCCGATGGCGTGCCCGAGCGCGGTGCGCGCCTCCAGGGGCACGATGTGGTCGGCGTAGCCGGTCGCGGTGTCCAGCGGGGCCGGCAGGCAGGTGGACGTCGCGTTGTTCTCGCAGATGCCGCTGCCGCCGTCGGCCTTCGCGGTGTAGATCCAGTTGTACTCGTCGGCCATCTCCTCGGCCCGGCCGGCGTTGTAGTACACGTTCATCGGGTAGCGCGGCACCGTCAGCGCGCTGCCGACCGAACGCTGCGCGGGCTCACGGGAGTTGTCGGAGCCGGTCCACTTCACGCCGTTCGCGGAGAGCGCGCCCGCCAGGTTCGGGTTGTCGTCGGGCTGCTGGGGCAGCGTCCGCAGGCCCGAGTGCTCGCCGGTGACCAGCTCGCTGCGGTCGGTGGACAGGCCGTGCGAGGACGCCCAGCTGTTGTTCTGGGAGATCTCCGCGGAGATGTCGGCCCGGCTCATGTACTTCGTCGTGCCGTCGGCGTTCTTCGAGCAGCTCCACGGCACGGTCGTGGTGTCCTGGACGCAGCCCAGGAACAGGTGCGTGTAGGTGTGGTTCACCCAGCGGTACTTGGCCCGGTCGGCGAGCAGCCTGGTGGCGAGGGCGTCGGTGCCGCCGTTCTCGCTCTTCCACTCCTCGCCCGCGCCCGCGTTGAAGACCATGTCGAGGGTGAAGCCGTGGGCGGCCTGCCACTGGGCGGCGTAGGCGGCGTCGGCGGCGGTCATCCGGATCGGCGTGGTGGTGTCCTCGCCGTCGCCGCCCGCGCAGTCGATGTCGCCGGGCGTGCAGTTGCGGCCGGAGTCCCAGCGCGCGTCGGGCGCGAACACGTCGTCGACGTGCACGGAGAAGTAGTTCCTGCTCTGGCCGAGGTGCACGCCCTGCGTGAGCCACTCGACGATGCCGCGGGCGAGGACCTTGAACTGCTTCTGGTACTGGTTGTACGCGAATGTCACGACCAGTTCGCGGCGGCCGTCGTGCGCGTACTGCCCGAGCAGGGTGCCGCCGGTGGGGGCGTCCAGATAGCTGGTGAACCCCTCCCTCGGGTGGGCCGCGTAGCCGTAGGTCTCGTCCACCGCCGGGTCGTTGTCCCCGAAGGTGAGCGGTCCGTCGAGGTAGCGGAACGGTCCTGCCGTGCCCGCGGCGGTGACCTGTGTGCGGGCGCCGTCGAGGACGCCGGACCAGCCGCCGTTCTGGTCGGTGTAGTCGAGCCCGACCTCCGGGTGCGCCCACGTGTAGGCGTCGACCTGCGGGATCGCGAACGTCTTCTCGTACGTCTCCAGGGCGGTCTGCTCGGCCGAACCCGCCCCGAACGGCGCCTCGTTCGGCAGGACGACACCCTGGTATTTGGCGCGCGGGGTGCCGTTGACCGTGTCGCTCAGGAAGGCGGCGTCGATCTTCGGACGGCCCGTGTCGGTGAGGTCGAGCGTGGTGTACGGGATGCCGCTGTTCTTCAGCTCGGCGGTGATGGCCGCGACCTGGCCGGCGCCGTTGTCGACGACCAGGACCCTGAGATCGATCCTCGGCGTGGTCGCGGCGGTCGCGCCGGGAGCCCCCACTCCCAGCGCCAGAAGTCCGGCGGCCGCCACGACGGCGGCCGTCGCTCTCTTTCGGTGCGTGTTCGGTGCCATGTCGACGTCTCCCCCTCGAAGATCCGCATTTCGGTGGAAACCGAAGGGGATCTGTGGAAATCATGCAAAGCCGTGAGCGCCGTGCTCACGGGAACACGACGAGTGTTGCTCAGGTCACCACGAGTGAGGGACGGGAACCGGACAATGGCACCACCTGTAGGTGAACGCCCGCAGGAATGAGCGAAACGCGCCCCCGAGCGTAGGCTCGTCCCGGGTACTCGCCCGGCTCCTGGCAGGGGCCCCGGCAAGGACCGCCCCCGAGGACGGATCTAGGGTCAGCCGTCGGGCCCGGTCGACCCACCTCTCTCGGCCAGAAGAACTTTCAAGGAAGCGGAGATCTCACCACCGTGACTGCTCTCACTCTCAGCACCGCCGCAGCGTCCGGTCTGCGGGCCGACGCGATCGTCGTCGGCGTCGCGAAGGGCCCCAAGGGCCCGGTCGTCGCGCCGGGCGCCGAGGCCGTGGACAAGGCGTACGACGGCGGGCTCGCCGGAATCCTGGAGACCCTCGGCGCCTCCGGCTCCGAGGGCGAGGTGACCAAGCTGCCCGCACCCTCCGGCTTCAAGACCCCCGTCGTGCTGGCCGTGGGCCTGGGAGCGGCCCCGGAGGAGGACGACGGCTTCGACGCCGAGGCGCTGCGCCGCGCCGCCGGTGCCGCCGCCCGCGCGCTCGCCGGTTCCAAGAAGGCCGCGTTCGCGCTGCCCGTGACGGACGCCGCCGACGCCGGCGCCGTCGCCGAGGGCGCGCTCCTCGGCGCGTACTCCTTCGACGCCTACAAGGACACCGTCGGCGCCGCGAAGAACGGCAAGGGCCCGCTCGGCGAGGTCACGCTGCTCGGCGGCAAGCCCCGGGACGCCGCGTACAAGGCGGCCGTCGCCCGCGCCACCGCGCTGACCGACGAGCTCAACCGCGCCCGCGACCTGGTCAACACCCCGCCGAACGACCTCAACCCGGAGTCCTTCGCGGCCGTCGCCACCACGGCCGGCAAGGAGCACGGCATCAAGGTCCAGGTGTTCGACGAGAAGGCGCTCGTCAAGGGCGGCTTCGGCGGCATCCTGGGCGTCGGCGCCGGCTCGGCCGCCGGTCCGCGCCTGGTGAAGCTGTCGTACACCTCCTCGAAGGCCAAGAAGCACCTCGCCTTCGTCGGCAAGGGCATCACCTACGACTCGGGCGGCATCTCGCTGAAGCCGGCCGGCCACAACGAGACGATGAAGTGCGACATGGCCGGCGCCGCCGCGGTCTTCGCCGCCGTCGTCACCGCCGCGCGTCTCGGCCTGGACGTCAACGTCACCGGCTGGCTCGCGCTCGCCGAGAACATGCCGTCGGGCTCCGCCACCCGCCCGGGTGACGTGCTGCGCATGTACAGCGGCAAGACCGTCGAGGTCCTCAACACCGACGCCGAGGGCCGGCTGGTCCTCGCCGACGCGCTGTGGAAGGCCTCGGAGGAGAAGCCGGACGCGATCGTCGACGTGGCGACCCTGACCGGCGCGATGGTCCTCGCGCTCGGCAACCGCACCTTCGGCGTGATGGCCAACGACGACGCGTTCCGCGCCTCGATCGTCGACGCCGCCGAGGAGGTCGGCGAGGAGTCGTGGCCGATGCCGCTGCCCGAGCACCTGCGCAAGGGCATGGACTCCCCCACCGCCGACATCGCCAACATGGGCGAGCGGATGGGCGGCGGCCTGGTCGCCGGCCTGTTCCTGCGCGAGTTCGTCGGCGAGGGCATCACCTGGGCGCACGTGGACATCGCGGGCCCCGCGTTCAACGAGGCCGGTCCCTTCGGCTACACCCCCAAGGGCGGCACCGGCTCCGCGGTCCGCACCCTGGTCCGCCTCGCCGAACTGACGGCGGCGGGCGACCTGGGCTGAGCCTCCGGGCGACGAACGGCCCCGGGTGTTCCCTCACCCGGGGCCGTTCGTATGGCCGTACGAGGGTTTCGCCTTCGACGAAATCCGCAGGTTCTCCGTACCCCGCACCCCGTCGACGTGATGGATCAGACGTCCCACACACCGGCCCGGCGTCTCGCTCGCCCTCGACAAGTGCGAAGATGGGTTCTCGGCAGGACAGGGCCCCCACCACAGGGCCGAAGAAGAGCGGCCGGACACCAGCCGCCGACCGGTCACTGGAGACCGGCGTGGCGCACATGCATGGAGGACGTGACGTGGCGAACGACGCCAGCACCGTTTTCGACCTAGTGATCCTCGGCGGTGGTAGCGGCGGTTACGCCGCGGCGCTGCGCGGAGCGCAGCTGGGCCTGGACGTCGCCCTGATCGAGAAGGACAAGGTCGGCGGTACCTGCCTGCACCGTGGGTGCATCCCCACCAAGGCTCTGCTGCACGCGGGCGAGATCGCCGACCAGGCCCGCGAGAGCGAGCAGTTCGGCGTCAAGGCCACCTTCGAGGGCATCGACGTACCCGCAGTCCACAAGTACAAGGACGGGGTCATCTCCGGTCTGTACAAGGGTCTGCAGGGTCTGATCGCGTCCCGCAAGGTGACGTACATCGAGGGTGAGGGCCGTCTGTCGTCCCCGACCTCGGTCGACGTGAACGGCACGCGGGTGCAGGGCCGCCACGTGCTCCTCGCGACCGGCTCCGTGCCGAAGTCGCTGCCTGGCCTGGAGATCGACGGCAACCGCATCATCTCCTCGGACCACGCCCTCGTCCTGGACCGCGTGCCGCAGTCCGCGATCATCCTGGGCGGCGGGGTCATCGGCGTGGAGTTCGCCTCCGCGTGGAAGTCCTTCGGCTCCGAGGTCACGATCATCGAGGGTCTCAAGCACCTCGCGCCCCTCGAGGACGAGAACTCCTCCAAGCTTCTTGAGCGCGCGTTCCGCAAGCGCGGCATCAAGTTCAACCTGGGCACCTTCTTCTCGAAGGCCGAATACACCCAGAACGGTGTCAAGGTCACCCTCGCCGACGGCAAGGAGTTCGAGGCCGAGGTGCTGCTCGTCGCCGTCGGCCGCGGCCCGGTCTCGGCCGGCCTCGGCTACGAGGAGCAGGGCGTCGCGATGGACCGCGGCTACGTCCTGGTCGACGAGTACATGCGCACGAACGTCCCGACCATCTCCGCCGTCGGTGACCTGGTCCCGACGCTCCAGCTCGCGCACGTCGGCTTCGCCGAGGGCATCCTGGTGGCGGAGCGTCTGGCCGGTCTGAAGACCGTCCCGATCGACTACGACGGTGTCCCGCGGGTGACGTACTGCCACCCCGAGGTCGCCTCCGTGGGCATCACCGAGGCCAAGGCCAAGGAGATCTACGGCGCGGACAAGGTCGTCGCTCTGAAGTACAACCTGGCGGGCAACGGCAAGAGCAAGATCCTCAACACCTCGGGCGAGATCAAGCTCGTCCAGGTGAAGGACGGTGCCGTGGTCGGCGTCCACATGGTCGGCGACCGCATGGGCGAGCAGGTCGGCGAAGCCCAGCTGATCTACAACTGGGAAGCGCTGCCGTCCGAGGTCGCCCAGCTCATCCACGCCCACCCGACGCAGAACGAGGCGCTCGGCGAGGCCCACCTCGCCCTCGCGGGCAAGCCGCTGCACTCGCACGACTGACCGGCCCGCGGGCCGTTCCCAGTCACCCGCGTCGAGCAGGGCGCGACGACGACCACAGACTTCCGCAAAATTCGTAAGGAGCAACAGAAACCATGCCGGTTTCCGTAACCCTTCCGGCGCTCGGTGAGAGCGTCACCGAGGGCACCGTCACCCGCTGGCTGAAGGCCGAGGGCGAGCGCGTCGAGGCCGACGAGCCGCTGCTGGAGGTGTCGACCGACAAGGTCGACACCGAGATCCCCTCGCCCGCCGCGGGCATCCTCGCGTCCATCAAGGTCGCCGAGGACGAGACCGTCGAGGTCGGCGCCGAGCTGGCCGTCATCGACGACGGCACGGGCGCGCCCGCCGCCGCCCCGGCCCCCGCCGCAGAGGAGGCCCCGGCCGCCGAGCCGGAGCCCGCCCCGCAGGCCACCCCGTCCACCGAGGCCGCCGCCCCGGCGCCGGCCCCGACCGCCGAGGCCGCGTCCGGCGGCGGTTCCGCCGAGGGCACGGACGTCGTCCTGCCCGCGCTCGGCGAGTCCGTCACCGAGGGCACCGTCACCCGCTGGCTGAAGGAGGTCGGCGACGAGGTCGCGGAGGACGAGCCGCTGCTGGAGGTGTCGACGGACAAGGTCGACACCGAGATCCCCTCGCCCGCCGCCGGCGTGCTGCTGGAGATCGTGGTCGCCGAGGACGAGACCGCCGAGGTCGGCGCCAAGCTGGCCGTCATCGGCGCTCCCGGTGCCGCTCCGGCCGCCGCTGCCCCGGCCGCTCCCGCCGCCCCCGCCGAGGAGCCCGCACCGGCTCCGGCCCAGCCGCAGGCCCCGGCCGCCCCCGCCGCCCCGGCTCCGGCTCCGGCCGCCGCCGCTCCGGCCCCCGCCCAGCCGCAGGCCCCCGCCGCCCCGGCTGCTCCGGCCCCCGCGCCGGCCGCGCCCGCTCCCGTCACCCCGGCCCCGGCGCCCGCCGCGACCTCCGGTGACGACGGCGCGTACGTGACCCCGCTGGTGCGCAAGCTCGCCGCCGAGAACGGCGTCGACCTGGCCGCCGTCAAGGGCACCGGCGTCGGCGGTCGTATCCGCAAGCAGGACGTCATCGCCGCCGCCGAGGCCGCGAAGGCCGCCGTCGCCGCTCCGGCCCCGGCCGCCGCGGCTCCGGCCGCCTCCGCCAAGAAGGCGCCGGCGCTGGAGGCCTCCCCGCTGCGCGGTCAGACCGTCAAGATGCCGCGCATCCGCAAGGTCATCGGCGACAACATGGTGAAGGCCCTGCACGAGCAGGCGCAGCTCTCCTCGGTCGTCGAGGTCGACATCACCCGGCTGATGAAGCTCCGCGCGCAGGCGAAGGACTCCTTCGCGGCCCGCGAGGGCGTCAAGCTCTCCCCGATGCCGTTCTTCGTGAAGGCGGCGGCCCAGGCGCTGAAGGCCCACCCGGCCGTCAACGCCCGGATCAACGTGGACGAGGGCACGATCACCTACTTCGACACCGAGAACGTCGGTATCGCGGTGGACTCGGAGAAGGGCCTGATGACCCCGGTCATCAAGCGCGCGGGCGACCTGAACATCGCCGGTATCGCCAAGGCCACCGCCGACCTGGCGGGCAAGGTCCGGGCGAACAAGATCACTCCGGACGAGCTGTCCGGCGCGACCTTCACCATCTCCAACACCGGTTCGCGCGGCGCGCTCTTCGACACGATCATCGTGCCCCCGAACCAGGTCGCGATCCTCGGCATCGGCGCCACGGTCAAGCGTCCGGCCGTCATCGAGACGGAAGAGGGCACCGTCATCGGTGTCCGCGACATGACCTACCTGACGCTCTCCTACGACCACCGTCTGGTGGACGGCGCCGACGCGGCCCGTTACCTGACCGCGGTCAAGGCGATCCTGGAGGCGGGCGAGTTCGAGGTCGAGCTCGGCCTGTAGTCGGCACAGCGGCACCGATCGCACCGTCACCGCGCCCCCGTCCGGAGTTCCGGACGGGGGCGCGGTGCTCGGACCTGCCACCGGCGCGCCGCAGACGTCAGCGCAGCGGGCCCGAAGGGCCGTCCACCGCGCGGGAGACCACCGTCTGCGGCCGTCCCGGCCCCGGGTCCGCCGCTCGGGTCTCCATCGGACGGCAGCCCGTCAGCACGCCCGCCACCAGCGCGGCCACCGCCACCATGACCGCCGCGCTCGATCCCCGTACGTGTGCCCGACCGTTCATGGCTCCCCCTGGTGCGGACCGGGGCACGCCGTCGGCGCCCCTGTGTCCGTCACCACCGTGTGCGGGGCGGCGGGGTTCCCGGGGTGACACGGACGTGACGCGTCCGGACACCGTCCGGTACGGGTCTTTACGGGCGGGATCGCTCCGACAACGTGTAAGTCTCGTCTCACCTGCGGTAAAGCGCCCCCATGCGCCCCTCCCCGGCCCGGGCACGGCCTTATTGTCTAAACGTCAAACGCCCTCGGGGTCCCGCACTCCTCCCAAAGGAGCCCTCATGACCGCGCCCGTCGTCCACTCGCTGCGCGAACAGATCCGCGAGCACATCGTGGAGGGGATCGTCAGCGGTCGCTGGAAGCCGGGCGAGCGGATCGTGGAGCGGCGGATCGCCACCGAGCTGGAGGTCAGCCAGACCCCGGTGCGGGAGGCGCTGCGCGAGCTGGAGTCCCTGCGGCTGATCGAGTCCGCGCCGAACAAGGGCGTGCGGGTGCGGAACCTGACGGCCGCCGATCTGGAGGAGAGCTACCCCGTACGCGCCGGTCTGGAGGCCATCGCGGCGGAGCTGGCGGCCGAGCGGCTCGCCGAGGACTGCTCGGCCCTGGAACCGCACGTGAGCGCCCTGTACGAGGCCGACCGGCTGTCCGACGGGACCGGCCAGGTCCGGCACACCGTGGGCTTCCACCGGGAGCTGGTGCGGGCCGCCGGGAACTCCGTCCTCCTGCACACCTGGGAGGGCCTGGGGATCGAGGTCTTCACGGCCCTGTCCATAAGGTGGCTGGGGACGGTGCAGCAGTCGTACGCGGAGGAGCACGAGGCCCTCGTGGACGCCTTCCGGCGGCGCGACCCGCTGATCGCCGACCTGGTCAAGGCCCATGTCCTCGGGTGCGCGCCCCGTCCGTGAGCGGTACGCGGGAGCCGTGCGCCGGAAGCCGTGGCCTCCGCCCGATGCCGTCCGGTGCCGCCCGCTGCCGCCCCACGGCACAGTGGAGCACACCCGCGCTCAAGCGTGCCCTCACCTGCGGGAATCCCCGGTTTCCACGGCACCGCGTGCCTGAGGGCGAGGCACGCCGTGCCGACTTTTCCGATCTGAAGAGGTTTTCTCCCGGAACCCTTTGATCGATCATCGATCAGGGAGTTACAGTCACCGACGGGCTCCCACCCGAGCCCGCCGCCCTGTCCTGCCAAAGACCAAGGGCACCCCCGAAAACCCCTTGCCGATGAGGGAACCCCCCTCCGCATCCGGAAGGCGGCGCAATGACCGACCCCACCGCTATCCAGCCGAGCGAGCTCGACCAGCTCCCGGACCGCGACCCCGAGGAGACCGCCGAATGGCAGGCCTCCCTGGACGCCGTCACCCAGGCGGCCGGGCCGCACCGTGCCGCGTACCTGATGCGCCGCACCCTGGAGCGTGCCGAGGGCAACGGCCTCGCGCTGCCCAAGCTGCTCGAGACCGACTACGTCAACTCCATCCCGACCTCCGCCGAGCCCACCGTGGACGGCGACGAGGCGATGGAGTCCCGGATCACCGCATGGAACCGCTGGAACGCGGCCGCGATGGTCTCCCGCGGCGCGAAGCACGGCGTCGGCGGCCACATCGCCACCTTCGCCTCCGCGGCCTGGCTCTACGAGACGGGCTTCAACCACTTCTTCAAGGGCAAGGAGTCGCAGGAGTCCCCCGGATCCGGCGACCAGCTCTACATCCAGGGCCACGCCTCCCCCGGCATCTACGCCCGCGCCTTCCTCGACGGACGGCTGAACGAGCAGCAGCTCGACAACTTCCGCCAGGAGTCGGGCGGCAACGGCCTCCCGTCGTACCCGCACCCGCGCCGGCTGCCCTGGCTGTGGGAGTTCCCGACCGTCTCCATGGGCCTCGGCCCGCTGTCGGCGATCTACCAGGCCCGCTTCAACCGCTACCTCACCAACCGCGGCATCAAGGACGTCTCGGCGTCCCACGTGTGGGCGTTCCTCGGTGACGGCGAGATGGACGAGCCGGAGTCGACCGCGGCACTCGCACTCGCCGCCCGCGAGGGTCTCGACAACCTGACCTTCGTCATCAACTGCAACCTCCAGCGCCTCGACGGCCCTGTGCGCGCGAACTTCAAGATCGTGCAGGAGCTGGAGGCCCAGTTCCGCGGCGCCGGCTGGAACGTCGTGAAGTCGCTGTGGGGCAACGCCTGGGACGAGCTGTTCCGGCTCGACACCACGGGCGCGCTCGTCCGCCGCCTGCGCCAGGTACCCGACGCGCAGGTGCAGACGTACCAGACCCGCGACGCCGCCTACATCCGCCAGGACTTCTTCGGCGCCGACCCGGCGCTCGTCGAGATGGCGAAGCTGCTGAGCGACGACAAGATCCTCGAGTGCTTCCACCTCTCGCGCGGTGGCCACGAGGCCCGCAAGGTCTACGCCGCGTACCGGGCCGCCGTCGAGCACAAGGGCGCGCCGACCGTGATCCTGGCCCAGACGGTCAAGGGCCACACCCTCGGCGAGGGCTTCGCGTCGAAGAACGCCAACCACCAGATGAAGAAGCTGTCGACGGACGAGTTCAAGCAGATGCGTGACCTGCTCGAACTGCCCATCTCCGACAGCCAGTTCGTCGACGGCGTGGTCCCCTACGGCCACCCGGGCGCCGACGCCCCCGAGGTCCGCTACCTCCAGGAGCGGCGCGCCGCCCTCGGCGGTCCGGCCCCGGCCCGCCGCACGCACCCGCTGGCCCCGCTGCCCGCCGCCGCCGACAAGACGTTCGCGTCCTTCGACAAGGGCTCCGGCACGCAGAACCTGGCGACGACCATGGCGTTCGTCCGCCTCGTCAAGGACCTGGTCCGCGACAAGGAGACCGGCAAGCGCTGGGTGCCGATCGTCCCCGACGAGGCCCGTACCTTCGGTATGGAGTCGCTCTTCCCGTCGCTCGGCATCTACTCGCCCAAGGGCCAGACGTACGAGCCGGTCGACCGCGACCAGCTGATGTACTACAAGGAGGCCAAGAACGGCCAGATCCTCAACGAGGGGATCACCGAGGCCGGTTCGATGGCCGACTTCATCGCCGCGTCCACCGCGTACGCCACGCACGGCGAAGCGATGATCCCGTTCTACATCTTCTACTCGATGTTCGGCTGGCAGCGCACGGCCGACCAGATGTGGCAGCTCGGCGACCAGCTCGGCCGCGGCTTCCTGGTCGGCGCCACCGCCGGCCGGACGACGCTGACCGGTGAGGGCCTCCAGCACGCCGACGGCCACTCCCCCGTCATCGCCGCCACCAACCCGGCCGCGCTGTCCTACGACCCCGCGTTCGCCTACGAGATCGCGGCGATCGTCAAGGACGGTCTGCGCCGGATGTACGGCGAGGCGGCCCCGGGCGAGGACGCGAACGTCTTCTACTACCTGACCGTCTACAACGAGCCGATGCCGCAGCCCGCCAAGCCGGCCGGTGTCGACGAGGGCATCCTCAAGGGCCTGTACCGCTTCAACACGGCGGAGTCGGCCGGTGTGAACGTGGCCGCCGCGAACGCCCCGCGTATCCAGCTGCTCGGCTCCGGCACGGCGATCCACTGGACGCTCGCGGCGCAGAAGCTGCTCGCCGAGGAGTGGGGTGTGGCCGCCGACGTGTGGTCCGCGACCTCCTGGACCGAGCTGCGCCGTGACGCGCTGGAGGCCGACGCGGCGCTGCTGCGCGGCGAGGAGCGGGTGCCGTTCGTCCGTCAGGCGCTGCAGGGCGCCGAGGGCCCGGTCCTCGCGGTCTCCGACTACATGCGCCAGGTCCCGGACCAGATCGCGCAGTGGGTCGAGCAGGACTACTCCTCGCTCGGTGCCGACGGCTTCGGTCTCTCCGACACCCGCGCGGCGGCCCGCCGTCACTTCGGTGTCGACGCCGAGTCGATCGTCGTCGCGGCGCTGGCGCAGCTCGCCCGCCGCGGTGAGGTCAAGGCGTCCGCGGTCAAGGAGGCCCGGGAGCGCTACGGCCTGTAGGCCTCGGCCGCGACAGCGGCGGTAGGCACAGCAGCAGTCAGGACGATTCGATGAGGGGCACGGCGTTCGCCGTGCCCCTCATCGGCGTTCCGCCGTGGCCGGGGTGTCAGCGGTCCGTCCCCTCGTTGTCAGTGGGGCCCGGCATCATGAACGCATGCGTGCTGCTCGTCTGATCAAGATGGTGCTGCTGCTCCAGACCAGGGCGTCGATGACCGCCGCCGAGCTGGCGCGGGAGCTGGAGGTGTCCGAGCGCACCATCACGCGGGACGCGCAGGCGCTGTCCGAGGCGGGCGTCCCGGTGTACGCGGACCGTGGCCGGGCCGGCGGTTACCGCCTGGTCGGGGGCTACCGCACCCGACTCACGGGGCTGGCGCGCAGCGAGGCGGAGGCACTGTTCCTGAGCGGGGTGCCGGGGGCGCTGCGCGAGATGGGCCTGGAGGACACGGCGTCGGCGGCGAGGCTGAAGGTGTCGGCGGCGCTGCAGCCCTCCGTGCGGGACGCCTCGCGGACGGCTGCGCAGCGTTTCCATCTGGACGCGCCCGCCTGGTTCAGCGAACCGCAGACGCCCGAGCTGCTGCCGTCGGTCGCGGACGCGGTGTGGGACGACCGTCCGATCGTCACGCGGTACCGGCGGGACGCCTCGGAGGTGGAGCGGACGCTCGACCCGTACGGTCTCGTCCTCAAGGCGGGCCTGTGGTACCTCTGCGCACGTGTGTCCGGGACGGAGGCCTTCCGGGTGTACCGGATCGACCGGTTCACCGCCGTCGAACCCGGCGCGGAGCGGTTCCGGCGGGAGGACGGGTTCGACCTGCCGGGGTTCTGGGCGGAGCGGGCCGAGGAGTTCGCCCGGTCCATCCTGCGCGCCGAGATCGCCGTACGACTGTCCCCGGACGGCGTCCGCCGGCTGCCGTACGTGCTGGATCCGGCGACCGCGAAGGAGGCGCTGGGCGCGTCCGGGGTGCCCGACGGGCGGGGCTGGGTGGGCCTCACGCTGCTCATGGAGTCGGAGGACGTCGCCCGCGCCCAGCTGCGCGGACTGGGACCGGAGGTGGAGGTGCTGGCCCCCGCGTCGCTGCGGGAGCGCTGCGCCGAGGACGCCGCCCGGTCTGCCGCGCTCTACCGGTGATCGCGGTCCGTGGAGGGCCGTGGCCGCACGCCGCTTGAAATCCGTACGAACCCGGCGGTTTTACCTTCGGCATGTGCACGCATAACAATCTGCGCCACTCCGCGTGCGTCGCTCCCGCGCAGGCCCGATGCTTGACCCGTGATGGACGAGACGGAGTTCTGGCAGCTGGTGGATTCGACCCGCGAGACTGCCGAGGGAGACCCCGAGGAACAGGCCGACCTGCTGGTCGAGCGGCTCGTCCAGCTGGATCCGGACTCGGTGCTGGACTTCGCCCGGCACTTCGAGTCCCGCTACAACCGCGCCTACCGCTGGGACCTGTGGGGTGCCGCGTGGGTGCTGCTCGACGGGGCCAGCGACGACGCCTTCGACTTCTTCCGGTGTTGGCTTATCGGCCAGGGCCGGGAGGTCTTCGAGGGCGCGATGCACGACCCCGACACGCTCGCCGAGCTGCTGGACGACTTCGACGAGGAGATCGACGGCGACGGTGAGGAGCTCGGGTACGCGGCGGACGAGGCCTATGAGCAGCTGACCGGAGCCGTGGCTCCGGATCTCGGCATTCCGGCCGCTGCCTCCGAGCCCGCGGGCACCCCGCTCGACTTCGAGACCGAGTCCCTCGTCGCGGAGCGTTACCCGAAGCTGTGGGAGCGGTTCCGCGAGAGTTGACGGCGGACCTGCCCGAAGGAGGACCCGGGTTTCTGTCCGGGTCCTCCTTCCTGTGTGCCGCGCCCGCCGGCCGCGGCATCAGGCCGTCGTGCGGCGGCGGGCGAGGTCGGCGGGCAGGTAGGTCCGCGGCTGCTCGACCCGCACGGCGTGCCGCAGCGGGGCCGCGTTGGCCCGGTCCAGCGCCGAGGCCGTGACCGCCGCCGGGCCGAGGAGGACCGTCGCCACCGCGCAGGCCACCACCCAGGGGCCCCGCACGGCCTTCGTCCAGCCGGCCGCCCGCTCAGGCGCCTCCGCCCGTTCCGGGCTCCCGCTCCTCCCCCGGCACCCGGTGCGCGCCTCACGCCGGGCGCGGCGCGGGTGTCCGACGTGAGGCGGGTGAGCCGGGGCCGCCGGGTGCCCTGGGTTCTCCGGCCGACTGATCCTCATGATCCCCACCTCCGGTCAGTGCGTACGACGATGCTGCGCCGCTCGGCGGTGGGGAGCCTGTGAACGGCCTGCGGCGTGCCTGTGACCGGTCGGGCGGGCGC
The DNA here is from genome assembly GCF_040607345.1 of Streptomyces sp. NPDC005302. Taxonomy (NCBI): domain Bacteria; kingdom Bacillati; phylum Actinomycetota; class Actinomycetes; order Kitasatosporales; family Streptomycetaceae; genus Streptomyces; species Streptomyces sp. NPDC005302. Next base: position 260,108 of record NZ_JBEXGN010000004.1, read on the forward strand.
GTACGGGACGAGGCCGCGGGACGGGGCGCGGGTCGGCGGCGGGGTGGTCAGCGGCCCTGGTATCTGGCGGCCTCGGCGCGGATCTCGGGGAGGCGGGCGGTGAGGGCGGCGCCGGGGCAGCTCGTCTCGAAACCGTCGTTGTGCCCGGCGATGGTGGGCAGGACGGCGGTGCTGCCCTTGGCGTAGCGGCTGAGGCTGTTGCTGGAGGTGAGGCGGACGGTGCCCCGCGGGTCGACGCCGCTGAGACCGAGTTTCCAGGCGGCGAGGCGGGCGATGGCGTCGGTCATGGCCTTCGGCACCGGGGTGCCCGCCGTGAAGGTGCCGATCGCGGCGATCCCCGCGGTGCGGTGGTTGAAGCCCTGGGCGTGGGCCCCGGTGACGGGCCGGTCGACGCCGCCCGCGCGGCCCTCGTAGATCGTGCCGCAGCGGTCGACGAGGAAGTTGTAGCCGATGTCGTCCCACTGCTTGGCGCCGGTCTGGCCCGCGTAGAGGTCGCCGATGATGCGGGGCACGTCGGCGCAGTCGTAGCCGTTCGGCGAGTCGGTGTGGTGGACGAAGACCGCGACGACGCGGTCGTCGTAGCGGGGCGGTGGCTGCTGGTGCGGGCTCGCGGAACCGAGCCACTTCGACCGCGGCACGATCGGTGGCCGCTCGACAGGGCGTTCCGCCGCCGCGCGGGCCGTCACCGGTGGCGGGACGGCGGCGCGGGTCGCGGTGCGGTCCACGCCCGCCGCGCAGGTCACGAGCGCCGTGACGGCGAGGAGGCCCGGCACGCAGGCCAGCAGGACGAGGGCCGGTTTCGGCAGCGCCGCCCAGGGGCGGCGCGGACTCCACGGTCCGGGGGGCCGGGGCTCGCGCCCCGATGGTATTCGGGCCCCGTTCGCCCGGTGTTCCGGGCGTCCGTGGCCGACGGGGCGGGGTTCTCGCCGCCCGTTCCGTATTCGAGGCCCCCGAGTCTTCCCGAAGACACGCATGGACCCACCCTGACCCGGATCCGCGCGGGCCGCGATGTGTGGTGTGCCACCCGGTGGAACCATCGGGCGTGTCCGGGACGTTTTTACAGGTCCACGGGTGTGTGGTCGTTTCCGCGGCACCACACGCGCGTGGCTGATCAATGGGCCCGCCCGGCGCGTACTAAGGGGCCCCAGAGAAAGGCGGCTCCGTGGACGTGCTCGACCTCCTGCTGATGCTGGTCATCCTGGCCTACGCGGCGTCCGGGTACCGCCGTGGCCTGGTCGCCGGCTGTGTCTCGCTGGCAGGCTTCGTGGGCGGCGCCGTGATCGGCGTGTGGGTGCTGCCCTGGATGATGGAGCTGGTCACGGCGGGCACCCCGGCGGCGACGGTCACGGCGGTGCTCACGGTGCTGGTGCCGGCGGTGGTGGGTCACGAGCTGGCCGGGCGGCTGGCCCTGAAGCTGCGGCGGGAGCTGGACCGGGGACCGCTGCGGGTGGCGGACGGGATCGGCGGGGCCGCGGCGAACACCCTGGCGGTGCTGCTGGTGGCCTGGGTGGCCGCGAGCGTGCTGGGCGCTTCCTCGTCACCGGTGGTGACGCAGTCGATCCGCAACTCGGCACTGCTGGGCGCCGTGCAGAAGACGATGCCGGAGACGACGCCGACGTGGTTCTCGCGCGCCACCTCGGCGCTGACGGAGGCGGGCTTCCCGCAGGTCTTCAACCCCTTCGAGAACGAACCGACGGCGGGTGTCGCGCGCCCCTCCGGCGACAGCGTGACGCCGTCGGCGACGAACGCCGCGAAGCTGAGCACGGTGAAGGTCGAGGGCGTCTCGGGCAACCAGGGCCGCGAGGGCAGCGGTTTCGTGTACTCCGCGCAGCGTGTGATGACCAACGCCCACGTGGTGGCGGGCATCGACCGGCCGACGGTCCGGGTGGGCGGGGTCAGCCGGCCCTATCCGGCGCGCGTGGTGCTGTTCGACCCGCAGAAGGACGTCGCCGTGCTGTACGTGCCGGGTCTGCGGGCCCCCGTGCTGCACTTCGACGGGGTGGCCTCACGCGGCGACTCCGCGGTGGTCGCGGGCTATCCGCAGGACGGCGGCCTCGACCTCCAGGCGGCCACGGTGGCGAGCCGGATCAACGCGACGGGCCAGAACATCTACAACTCCGGCACGGTGACGCGCGAGATCTACTCGATCCGCTCGACGGTCCGCCCGGGCAACTCCGGCGGCCCCCTGCTGACCACCGACGGCAAGGTGTACGGCGTGGTCTTCGCCCGGTCGACCTCGGACAGCGAGACGGGGTACGTGCTGACGGCGCACGAGGTGGCGGGCGACGCCCGCAAGGCGACGCACGCCACGGCCCGCGTCGACACGGGCGACCTGGTCACGTCCTGACCCCGGCTGGGGCCCGACCCCGGCGCCGGTTCCCACCCGGGCCCCGCTGCTCCCCGGCGCCGGGGGACCGGCGGCTCAGAAGTGGGTGCCGCCGTCGACGCGCACCTCGGTGCCCGTGATGAACCGGCCGTCCCGCGAGGCGAGCATGGCGACGACACCGGCGACCGCCTCGGGGCCCGCGAAGCCCTCGCCGAGGGCCGGCGCCAGTTTGGTGAACAGGCTCAGGTCGGCGTCGGCCGGAAGTCCGGGGCCGACGCTCCGCCGGCTGGCGCCCGAGCCGTCGGTCATGCCCGAGGAGATCGAGCCGGGCTGCACGGCGGTGAAGCGCACGCCCTGCTTGCCGTACTCGCTCGCCAGGGCGTGCGTCATGGACTGGATGCCGCCCTTGGAGGCCGCGTACGCCGCCATGTAGGGGTGGGCGAACGCCGCCGAGGTCGAGCTGAAGTTGACGACGGCGGGGTCCTGTCCGGCCGTCAGGTGCGGCAGCGCCTCACGGATCATCAGGAACGTGCCGGTCAGGTTGACGGCGATGACCTGGTTGAAGTCGGCCAGCGGCATCGTGTGGGTGTGCGCGGAGCGCAGGATCCCGGCGGCGTTGACGAGCACGTCCAGACCGCCGAGGACGCGTACGGCCTCGGCGACGGCGGCCCGTACGGATGCCTCGTCGGCGATGTCCACGACGACGGTGGTCAGCCGCCCGACGTGGGCGCCCGCCCTGGCCACGGTGTCGGCGAGACCCGCCTCGCTCACATCCGCGGCGACGACGTGTCCGCCCTCGGCCAGCATGCGCTCCACGGTGGCCTGGCCTATGCCGGAGCCGCCTCCGGTGACGAGCGCACGGCGTCCTTCGTATCGGTTCATGGTGGGTCTCCCGGTCCTCGGGCCGCCGCCGGCTCTCCCGGCACCGGCCGCGGCAATGCGGTGATACGGCGTTACGTCCTGCACAGTACGTCGATGTGGCACGTTTTGCCATCACGGCGAAATGTGCCCCTCGCCACGTTCGCGGCGTACGCTGTGCCCGTGAGCAGCCAGCCGTCCCCGGCCCCCGAACCCCCCGCCCCCTCGCTGACCGAACGGCGCAAGGCCGCGACCCAGCTCGACATCGCCCGCGCGGCGGCGGAGCTCTTCACGGAGTTCGGTCCGGACGGCACCACGGCCGAGGACATCGCCCGCCGCGCCGGGGTGGCCCTGCGCACCTTCTACCGCTACTTCCGCAACAAGCAGGACGCCGTGGGCCCGTTGCTCGCGTCGGGCGGCGACCGCTGGCGCGCCGTGCTCGCGGCGGCCGAGCCGGGCACGGCGCTGCCCGAGGCGCTGGAGCGGGCGACGGTCGAGGCGTTGTCCGCGCCGGACGCGCGCGCGGTGGACGGGCTGGAGCAGACGCGGGCGCTGCTGCGCGCGGCTGTCGACGACGCGGCGCTGCGGGCCGTCTGGTACCGGGTGAACCAGGAGTCGGAGGAGCGGCTGATCCCGGTGGTGGCCCGGCTCTCGGGCGCCGGCGCCGACCCGCTGGAGGTCCGGCTCGCCGCCGCGGCGGCCACCGACGCCGTCCGGGTCGCCCTGGAGACCTGGGCGGCCACGGACGCCGCGGCCGACGGCCCGGGCTCCCCCGCCGAGCTGGCGGTCCGCTGTCTGCGTCATCTCCTGGGCGGGACGCGCCCGTCGCTCACCGCGGGCGGGAACTGACGGACGCGCGCGGGGTCTTCGGCGCGCCCGGCCGGGAAGGGAGCAGGTCGGCGCGCGCGGTCCGACCGGAGGGACGCGCGTCGGTCAGAGGGACCGGCCCATGAGGACGTCGTCCACGTAGACCCCGTCCAGCAGGAACTCCTCCCGCAGGACTCCTTCGACGACGAAGCCCTCGGACGCGTACAGGCCGCGGGCCGGGGCGTTGTGGCCGAGCACCCGCAGCGTGATGCGCCGGGCGCCCTGACCGCGGGCCTCCTCGCACACGGCCCGCAGCAGCGCGCGGCCCACCCCGGCACCGCGCGCCTCGTCGGCGACGGCGAGTCCGAGGATCTGCCGGACGTGCGCGTTGCAGGCGAGCGGGGTCGGGAAGCCCAGCCGGATGTACCCGACGACCCGGCCGTCGAGTTCGGCGACGAGATGGTCCCGGGGGCCGAACCGCTCGCTGTAGAACGGCTCGTACGGCGGCTGGGGCCGCGCCATGACGGCGTGCAGCGTCGACCAGGTGTCACGGTCGAGCCTGCCGAGCGTGTCCTCGTCGTCGAGGGTGGCGGTACGTATGTGCGGTGCGGCTGCCATGCCGATCACTGTACGGCGGCCGTACGGAGGTCCGTTCCGGGATTTCCGCCGCCTTCCGGGCAGGATGGACCCATGAGCGACTCCCCCCTCCCCCCGGGTTCCCGTATCGCGATCGCCGGCGCGTCCGGCCTCATCGGCTCCGAACTCGCGCGCTCCCTGAGGGCGGACGGACACGACGTGGTCCGGCTCGTGCGTCACTCCCCCCGTTCCACGGACGAGGTGCGCTGGGACCCGCAGCGGCAGCGGATCGACGCGGCCGGGCTCCTCGGGTGCGCCGCCGTGGTCAACCTGGCCGGCGCCGGGGTCGCTTCACGGCCGTGGACCCAGGCCTACAAGAAGCAGATCCGGGACAGCCGGGTGCTCGGTACCGCGACGCTCGCCGAGGCGGTCGCCTCGCTCGACGAGCCGCCGCGGGTCTTCGTGAACGGCAGCGCGATCGGTTTCTACGGGGACACGGGCAGCCGCGCGGTCGACGAGTCGGCGCCGCCCGGCGAGGGGTTCCTCTCCTCGGTGTGCGTGGAGTGGGAGGAGGCGACGGCTCCCGCGCGGGAGGCCGGAGTGCGCACGGTGCTGCCCCGGACCGGGCTCGTGGTGTCCCGGGCGGGCGGGGCCTGGGCGAAACTGTTCCCGCTGTTCAAGGCGGGCCTCGGCGGCCGGCTGGGCGACGGCCGCCAGTACTGGAGCTTCATCGCCCTGCACGACGAGGTGGCCGCGATCCGGCACCTCATGGACACGGAGTCGGTGTCCGGGCCGGTGAACCTGACGGCACCCGACCCGCTCACCAACCGGGAGATCACCGAGGCCATGGGCAGGGTCCTGCACCGCCCGGCCCTGCTGGCCACGCCCGCTCCGCTCATGCGCCTCGCCCTCGGCGAGATGTCCGGGGAGATCCTGGGCAGCCAGCGCGTGCTGCCGACCCGACTCCTGGAGTCGGGCTTCACGTTCGCGTTCCCGTCGATCGACGGAACACTGCGGGCCGCTCTGGGCTGAGCCGGGAAGGGGGAGCGCTCACGCCGGGCGCGCCCCCACCCGGCCGCTCCACCGGGCCGATCGGCCTCCCCCCGGCGCGCACATGCACCCCCCGTGCCCCCGTGCACGGCTGCCGCGCGGCTTCCGCCGGGGGCGCGGGCCTCGCACCCTCGATCCGAACTCGGGTATTTCTGACGCCTGTTGGGGGCATGACGTCCCCACCGGCCGCGCAACCTCGAGGAGGGGCACGTGCTAGAGCCCGCACGCCAAGCCGCGCACAGGGCGGCGATGGCGGAAGACGCAGAAGATGCGGATGTCGTGGTGGTGGGAGCCGGTGTCGCCGGTCTCGCGGCCGCACGACATCTGACCGGGGCGGGGCTGAGGACCGTCGTCCTGGAGGCCGCCCCCCAAGTGGGCGGCCGGATGTCCACGGAGAAAGTCGACGGCTTCCGGCTTGACCGGCTCGGCCGGCTCCTGTCCACCTCCTACCCGGAACTGCGCCACACCCCGGGACTGGACGCCCTGGCCCTGCGGCCGTTCTCGCCCGGCGTGCTCCTGCACAGCGACGGCCACCACCACCGGGCCGTCGCACCCGGCTCGCCGCGGAGCGCAAGGGGCGCACTCACCACCGCACGCGCCCTCGCGAGCGCCCCCCGGCTGCAGCTGGCCCGTCCGGCACGCGGCACCTCCCGGCCCGGACCGCTCGGCGGCGCGCTGGACCAGTCCCGTCTGGCGATGGCCCTCGGGCGGCTCGCCGCCACCGAGCCGGAGCGGCTCCTCGCGCGCCCCGACCTCACAGCGGCCCGTTCGCTGACCGCCCGGGGCCTGCCGGCCCGTACGGTCGACGGCTTTCTGCGCCCCCTCCTGGCCGCCCTGCTCTGCGACCCGGAGCTCGGGACGTCCAGCCGGTGCGCGGACCTCGCCCTGCACTCCTTCGCCACGGGCCGGCTGTGCCTGCCCGAGGGCGGGGCGGACGCGCTCCCGGAACTGCTCGCGGCCGGCCTGCCGCCGGGCACCGTGCACACGAACGTCGAGGTCACCGCCGTCTCCACGACCACCGTGTCGACGCGGGAGCACGGCGAGATCCGCTGCCGGTCCGTCCTGCTGGCGACCGGCGCGCGGGCCGCCGCGGACTTCCTGCCGGGGCTGCACGTCCCCGCCTTCCATCCGGTGACCGTCCTGCACCACACCATGGACGAGCCTCCGCTCACCGACCCGGCCCTCCTGCTGGACGCCGACCGGAGCGGTCCGGTGGCCCACACGGCGGTCGTCAGCCAGGTCGACCCGACGCGGGCCCCGGCGGGCCGCGCCCTGGTCTCCTCGACCGTGCTCGGCACCCCGCCCGGCGCGGCCCACCTGGACGCGACGGTCCGCGCCCAACTGGCCCGCCTCTACGGGACGTCGACGTCCCGCTGGGAACTGCTGGCGGTCCACCACGAACCCGAGGCGGTCCCGGCGATGCCTCCCCCGCACGACGCGCGGCGCCCGGTGCGGCTGCTGGCGGGCCTGTACGTGTGCGGCGACCACCGGGACACCAGCACCGTCCAGGGCGCGCTGCACTCGGCCCGGCGGGCCGCCCACGCCCTCCTGAGGGACCTGGACGTCCGCCCGGTCCCGTCGGCGGAACAACTGGAATCCGCGGCCGCCTGACCCTCCCCGCCCCGGGAGTGCGCGGCGGGGCACGGCGAGCTTCCCGGTCTCCGGCACCCCAGGCCGGAGACCGGGGACGACCGCCGCGGTCCCCCTGGCTCAGCTCAGCGTGGACACCTTGTCCCGGTATCCGCGCACGGGCGCCGCGTCCTTGTACGGTTCGAGCCGCTTCTCGAAGTCCCGTACGTACTCGACGGCCCGCGCCGAGCGCATCTCCGCCGCCTGACCGGCCGCCTCCGCGCCCAGCAGACAGGCCTGGTCGAGCTCACCGAGCCCGAGCCGGGCCGAGGCGAGCACCACCCGGCAGAACAGCCGGCTGCGGGCGTACCCGGGCGCGCGCAGTTGCAGGGAGCGCTCGGCGTGCTGCGCGGCGGCCCGGAACTGCTGGAGGTCCCGGTGGCAGTGCCCGAACTCGTCGGCGAGCTGCGCCTCGTCGAAGAAGCGGGCCCAGTGCGGGACCTCGTCGCCGGACCGGGACGCCTCCAGCGCCCGTTCGGCCCGGACCAGCGAGGCCGTGCAGGCCCGCACCTCGCCGAGCACACCGTGCCCCCGTGCCTCGACGGCGTGCAGCAGCGCCTGCACCAGGTGCGGTCCCGACGAACCGAGTCCCTGCTGGGCGACCCGGGCGAGCTGCACGGCCTCCCGCCCGTGCCCGAGGTAGACCGCCTGCCGGCTCATCGTGATGAGGACGTACGCGCCGTACACCCGGTCACCCGCGGCCTGCGCGAGCCGCAGCGCCTGGACGAAGTACCGCTGGGCGAGCCCGTGCGCGCCGATGTCGTACGAGGTCCAGCCGGCGAGCCGGGTGAGGTCGGAGGCGGCGGCGAACAGGTGCCGGCCGGTCTGCTCGCCGTACGCGCCGCGCAGCATCGGTTCGGTCTCGTGCTCCAGGTAGCGCACCAGTGCCTGCCGGGCGTGGCCGCCGCCGTATGCATGGTCGAGGGCGCGGAAGAGCTCGCCGACCGAGCGGAGGGCGGCGATGTCCCCTCCTGTGACCCGCTGCCCGGGACCGCGCTCGGTGCGGGCGCGCCGGGCCGGGGGGACGCCCGGTTCGGGCGGCGCGGTGAGCCGGGGGATCGCCGGGCGGCCCTGGGGAGGCACCCGGGAGGGCTGGTCGCCGTGGGCGACGCGGTCGTCGGCCCGGCCGATCAGCCAGTCCCGGCTGGGGACGACGAGTCCGGCCGGGGTGAAGGCGATCTTGCGGAGTTCGGCGTGACTGCCCGAGTCCTTGCGCCACAGGCCGCTGACGATGTCGACGGCCTCCTCCGGGGAGGCGGCGAACTCCAGCCCGGCGTAGACGGGCGCGCAGGCGTCGAGTCCGAGGTCCTGCGCGGTCAGGCGCCGGCCGAGGCGGCGGGTGAAGACCTCGGCGATGAGCGCGGGCGTGGTCCCGCGGGGCTGCTGTCCCCGCAGCCACCGCGTCACCGATGTCTTGTCGTATCTGAGGTCGAGTCCGTGTTCCAGACCGAGCTGGTCCACGCGACGGGCGAGACCTGCGTTGGAGAACCCCGCTTCTGCGATGAGCGCGGCGAGCTGGCGGTTGGGAGTGCGCTGCGCGGGTCGTTCCGTCATCTGCGGTGCGGTCTCCTGCCTTTCGGGTCACCAAGGGGCCTCGGGGCGGCGTGGAGCGTGCTCGGGCCGCCCCGAGGCCGCCTGGTGCCCGGATTGCCTGTGAGCAGCCCTTATGGCCTCGTGAACGGCGCGAATGTAGCGGAGCGTGAGCACGTCATCGCACACTTCGACATTCATTCATCCGATCGTGTGAGGATTGACCGTCGGGCTGACGCGTTTCGGCCGGACGTACAGTGGCGTGGGCGCCGACGGACCTGACGAAAGGTTCTTCCGCGTGCCGCGCACGGGGCCACCACCGCCCCGGGAAGCTTCGAGGGAGGCGCTTGCCGTGAGTGAGTTGCGGTTCGTCCGCATGGGATTCGGCGACGAGGCCGTCGAGTACCAGGAGGCGTGGGACGAGCAGCGCCGCGTGCACGCCGCGCGGTTCCTGGACGAGATCCCCGACACCTGTCTGCTCCTGGAGCACCCGCCGGTCTACACGGCGGGCCGGCGCACGGCGGACAACGAGCGGCCCCTGGACGGCACGCCGGTCATCGACGTGGACCGCGGCGGCAAGATCACCTGGCACGGCCCGGGCCAGCTCGTCGGCTACCCCATCCAGAAACTCCCCCGCCCGGTGGACGTCGTAGCACACGTGCGCCGGCTGGAAGACGCCCTTATCCGTACGTGTGCCGAGTTCGGGCTGGAGACCAGCCGGGTCGAGGGCCGCAGCGGTGTGTGGATCCTCGGCGACGCCAAGGACCCCGCCGAACAGCGCCCGGCGCTCGGCGGCCTCTCCCTGGACTTCGACCCGAGGCTCCAGGACGAGGAGTTCGACCCCCGGCTCAACGGCCCGGAGTACGCGCCCTCCAACGCCGGCCAGCGACGCGAGGACCGCAAGATCGCCGCGATCGGCATCCGCGTCGCCAAGGGCGTCACCATGCACGGCTTCGCGCTGAACGTGAACCCGGACAACGCCTGGTTCGACCGGATCATCCCGTGCGGCATCCGCGACGCGGGCGTCGCCTCCCTCGCGGGCGAACTCGGCCGCGACGTGACCATCGCCGAGGTCCTCCCGGTGGCCGAGCGGCACCTGCGGGACGTCCTGGAGAACGCCGAGCTGCAGCCGCGGACCGTGGAACGGACGCCGGCCTAGAGACCCGCCCCCGCCCGGGGGCGGCCGTACGGGAATGGACCCCTGTTCCCGAAGGTTGCCCACCCCGGGGGCCGAGAACCGCACGGGCGTACCCTGGTGTACGCCGAAGAATCGAAGCTACAGGGAGCCGATGTGTCCGCAGTCGCACCCGACGGACGCAAGATGCTGCGCCTGGAGGTCCGGAACAGCCAGACCCCCATCGAGCGCAAGCCCGAGTGGATCAAGACCCGGGCGAAAATGGGCCCCGAGTACACGAAGATGCAGGCGCTCGTGAAGAGCGAGGGCCTGCACACCGTCTGCCAGGAGGCGGGCTGCCCCAACATCTACGAGTGCTGGGAAGACCGCGAGGCCACCTTCCTGATCGGCGGTGACCAGTGCACGCGGCGCTGCGACTTCTGCCAGATCGACACGGGCAAGCCCGAGGCGCTGGACCGTGACGAGCCGCGCCGTGTGGGCGAGTCCGTCGTCACGATGGACCTGAACTACGCCACCATCACCGGCGTCGCCCGCGACGACCTGGAGGACGGCGGCGCCTGGCTGTACGCCGAGACGGTCCGCCAGATCCACGCCCAGACCGCGGACCGCGGGACCGGCCGCACCAAGGTCGAGCTGCTGGCCCCGGACTTCAACGCCGAGCCCGAGCAGCTCGCCGAGGTCTTCTCCTCGCGCCCCGAGGTGTTCGCGCACAACGTCGAGACCGTCCCGCGGATCTTCAAGCGCATCCGCCCGGGCTTCCGCTACGAGCGCTCGCTCAAGGTCATCACCGAGGCCCGTGACTACGGTCTGGTCACGAAGTCGAACCTGATCCTCGGCATGGGCGAGACCCGCGAGGAGGTCAGCGAGGCGCTCCAGCAACTGCACGACGCGGGCTGCGAGCTCATCACGATCACGCAGTACCTGCGGCCCACCGTGCGCCACCACCCCGTGGAGCGCTGGGTCAAGCCGCACGAGTTCGTGGAGCTGAAGGAGGAGGCCGAGGAGATCGGTTTCTCCGGCGTCATGTCGGGTCCGCTGGTCCGTTCCTCGTACCGCGCCGGCCGGCTTTACCAGATGGCCGTCGAGAAGCGCGGCGCCTACGTCGCCTCCCAGGCGGTCTGATTACGCCGAACGGGAAGCGCTCGCGATATTTTGCGAAACGAAGGCGGTGGCACTGAGTGCCACCGCCTTCGTGTGAGTCCGCGCACAGCCAACTCACCGTTCACACCGGCCCGTTCACGGCCGTCGCGGCCATTCGCGCAGTTGGAGACGCCAGCGCGAAGGCGCCGGAAATACGACCCCGGGCATCAAGGTTTCATTGGTGTTTGACCGGTCGGTCACGCCCTGGTAACACCAATCAGTGACCCTTGTCCTACACCCCGTACCGTTCCGCTCGAGCCGCCTATCCCGAGGGGGGACCTCCACCATGCAGGCCGCGCCCGTTCGCGCCACCGCGATCCCGTCGTTCACCGATGCACTCCGTGCCGTCGAGTCGCTGCTCATGAGCAGTGGTCAGCGCACCGCCCGCCGCAACGCGTGGACCTCCGTCCTGGAGGACCGGCGCCGCGCGAAGGACCGGGTCGAGGCACAGCTCGTGCTGGAATCCGTTCTCACGCGCCCCTGACCCCCGGCGCCGGGACCCAACGGACCCGCTCGCCCGGTACTGCCGTCGAAGGCGCTTCCCGGGCCACGTAGACTTCCTGGCATGGCGAGGAAGGAACCCGCAGCGGACGCTGCGAACCCCGGGCGACTCAAGCAGATCGTCCAGACGTACAAGATGACCCGCAAGGCCGATTCGGTGATCGGTCTTGTACTCGCGGCTGTCGGAATTGTCACCTTCGGTGTCATCCTCGCGATCGGCTTCTTGATCGGCCACCCGGTCTATCTCGGCATCCTCGGGCTCCTGCTCGCCTTCCTCGCGACGGCGATCGTCTTCGGGCGCAGGGCCGAGCGGGCCGCCTTCGGGCAGATGGAAGGGCAGCCCGGCGCAGCCGCGGCGGTGCTCGACAACATCGGCCGAGGCTGGACCACGACTCCGGCGGTGGCGATGAACCGCAGCCAGGACGTGGTGCACCGCGCGGTCGGCAAGGCCGGCATCGTGCTGGTCGCCGAGGGCAACCCGAACCGGGTGAAGAGCCTGCTGGCCGCCGAGAAGAAGAAGATGGCGCGGATCGTCTCGGACGTTCCGGTGCACGACATCCTCGTGGGCACGGGCGAGAACACGGTGGAGCTGAAGAAGCTCCGTACGACGATGCTCAAGCTGCCGCGCGTCCTCACCGGCCCGCAGGTCACCGCGACCAACGACCGGCTGCGCGCGATGGGCGACCTCATGAGCAACATGCCGCTGCCGAAGGGCCCGATGCCCAAGGGCATGCGGATGCCGCGCGGCGGCAAGGGCCGCTGACGCTCCTCTCGGAACCAGAACGCCGATGGGGCGCCCGGAGACTTCTCCGGGCGCCCCATCGGCGTTCGTGCGTCGTGTGCGCCGTGCTCCGGGATGCCGCTGCGGGCCGCCCGGCGGAGAGAGATCGCTCACTTCCCGAGCGGGCGGGGTCACTCACGCGCGACCTTCCGGTGCGAGCGGACAGGGACCGGTCGGGAAGGACCACGGACAGACAAGGACCGGTCGGGAAGGACCGCGGGCGGTCAGGGGGCGGTCGGGACCGGTCGTCCGTGACGGGAACGCGGCAGCCCACGGCGGCCGGGCTCATGCAGCGGCCGGCGGGTCGGCGCCGTGCGCGTCAGGCGCGGACCTCGATCGTGCGGGCCAGCCGGTCGTGCAGGCCGCGGCCGTCGCGGTCCCAGATCAGCGCCGGGACGGCCACGCACAGGAGCGCGGTGCGCAGCAGGACGCGCAGCGGGTTCAGCCGGCCGCCGCCCTCGGGGACGACACGCAGGCCGAACAGGCGCTTGCCCGGCGTGAAGCCGAGCGTACCGACCGTGAGCAGGCCGAGGACGAAGAAGACGAGGAGGGCCCAGTTGCCCGTGGCCTGGTCGTAGCCATGGGTGAGCAGCCCGTATGCGATCAGGAGGCACAGGCCCCAGTCGACGACGAGGGCGCCGAGCCGGCGGCCGGGGCGGGCGATCGAGCCCGGTCCCTGCTCCGGCAGTCCGAGCTGTTCGCCGCGGTATCCGAAGTCGACACCGGCGTCCTCGGCGGCCGCGCGGGGTCCGGAGAGCCACGATCCGATTGCTTGCCTGTTGTCCACGTGTCCACGGTACTGTGCCCGTTTTGGCCTGTGGACAGGAGGGGCCGTACGGGCCCGGGTCGGTTAACTTGGGCGAAACAAATGGGTCACGCTTGAGAAATCCCCCGTCCCTATGGTCGGCTCCAGCGTGTGCCACCGCACTGGCCGCACGAACGAACTACCACCCCGGTCCACAGTGGGCGGGAGTAGGAGGAGCTGGATGTTCCAGAACGCCGACGAGGCCAAGAAGTACATCGCGGACGAGGACGTCAAGTTCGTCGATGTCCGCTTCTGTGACCTGCCGGGTGTGATGCAGCACTTCACGATCCCGGCCGAGGCCTTCGACCCGGCCGAGGAGCTCGCGTTCGACGGCTCCTCCATCCGCGGCTTCCAGGCCATCCACGAGTCCGACATGGCGCTCCGCGCCGACCTGTCCACCGCGCGCGTCGACCCCTTCCGCCGCGACAAGACGGTCAACATCAACTTCTTCATCCACGACCCGATCACGGGCGAGCAGTACTCCCGTGACCCGCGCAACGTGGCCAAGAAGGCCGAGGCCTACCTCGCGTCGACCGGTATCGCCGACACGGCGTACTTCGGTCCCGAGGCCGAGTTCTACGTCTTCGACAGCGTGCGCTTCAAGACCGCCGAGAACGAGTCCTTCTACCACATCGACTCCGAGGCGGGCGCCTGGAACACCGGTGCGGTCGAGGACAACCGCGGTTACAAGGTCCGCTACAAGGGCGGCTACTTCCCGACCCCGCCGGTCGACCACTTCGCCGACCTGCGTGCGGAGATCTCGCTGGAGCTGGCCGCGTCCGGCCTCCAGGTCGAGCGCCAGCACCACGAGGTGGGCACCGCCGGCCAGGCCGAGATCAACTACAAGTTCAACACGCTGCTCGCCGCGGCCGACGACCTCCAGCTCTTCAAGTACATCGTGAAGAACGTCGCCTGGCGCAACGGCAAGACCGCGACCTTCATGCCGAAGCCGATCTTCGGTGACAACGGCTCGGGCATGCACGTCCACCAGTCGCTGTGGAGCGGCGGCTCCCCGCTGTTCTACGACGAGGCCGGATACGCGGGCCTGTCGGACATGGCCCGCTACTACATCGGCGGCATCCTCAAGCACGCCCCGTCGCTGCTGGCGTTCACCAACCCGACGGTGAACTCGTACCACCGTCTGGTCCCCGGCTTCGAGGCCCCGGTCAACCTGGTGTACTCGCAGCGCAACCGCTCCGCGGCCATGCGTATCCCGATCACGGGCTCCAACCCGAAGGCCAAGCGCGTCGAGTTCCGCGCGCCCGACTCCTCCGGCAACCCGTACCTCGCGTTCTCGGCCCTGCTCATGGCCGGCCTGGACGGCGTCAAGAACAAGATCGAGCCGGCCGAGCCGATCGACAAGGACCTGTACGAGCTGGCTCCCGAGGAGCACGCGGGCGTCGCCCAGGTGCCGACCTCGCTCCCGGCCGTCCTCGACCGCCTCGAGGCCGACCACGAGTTCCTGCTCGCCGGCGACGTCTTCACGTCCGACCTGATCGAGACGTGGATCGACTACAAGCGCACGAACGAGATCGCCCCGCTGCAGCTGCGTCCGCACCCGCACGAGTTCGAGCTCTACTTCGACGTGTAGACCTCGCCCCACCAGCGACACCACCGGCCGTGTCCTTCCTCCGGGAGGGGCACGGCCGTCGTGCTGCCCGGGCCGGTGCGGGTGTCGGAGCGGCGTAAGTAAGTGGCTCTTGACAGGGGAGTTCTTTGCCCGGTGCGGGGGGTATCGGCACCTGTTCATGGGGGGTGACGGGAGCACAATGGACAGCGGGGCGAGTGCCTGAGCTGCGGGGTGATGCGAGATGCAGAGCCGTTTCCGGAACGATCGGCGGCTGACCGTGAGGATGACGGTCACGCTGTTCCTGCTCGGACTGCTGTACGTGGCGTTCGTCGCCGCGCTGATCGTGCTGCTGAAGTCGTGGGTGCTGGTCGTGGTGATCGCGGCCGGGGTGCTGATCGCGCAGTACTGGTTCTCCGACCGGATCGCGCTGTACGCCATGCACGGGCGGATCGTGGAGCGTGAGGAGTATCCGCAGCTGCACGGGGTGGTCGACCGGCTGTGCGCGGTGGCCGACATGCCCAAGCCGCTCGTCGCCGTGTCGGACATCGACATGCCGAACGCGTTCGCCACCGGGCGCAACGCCGACCACGCGGTGCTCTGCGTGACCACGGGTCTGCTGCGGCGGCTGGAGCCCGACGAACTGGAGGGCGTCCTCGCGCACGAGCTGTCGCACGTGGCGCACAAGGACGTCGCCGTGATCACCGTGGCGTCCTTCCTCGGTGTGCTCGCCGGTCTCATCGTGCGGTTCGCGTTCTACTCGCAGCTCTTCGGCGGGCGGGGCCGCAAGGACCAGAACACCGTGGCGATCTTCATGGCGGTGATGGCGGTGTCCGCGGCCGTGTACGCCCTCAGCTTCCTGCTGATCAGGGCGCTGTCCCGGTACCGCGAGCTGGCCGCCGACCGGGCCGCGGCCCTGCTCACCGGTCGCCCCTCGGCGCTCGCGTCGGCCCTGACCAAGGTCACCGGGGACATCGGCCGCATCCCCACGAAGGACCTGCGTACGGCCCAGGCCTTCAACGCCTTCTACTTCACCCCGGCGTTCGGCCGGGAGCCCGGCATCGCCAACCTCTTCTCCACCCACCCCAGTCTCGAACAGAGGCTCGAACAACTGGCCCGCATCTCCGTCGAGCTGGGCGAGCCCGCGGTGCCGGACGCGATCGCCCCGACTCCCGGAGAGGCCGTCTGACCGCATGGGGTTCCTGGACATCCTGCTCGGCCGGAGCAAGCCCGTCGCTCCGGACCTCGACCGGCTCTTCGGGCTGCCGTCGGCCGCGGTGACCCTGGAGGCGGCGGCCGGTTTCACCCCGACCGGCACCGGCGCGGTGTGCTTCGCGTCCGTGGAGGGCGCGGCCTTCGCCGAGGCCCACCGGGAGGCGCAGGCCCTGCTCGACGCGGACGCCGAGCGGTCGGGACCACCGGTGGAGGTCGGCCGGGACGAGTACGGGTACTCGTGGCTGGTCTCCCGCCGGACCCCCGACGACCTCCCCGCGCTGGTGAGTGATCTGCACGCGGTCAACAGCGCCCTGGAGAGCACCGGCTTCGGGCCGCAACTGCTCTGCTCCGTGGCGGCGTTCCAGGACAGCGGGCAGCGCCACCTGGGCCTCGTCTATCTGTACAAGCGCGGGACCTTCTACCCCTTCGCGCCGCTCGCCGGAGCGGGCGAACGGCGCGACAACGCGCTGGAGCTCCAGATCAAGGCGGTGCTCGCGAGCGACCTGCGGGTCGAGGAGGACCTCGGCCGCTGGTTCCCGATCTGGGGTGCGCCGGGGCTGTGACGCCCCGGGACCGCGTGGCCCCGGGGCGTGGGCGGAGCTACTTGCGTTCCTGGCGGCGTGACTCCAGGGGACGTTCGCGCCGGTAGCGGCGCTCCCACCTGGCCTGACGGTCGCGCCGGTCGCGGTAGGCCCGGTAGCTGGAGTCGGGCCGGGCACCGGAGGCGCCGGCGGCGGGACCCGGAGTTCCCGGGGTGCCCGGGGAGGACGCGGCGGACGTGTTTCCCCCGGTCCGGCCGTAACGGACGTACAGGAAGAGGACCGCCACCGCAGCGAGCCAGAGCGTGTGGTTGGTGAAACCCATGACGACCAGGATCGCGGTCGCGGAAAAGATCAAGGTGCCCATGACGGGACTCCTTGGATGCGTGGATGAAAGGGCCTTGACGGCTTTCTGGATGGGCCGGCGGGGCGCTGGGGAAGGCAGCCGTCCGTCGGTGCGTAGAGAGTAGCCCCACGTCCGCGAACTGATGCCCGTACGGCGGAAAGCGGTGCCGTGTCGTACGTGAACGCACCTTCAGCGTAGGGAGCGTGGCTGCCCGGACGCATCTGGATTTCTCCCGACTGCACCTTGTGCGATATGACTATAAAGTCGAACGAAATCGACATAAGGGGTTCCCCTCATGAGCAATCTGTTCGTCGTCGCCTACGACGACGTGGCCACCGCCGACCAGGTGCGCGACAAGCTGTTCGAGCTGTCGAAGCAGCATCTCGTCGAGTTGGAGGACGCGGTTGTCGTCGAGCGGCACGAGGACGGCCGGATCAAGCTGCATCAGGCGGTCAGCCACACGGCCGTGGGCGCGGCGGGCGGCGCCTTGTGGGGCGGTGTCATCGGACTGCTGTTCCTGGCGCCGCTGCTGGGCGCGGCGGTGGGAGCGGCGGCCGGAGCGGCGGGCGGCGCGATCACGGACACCGGGGTCGACGACCGGTTCATGAAGGACCTGAGCCAGAATCTGCGGCCCGGCGCCGCCGCGCTGTTCGTCCTGGTGAAGCAGGCGGCCGGGGACAAGGTGATCCCTCAGATCGCGGAGTTCGGCGGCCAGTTGGTGCAGACCTCGCTGAGCCAGGAGCAGGAGGACGCGCTGCGCGACGCCGTCGCGGCGGCGCGGTCGAAGCAGTCGGACAGCGCCCCGGCACCGGGAGCGGGCAGCACGGCCGCGGCCCGGCCGGCGACCGGTGGTTCGTCCCCGTCCGGTGGTACGGCGGCGCCGTCGAAGAGCGGCACCGTGCGGTCGGAGTCCGGAGGCGACGGGACGCCGCCCAAGCCCGCCCCGCCGAAGCCCGGCCCGCCGAAGCCCGCTCCGCCCGCCCCGCCCGGGTCGGCGATGAGCGGCGCACCGGTCTCCTCCTGAGGCCCGGCGGGCCCGCCCCGCCTTCTCCGCCCGGCCCGCTGTCAGGGGCCGGGCGGCGGTGTGTGCGCCCGCCGGCGTCCGGGACGGTCAGTCGGTTCCGAGGTCCAGCCGTCCGTCGACCACGTCCCGGGCCACCTCGGCGAGTCGCCGCTGCTGCGACCGCGCGTGGGCGCGCAGGACGGCGAACGCCTCGTCGACCGACACTTTCCGGCGGGCCGCGAGCACGCCCTTGGCCTGCTCGATGACGACCCGGCTCTTCAGGGCGTGCCCGAGCTGGTCGGCGAGGGCACGGCTCTGGCGGATCTCGCGGTCGCGCGCCAGCGTGTAGCCGGCCGCGTCGGCGAACGCCCGGGCGAGGGCCAGCACCTCGTCACTGAGGGGGTCGGGCCCGGTGTAGAGCAGGACCAGGGCACCCAGGGTCAGACCCCGGCCGGGCCCTGCGGAGAGCGGGAGGGCGACGGCCCGACGGCAGCCGAGCTGTACGGCGCGGGGGGCGTAGCGCGGCCAGGCCTGCTGGGCCTGCGGTGCGTCCAGGAGGCTGTCCGGCACCGGGCGGCCGGTCCGCCGTGCGTCGTGCCCCGGCCCCTCGCCCCACTCCACCGCCTCCCATTCCAGGTCCACCAGGTCGGGGTCCGTCCCGGCGAGCTGGACCGGGAGGTGGTCGTCGGGGACGTGTATGACGGTGGCGCCGTGGCTGCCGAGAAGGCGCGGTCCGATCGTGGCGAGTGTGGCGAGCAGCCCGGACGGGTCGTCGGGCTCGGTCACCCCGTGCCCGGCCAACTCGACGAAGGCGTGGGCCAGCCGCTGCTGCGGCATGGGCGTGCTCATGGGGTCGTTGCCACCTCTCGGATCTCTGCCACTGGGGTTCTCTCCTGCTACTGGTTCTTCAGGTCCGCGGGATCGGGTGCCGCGTGTTCCCGGGCTGTGCCGGGCGCGGGCCCGAGATGTCCGCGGTCCGCGCGCCGTGTCCGTCCGTCCGAGTCATCCGAGGAGCAGCTCTCCCCCGACGATCCGCTCGGCCACGGTGTCAACCGGCAGACCCTCGCTGAAGGCACGGGCCTTGACGAGCTCGAGGGCGTCCGCGACGGCACAGCCCGCGTGGACCGACACCATGCCCGCCGCCTGGTGCACCACCGCGCGCACGTCCGTCCCGCCGTACAGCCCGGGGTCGGCCTGCGGGCCGAGCACCATCGTCCGGGTGAGGGCGTCCGCGACCTCGGTGAGGGAGCCCGTCGAGCTCGGCCGCGGGTCGAAGACGGTGAGGGAGCCGACGCAGGTGTCGTGCTGCCGCAGCGGCACGGCGGCCACCTCGTCGAAGCCGAGTTCGGGAAGTGCCGTCCCGTACACCGGCCAGCGCTCGCGCAGCTCGGGTCCGGCGGCGCGCACCGCGGCGCCGGCCGCGCTCGCGTCGGTGGCCGGTCCCTCACCGAGCAGGAACTCCAGCTCCTGTGCGGCGCGGGCGGGTTCGTCGGACGCGGCGACCGCGAGCTGGCTCCGGTCGGCGGCGAGGTAGCTGAGGGCGGCGCCACGGGTGCCGCAGACCTCGGCCACGGACGCCATGAAGCCGGGCGCGGTGGCCGGCGGACCGTCGGCGGCGGAGCCGGTGAGCAGCCGGGCGTAGGCCTCCTGGAGTTCGGCGGCCGTGCGCTGGCAGGACGCGGAGTCACGGTGGAGGCGCGCGAGACGGTGGTGCAGGTCCATGCCCGTGCGCTCTGCCAGTCGCACCTGGCGTGCGGCGGCGCCCAGCTCGCGCTCAGCGCGCTCCCGGGCCTGGGCGGCGTGGCGCAGGGCCCGCGCCACCGGGTCGGGTCGACCGCCCAGGGGCTCCATGTCCTCAGCCTACGCCCGTCAGGTCCGGGCGGAGGCGTCGCCGGAGCTCTCCTCCATGAGCATGACCACCCCGCCGCCGTCGCCGTCGAAGGGACTGGTCAGCACGGCGCACCGGAGGGACTTTCCGAGCCTGCTGACCGACGCCACATAGCGCGGAGTGCCCCGTTTGCCGGTGTCGAGACACTCGTGGACCACCGTGCGCAGCGAGTCCGTGGGGAGCCCGAAGTCCAGTGAGAATAACGGCTGCCCGATCGCCTCGTCGCCGCGCAGTCCCCACAGGTCGACGGCGCCCGAGTTCCAGCTGGTCACCTTCAGGTCCCGGTCGAGGACCACGACGCCGGCGCCGACGCTGGAGAGGATGCCTTCGAGGAAGACGCGGGCGGCGTCCAGCTCCTCGGTGCGCACCCGGAGTTCCTCGTTCATCGTTTCCAGTTCCTCGTTGCCGGACTGGAGTTCCTCGTTGGTGGTCTCCAGTTCCTCGTTGGTGGACTGGAGTTCCTCGTTCGTGGTCTCCAGCTCCTCGATGCTGGACTGGAGTTCCTCGTTCGTGGTCTCCAGCTCCTCGTTGGTGGACTGGAGTTCCTCGTAGGCGGTCTCCAGGTCCTCGCGTACGCGCTTGACCTCGGACTTGAGCTGGGTGGCGACGGTGACGTCGGTGAAGGTGATGCTGGTGGCCACGGGCGGATTGCCCGGCGACATCAGCGGCTGGATGAGGATGTCGTAGTACTGGTGCTCCTCGCCGACCCGGCGCTCGGTGCCGTTGATGCGCAGGGAGCGGCGCTCGTTCGTCGCCTGCTCGATCAGTGAGCGCAGTTCCAGCGGCCGGTAGGAGATCTCCAGGTCCTGGAAGGGGCGGCCGAGGTCACCGGCCGTGAGTCCGAACTGGGTCCGGGCCTGGCTGTTGACGAGGACGACGATGCCGTCGGCGTCGACGGCGAGCATCGGGGTCGGCGCGCCGTCGACGACGAGGTCGCGGACCTGCCGGGTGCGGGCCACCGTCTTCACCTCGGTGGCGGAGCCCGACCTGATCTTCACGCCGGTCGGCTGGTAGGGCGTGGGCTGGCTCCCGGGGCGGCGGCGGAAGATCCGCTGGCGCATGCTGACCACGTCGAAGCGGTCGGCGTCGTTGAGGAGCAGCTCGGCCTTGCCGAGGAAGAGGAAGCCGCTCTCGCGGAGCGCGAAGTGGAAGCGGTCGACGATCTGGGTCTGCGCCTCCACGTTGAAGTACATCAGCGTGTTGCGGCAGACGAGGAGGTCGAGGCGCGAGATGGGGGCGTCGCGGGTGATGTCGTGGCGGCCGAAGATGACCCGGCGGCGCAGGTCGCCGCGGAAGCTGAACTGGGCACCGTTCGCGTCGAAGTACTTCTCGCGCAGTTCCGGAGCGAGGGTTTCGAGGGCCTTCGCCGGATAGAGGCCCGCCCTGGCCTCGCGGAGCGCCTCCTCGTCGACGTCCGTGCCGTAGATCTTCACCCGGTTGAGTGCCTCGTCCAGGCCGATGGTCTCCGCGAACATGATCGCGAGCGAGTAGGCCTCCTCGCCGCTGGAGCAGCCCGCGCTCCACACCCGGATCTCCTCCTCGGGCCCGAGCTGCGCGAGCACCTCGGGCACCACCTCGTTCTGGAGGAAGGTCCAGGCGTCGGGGTCGCGGAAGACCGAGGTGACGTTGATCAGGATGGTGTTGAAGAGGGCGCCGAACTCGTCGGCGCTCGTCTCCAGCCGGTCGCGGTAGTCGGCGTACGACGTGACCTGGGCGTCGGCCATCCGCTTGCGGATGCGGCGGCCCAGCGTCGACCGCTTGTACCCGGTGAAGTCGAATCCGCGCGCGTCCCGCAGGAAGCCGAGGAGCTCTTCCAGTTCCTCGTCGGTCTCAGCGTCCCGCCCGTCAGCCATGACGTCCTCATCCACTTCGTGTCAGTCACTTCGTGTCGCTCCGCCGCCGGTCACCGCGGGCCGCTTGTGCTGGTCGCTCACTGCCGGTCGCTCACTGCCGGTCGCTCATTGCTTCTCGCTCGCGACCAGCCCCCGGATCAGTTCGGAGATCTCTGCCAGCGGCAGGACGAAATCGACCGCGCCGGTGGCCACGGCCGCGTCCGGCATCCCCCGGAACTGCGCGCTCGCCGGATCCTGGGCGATGACCGTGCCGCCGCGCGACTTCACGGCGTCCACCCCCATCGCGCCGTCACCACCCGATCCGGTGAGCACACAGACGATGGCCCGCTCCCCGTACGCACCGGCGACCGACTCGAAGAGCAGGTCGGCCGAGGGACGGACGAAATGGACGAGCTCGCTGTTCGACAGGCTCAGGACACCCTCGGGACCGGCCAGCAGGTGGCGGTCGGGCGGGGCGATGTAGACGGTGCCTGCCTCGATCCGCTCGTCGGCCTCCGCGAGCTTGACCGCGAGTTCCGTACGCCGGGAGAGCACGTCGGCGATGACCGTCCGGTGCCGGCGGTCGAGGTGCTGGACGACGAGGACCGGCACGGGGAAGTCGGCGCCGAGACCGCCGAGGAGTTCGATGAGCGCGTAGATGCCGCCCGCGGAGGAGGCGACCGCCACGACGGCGTACTGCTCCGGAGTGGACGCTTCAGCCCTCATACACGGAGCGTAGCGCCGTATCGGGGTCACCGACGGCGCCGAACCCCCGCGGGCGTCGGATTCGGGGCACGCGAGGGTGCGTGGCGTCGGCCCGGAGGTGCCGGTCGACGGGCGCGGGAGGTCACACGTTGGGGGCCGCCGGGACGACGCCGGCCATCACCGCCGCGCCGAGCGCCATGTGGTCCGCGGCGGTGCGGTCCGCGTAGCGCAGCGCGAAGTGTGCGAGGGAGCGGTCGAAGGTGTCGGCGCCGCCGAGGTAGGCCGCGATGGCGACGCGGTCACCGGACCGGGCGTGCGCGCGGGCCAGGGCGGTGCCGCACAGTCCGGCGTATCCGCGCAGCTCACCTGGGTCCATGCCGGCGATGTCCGCGGAGCCCTTCATGTCGCGCAGCTGGCGCCAGTAGAAGGCGCGTCCCTCGGGTCCGGTGGTCCAGCCGAGGAAGATGTCGCCGGCGGCCTGCATCAGCCGCTGCCCGGCGACGACGCGGCGCCCCGGGTGGAGGTACGGACCGGTCGGCAGGTGCTCCTCGAGTACGGAGCGGCCGGCCTGCTTGATCTGCAGGAACAGCGGGTCGTCGGCGTCCCGGCCGGCGAGCAGCACGATGAAGCAGCGGGTGCCTACGCTGCCCACACCGACCACCTTGCGAGCGGCGTCGACGAAGCGGTAGCGGTCGAGGAGGAGACGGCGTTCCTCGGTGAGCGTGGAGCGGTAGTCGCTGAAGATCTTGCGGAGCGTCGCCATGTCGAGGGTGCCGGCCGGTTCCAGCAGGGGCGGGTCGTGGACGATGCGGGGGCGTCCGTCGACGGTCTCGGTGAGTTTGCCGAGCGCGTGCAGGCTGGTGCGGCGGCGGGCCCGGGTGAGGGTCGCCTCGGCGCGCCGGCGTCTGCGTCCGGAGCGGACCAGCGGCAGCAGCAGGTCGGCGTCGATGTGCTGGTACCAGACGGTCAGCTCGCCCTGCCGGGCCAGCCGGCGCATGGTCTCGCGGTAGTGCCCGGCGGCCGCCCGTGCCGCGGCGAAGACGTGCTCCTCCTTGTGCCCGTTCTCGCGGGCGGCGACGGCGACGCTGGCCGCGAGCCGTTTCACGTCCCACTCGAAGGGGCCGGGGAACGTCTCGTCGAAGTCGTTGAGGTCGAAGAGCAGCGAGCGTTCCGGTGAGGCGTAGAGGCCGAAGTTCAGCAGGTGGGCGTCGCCGCACAGCTGGACGGTGAGCCCGGTGTGCGGCTGGGCCGCCAGGTCGGCGGCCATGACGGCGGCGGCTCCGCGCAGGAACGCGAACGGTGACGCGGCCATCCGTCCGTACCGGATGGGAAGCAGTTCCTGGAGCCGGTCCCGGCCCTGCCGTTGCAGGACGCCGACCGGATCGGGGCGGTCCGCGGCGGGGATCCAGGTGCCGTGCGCGGAGCGGGAGACGCGCTTGCGGGCCGCCCGGCCGCGGGCGGCGCGGTCCGCCGAGGTCGCCGTGACACCGTTGCGGAGCACGGCCGTCAGTGCCGCACGGCGCGGGCGACGGTGGTGTCGACGTCGCCGGTGAGGGCGCGGTTGCTGCGGGCCGTCGCGTCCTTGGACCCGTCGGCCGCGACGTCGTCCACGGTCACGACGGTGGTGTCGAGGAGGTTGCCGCTCGTGTCGCGGAAGTCGACCTGGACGACGTACGACCGTGCCGAGGAGGTCGGGTTCGACGCGGTCACCTTCACGGTGGCGCGGCCGTCGGAGTCGGCGCTCGGCGAGCCGTCGAGCTTCACCTCGTCCTTGGCGTCCGCGCCGCTCTTGAACTCGTCGAACCTCCGGCCGGCCTCAGCCGTCGCCGAGGCGAGGGAGTCGCCGGCCCGGGTGGCGGCCGACGCGGCTCTCGAAGCCGCCGAGGCGGCCTTGGAGGCCGCGTCGGAGGGGCTGCTGTCGTCGGAGCAGGCGGCCAGCGACGCGGCCAGCGACACCACCACGGCCACGGCCAGGATCAGCCGGACCGGCCCTCGTGCGCCGTTGCTCTGCATCGCGTCTCCCGTTGTGGTCCTGTCTCGCCTCCGGGCTCCGCTCCTCGCGGTGGCCCCAGTCAAGGCCGCGGGCGGGGCCGCCGCATGCCCGGGTAGGACGAACGGGTGAGCCGCGCCCCGTACCGGGCGGCCGTCCGGGAGGATGAGCGCCACGAAGGCCGGGGGTCGGGAGGCGGAGGCGGCGTGACGGGGAAACCACGGCACATCGGGGTGGCGGAGCGGCGGGCACGGCTGGGGCTGCGGATGGGCCTCGCGCCGTCCGCGCGGGCCGCACGGCCCGAGGAGATCGCGGACGCGCTGGTCGCGCTGCACGGGACCGATCCGTCGACGGTGTACCTGGCGGTCGGCGCGCGGCTCGTGGACGCCGGGGTGACGGTCGCCGAGGTCGACCGGGCGCTGTACGAGGACCGGACGCTCGTGCGGATGCACGGCATGCGGCACACCGTGTTCGTGTTCCCCACCGCTCTCGCGGCCGTGGTGCACGCCTCGACCGGGCTGGACATCGCGGCGAAGGCGCGCGCCGGACTCATCAAGGACATGGTCACCGGCAGCGACGGGCGGCTGACCGAGGAGTGGCTCACCCCGGTCGAGGAGTCGGCGCTCGCCGCGCTGGCCCGCCGCGGCCAGGCGACGGTGAACGAACTCACCCGGGACGAGCCCCGGTTGAAGGAGCAGTTCACCTACGGCGCCGGCAAGAGCTACGAGAGTCCGCACACGCTGTCGTCCCGGCTGATGCGGGTGCTGGGCGTCGAGGGCCGGGTGGTGCGGGGACGTCCGCTGGGTTCCTGGACGTCGAGCCAGTTCCGCTGGGCGGTGGCGCCGCCGCACCCCGAACTCCCGCCCGAGGAGGCCAGGTCCGAGCTGCTGCGCCGCTGGCTCACCGCGTGCGGGCCCGCCACGGAGGCCGACCTGAAGTGGTGGACGGGCTGGAAGGTCACCGACGTACGGCGGACGCTGGCCGCGATCGGCGCGGTGACCGTCTCGCTCGACGACGGGATCACCGCCTACGTGACGGCCGGCGACGAGGAGCCGGTCACCGGACCCGCCGAACCCTGGGCCGCGTTGCTGCCCGCCCTCGACCCGACGCCGATGAGCCGCCAGGAGCGCGACTGGTATCTCGCCCCCTCCCTGCGGGCCGCCCTGTTCGACCGCAGCGGCAACATCGGGCCGACGGTGTGGTGGGACGGCCGGGTGGTCGGCGGCTGGGCGCAGCGGCCCGACGGCGAGATCGCCTGGCGGCTGCTGGAGACGGAGGGCGTGGGCCGCGACGCGCGGGCCGCCGTCACGGCGGAGGCCGCACGCCTGCGGCAATGGGTGGGGACGACCCGCGTCACCCCTCGCTTCCGGACGCCCCTGGAAAGGGAGTTGGCGGCCGGCTGAGGCTACGCGGGCCGCGCGGGGCGGAGCGGAACGCCCCGCCCCGGTGCCGGAACAACCGGTGCCGGGCGCCCCGTCGCACGACGAGGGCACCCGGCACTTTCGGAGCGGCGTACCCGAACCCTCAGCGGGCGGGACGCCTCAGCGCGCGTACCTCATCAGGGCGCGCACCATGTGGCACGTGGTGTCCGACGGCGGGTGGACGCCGATGAGCTGGGCGGCGCCGTGGATGGTCTCGTTGCGGGCCTGGTTCGGCACGTACACACCGGAGTCGAGCAGGGCGATGGCCAGACGCATCGCCTTGAGCCGGCGGTTGTGCGTGACGTACCAGTCGCGGGGACGGCCCGGCGGGAGCGGGCGCTTCTCCACCGGCTCGTACGGCAGGTCCAGTTGGACCGGCCTCCTCGCGGTGGACTGGGTGGGCAGCGGCTTCAGTGCGGCAGCGGGCACGGGCATCCTCCTGTCGCGTCAGGACCCCTCCGGACCGCCCGGCGGGATCCTCGAACACTGCTATCAGTCTACTGCGTGGCACTGACATTCAGGGAGCCCGGACAGACGTTAAACGGCCAGGTGAGAAAGGGAATTGACGCTGTTCCACCCCCGGTCCGAGAGTGACGCGTGGGGCGGCGGAAAATCGAACAGGGGTAGCGTGTGCGGCATGGAGATCTGGATCAATCCGGCCTGTTCGAAGTGCCGCGGCGCGGTCGGCCTGCTCGACGCGGAAGGCGCCGACTACACCGTGCGCCGCTACCTGGAGGACGTGCCGGGCGAGGACGAGATCCGCGACGTGCTCGACCGTCTCGGACTCGAACCGTGGGACATCACGCGGACCCAGGAGACCGTGGCCAAGGAGCTGGGACTCGCGGAGTGGGCGCGGGACGCCGGTGCGCGGGACCGGTGGATCACCGCGCTCAGTGAGCATCCGAAGCTGATCCAGCGGCCGATCATCACCGCGGACGACGGGACGGCGGTCGTGGCCCGCACGGACGAGGCGGTACGGGACGCGCTGTCCCGGCGGTAGACGCGAGCGGACCGGCGGCGAACACCGAACGAAGCGGCACCACCATGCCGTTCGGCGGGCCCGAGCCGGACCCCGTCCCAACTCCCCTGTGATCCAGGTTACTTACGAGGCCGCGGTCACCGTTGAGCAACTCCGTTCGGTATCCCGTACATAGCGGCGTAACGCTCCCCCCCGCACTGGAGGCGCGCATGTCGCGTAGGAGAACGCTCAGCACCAAGAAGAAGATCGCCCTGCTGACCGGCGCGGCGCTCGTGGCCGGGGGCGGGGCGTTCGCCCTCGCCGCCACCTCGAACGCCGCGTCGGTGCAGAACGCGCAGACCTCGACGGTCTGCAAGGGTCTGGCCACCGCGCTCGGCAACAACCAGAAGTTCATCGCGGACCAGCGGGCCACGCCCGACGCCCAGTCGGCGGCCAGGATCGCCAACCGCGAGGCCGTCATCGCGCAGATCAAGGTTCAGCAGGAGGCGTCCGGCTGCGCGGTCGGGGAGTCGGCTCAGGACTCCCAGACCGCTCCGCAGCCGGGCCAGTCCGCGCCGGCCGAGGCCGCGCCCGCCCCCTCCGCTCCGGCGCAGGCGGACCCGGCGCAGACCGCTCCCGCGGACAACGCGGGAGCGGGCGCCGCCACGGGGCAGCAGGTCTGCACCGGTTCGACGGTCACGCTCTCCGGCGAGGGCGGCGCACCGGCCGCGTCCAGCAACCAGTTCCCGGCCGGGACGAAGCTGAAGGTCACCAACCTGGACAACAACAAGTCCACGACGGTGGAGGTCACCTCGGTCTCCGGAAGCTGTGTCCTGCTGAACAACGCGGCCTTCGAACAGGTCAGGGAACCCGGCAAGTTCCTGATCCGCAAGGCCCGCATCGAGAAGGTGGGCTAGGACCTGTCCGGTCGATCTTGGTGGAGGAGACGTCGGTGCCTGATCGACCCACCTGAGCGAGGTGTGGTGCGTGCAGCTGCAAGGCGGAGGAGGGAGGCGACGCGGAGCGTCGTCGACCGACGACAACGCCGCAGATGTGCGTGCCACACCTCGCGTCTCCGCCATGATCGGCCGGGCAGGTCCTAGGCTGCCCGGGTAGCGGACGCAACGGGTCGAGGCCCTGTCCCCGCCGGTTCCTCCGGACCGGTGGGGGCGGGGTCTTCGTGCGTCGGGCAACCGGGGCGCAACCGCATCACTTCGCCCGTATCGCCTCCATGCCCATCGCATACGAGCCGGCCGCGGGCAGGGGTGTTCGGGACCGGGCCGGGCGGCGTGCCGGCGGATCGCGGTTGCGAACACCGTCGCGCGCACCCGGGCCGCGGGGCGGCTCGCGTGAGACGGGGCACACACAGGCCGGGTAACACGGGGTTCACCTACGGGCAACGGCCGGGAAATCGCCGGTTGACAGGCTGCCGGGCATCCCCAGCGGCGTCCCGGTGCCGCAGCGCCGCAGCACCCGCAAGTGCGCCTCAAGACACACCCCGAAGGATGTGGCCCGTGACCTTCAAGGCTGAGTACATCTGGATCGACGGCACCGAGCCGACGGCCAAGCTCCGTTCCAAGACGAAGATCCTGGGCGACGACGCCAAGGGCGCGGAGCTGCCGATCTGGGGCTTCGACGGTTCCTCCACGAACCAGGCCGAGGGCCACGCCTCCGACCGCGTACTCAAGCCGGTGGCCAGCTACCCGGACCCGATCCGCGGCGGCGACGACGTCCTCGTCATGTGCGAGGTCCTGAACATCGACATGACGCCGCACGAGTCCAACACCCGTGCCGCGCTGACCGAGGTCTCCGAGAAGTTCGCCGCCCAGGAGTCGATCTTCGGCATCGAGCAGGAGTACACGTTCTTCAAGGGCACGCGCCCGCTCGGCTTCCCCGAGGGCGGCTTCCCGGCTGCGCAGGGCGGCTACTACTGCGGGGTGGGCTCGGACGAGATCTTCGGCCGTGACGTCGTCGAGGCGCACCTGGAGAACTGTCTGAAGGCGGGCCTCGGCATCTCCGGCATCAACGCCGAGGTCATGCCCGGCCAGTGGGAGTTCCAGGTCGGCCCGCTGGCGCCGCTGGAGGTCTCGGACCAGCTGTGGGTGGCCCGCTGGCTGCTCTACCGCACCGCCGAGGACTTCGGTGTCTCCGCGACGCTCGACCCCAAGCCGGTGAAGGGCGACTGGAACGGCGCGGGCGCGCACACCAACTTCTCCACGAAGGCGATGCGCGAGGGCTACGACGCGATCATCACCGCGTGCGAGTCGCTGGGCGAGGGCTCGAAGCCCATGGACCACGTCAAGCACTACGGCGCCGGCATCGACGACCGCCTGACGGGCCTGCACGAGACCGCCCCGTGGAACGAGTACTCCTACGGTGTCTCCAACCGCGGCGCCTCGGTCCGTATCCCGTGGCAGGTCGAGAAGGACGGCAAGGGCTACATCGAGGACCGCCGTCCCAACGCGAACGTCGACCCGTACGTCGTGACGCGCCTGATCGTCGACACCTGCTGCAGCGCCCTGGAGAAGGCCGGCCAGGTCTGATCCGCCGCACACCCGTGAAGGGGCGCCCGCCGGACCGGCGGGCGCCCCTCCCGCGTTCCCCGGACCGGCCGGGGCGTTGTCGGTGGGACGTGCCAGAGTTGCCCCATGGGGAACGACGAACAGCTCGCCGTCAAGGTCAAGACGGAGAACGGACGGAGCCACCAGCGGATTCCGGCGGACACGCTGCGGACGCTGGTGCGCGGGATCGGCGGCGCGGGCGACCGCTTCCTGGTCCTGAACCGGATACCGGACCTGCCGGACGTCTTCGCGCAGGTGTGGCACGAGCGGGGCGGGGACTACCGCCTGGAGCACCGCGAGAGCCGCGCCCGCTTCTTCGGCACGACGCTGGACGCGGGCGAAGCCGACCGGGTGGCCGACGCTCTGGTGGGCTGGGCCCGGGGCGAGGACGGCTGGGACGCGGGCCTCACGTGGGAGCCGCTCGGCCACGACGTCCCGGAGGACGTCCCGGAACTGCCGGCGGACGTACGGGGCGAGATCGAG
Organism: Streptomyces sp. NPDC005302; assembly: GCF_040607345.1. NCBI lineage: Bacteria > Bacillati > Actinomycetota > Actinomycetes > Kitasatosporales > Streptomycetaceae > Streptomyces > Streptomyces sp. NPDC005302. Next base: position 289,754 of record NZ_JBEXGN010000004.1, read on the forward strand.
CCACGGATCAGGGAACTGCTGCGCTGCGGTTACGACGACCGGGCCCGGCTCACCGAGAACGCCGAGGAGTATCTGGTCGACGGCGACCACCGGCCGGTCTCCCGGGCCCAGGCCCGCGAACTGGTCGACCGGCTGTGGACGGAGCGGCTGGCCGAACAGGCGCTCTGGGAAGGGGTGACGGACCCGGAGCGCCTCACCGAGATCTTCGAGGCGCTCGACGCGGACGGCATCACCGCCCGGGAGAACTTCACCTGTTGCCGTACCTGCGGCATCACCGAGATAGGGGCCGAGCGCGGTGAGGGGTCGCGCGGCTTCGTCTTCTTCCACTCCCAGTGCACGGAGGGCGCCACGGCGGGCCACGGACTGATGCTGCTGTACGGCGGGTTCGACGGCTCGGCCGCGACCACGGCGTCCGTCGGCCGCGAGGTCGTCGCGGCACTGGACGCGGCGGGCCTGTCCGCCCAGTGGGACGGCTCCCCGGACAGCGCCGTCCATGTCACCGGTCTGACGTGGCACAAGCGCCTGGTCGGATAGGGACTCCCTGCGTCACGTTCACGCCAAGGATGCGTCCGGTCCGTGGAAGGACTCTCCTGCCGCGCGCCGCCTTCTGCTTCAATGGGGGCATGGCCAGCTACCAGAAGTGCACCGCGACGGGTCGCCATGACCTCGAGCCCTTCTGGCCTTCCCGTCAGCACCACGACTTCGACCGGGTGTGTTGCCGCGCGACGAACGCGCCGGCCCTCTAAAGCCGTACACCCCGGCCTTCGGCCAGCGCGCACGACGTACGTCCTCGACGACCCGGCCACGAACCCGCGGTCGTCGACCACCCGACGGACTTCTCGCGCGAAAGAGCTGACCTCTCATGGCGACCACTCGTTCCTTCTCCTCCGTAGCGACGGCTCCCACCCCCTCGACCTCCCCGGGACGGCACCGACTGCGTGCCGTCGACCGGGACGAGGTGGTCGACGTCGCCGGCTTCCTGCCGCCGGGCGCCACCTGGCTGCCCGCTCCCCCGCACACCCTGCCGGTCCTGCCGGGACAGCCGCCGATGATCGGCTACCTCGTCCTCGTGCCGGCCGACCAGCATCCCCTGCTGCCCGTGGCCGTACCGGACCGGCCCGCGCAGGACGGCGCCGAGCCGTCACCCGGCGGCACGGGTGCCGGCGAACCGCTGGTGCGCATCGACACCGTGCAACGCACCGCCGAGGTCGACGGACGGATCCTGGACCTGACCTATCTGGAGTTCGAGCTGCTCGCGCATCTCGTCCAGCACCCGCACCGGGTGCACACCCGCGACCAGCTGGTCTCCACGGTGTGGGGGTACGGCCACGTGGGCGACGGCCGGACCGTCGACGTCCATGTCGCGCGGCTGCGCCGCAAGCTCGGGGCGCAGCACCGCCAGTCCATCCAGACGGTGCGCCGCGTGGGTTACAAGTACGCCCCTTCGAGCGGCAGTTGACCTGACCGCGGCTCGACCGGCTCCCCCGTCACCCGTCCGCCGCCGCCCCGGCCGGTTCTTCTGTCGGCAGATTCCTGTTCCGCCGGCCGGGTGCGGCGGGCAGAGTCGTCCGTATGACACGGAGACTTCTGATGCTGGGCGGGACGGAGTTCGTGGGGCGCGCCGTCGTGGAGGCGGGGCTCGGCCGGGGGTGGGAGGTCACGGTCTTCCACCGCGGCCGGCACGAACCACCGGCCGGGGTGCGGACGTTGCTGGGCGACCGCACCGCTCCGGACGGACTCGCGGCGCTCGCCGGCAGCGCCGACGAGTGGGATCTCGTCGTCGACACCTGGTCGGGGGCACCGCGCGTGGTCCGGGACAGCGCGCGGCTGCTGGCCGGGCGGGTGTCCCGGTACGTGTACGTGTCGAGCTGCTCCGTGTACGCCTGGCCGCGCGAGGCCGGGTCCGACGAGGGCGCGCCGGTCGTGGACGGGGCGTCGCCCGACGCGGAGGCGACCGACTACGCGCGGGACAAACGGGGTGGCGAGCTGGCCGCCACGGACGCCTTCGGGCCGGAGAACTCCCTGCTCGTGCGGTGCGGGCTGATCCTCGGGCCGTACGAGAACATCGGGCGGCTGCCGTGGTGGCTGAACCGGATCGCGGCGGGCGGCCCGGTCCTCGCGCCCGGCCCGCGTGAACTACCGCTCCAGTACATCGACGTGCGGGACCTCGCGGAGTGGACGCTCTCGGCGGCGGAGGCGGGGCTCGGCGGCGCGTACGACCTGGTGAGCACCCCGGGTCACAGCACGATGGGGGCCCTGCTCGACGCGTGCGCCGAGGTCACCGGGGGCCGCGCGGAGCTGCGGTGGACCGATCCCGAGACCGTCCTCGCCGCGGGGATCGAGCCGTGGACGCAGCTGCCGGTCTGGGTGCCGCCCGCGAGCGAACTGCACGCCGCCGTGTACGCGATGGACGTCTCCCGGGCGCTCGGGACCGGGCTCCGCTGCCGGCCGGTGCGGGCGACCGTCGCCGACACCTGGGAGTGGCTCCGGTCGCACGGCGGGACGGCGCCGCTGCGGCCCGACCGGCCGGCGGTGGGTCTCGACCCCGCGGTGGAGGCGAAGGTCCTCGGCATCTGAGACCCCGCGGCACCGCTCGCGACGCGGCGGGTGTGGCGTCACGCCGCCCAGCCACGCAGGCCGAGGCGAACCGAACGCGTCACCCGGACACGGCCCGGGCTCGCGTTCTCCCCGGGCCGCAGCCTCCGCCGGAGCCGGCGCCCGTACCGACCCGGCCGGTGACCGGAGCCGCGAACGGGCCCCGGTATTACGACGATCGGCAGCCCCCTCCCGCCACCGCCGCCCCCGGGGGGTGCTGCTGGCACCACCCCCCGGCAGGGGGCTCGGCCCAGTGACGGGGCTCCGTCGGTCGGCGAGACTCGGGGCATGGAGTCGCAGAGGTTCGAGGCGCGGGCCCGCGGGCGGGAGGCCCTGGTGGCCGGGGCACGCGGGCTGGCGGTCGCCGTGACCGGACTGGCAGGGTCGGTCGGGCTGTTCGTCCTGACCGTCGTATCCGTCCTGCTGGTCCCGGTCGGTGTCGGGATCGTCACGACACCCCGGGTGCTGACCGCGGTCCGGGCCTTCGCGGACGCGCGGCGGCTGGCCGCGGCCCGGTGGTGCGGGGTGCGGATCCCGGCCGCCTACCGGCCGCTGCCCGAGGGGGCCAACCCCTGGGCGCGGTGTTTCGGGATGCTCCGGGACCCGGCCACCCGGCGGGACGTGCGCTGGCTGCTGTTCGACATGACCGCGGGGTTCGTCACCGCGATGCTGCCGGCCGCGCTGGTGCTGTACCCGCTGGAGGGCTTCGCGCTCGCGCTCGGCCTGTGGCGGGTGTTCACGGACGGCACGTACGTCGGCTGGTGGTACGGCTTCGTGCCGATCTCCGGTCAGGCGTCGGCGCTGGCCGCGGGGGTCCTCGGCGCCGCGCTCCTGGCCGCCTCCCTCTTCTGCTCCCCTCTCCTCCTGCGGCTCCACTTCCGCGTCACCCGTGCCGTCCTGGCCCCCGGCGAGGGTGAACTCGCCGAGCGCGTGCGGGTGCTGACCGAGACCCGGCGGGAGGCCGTGGACACCTCGGCCGCCGAACTGCGGCGCATCGAGCGGGACCTGCACGACGGCGCGCAGGCCCGCCTGGTCGCGGTGGGCATGGACCTGGGAACCGTCGAGGCGCTCATCGAGAAGGACCCCGCGCGGGCGAAGCACCTGCTGGCGCAGGCGCGGAAGTCCTCGGCCGACGCGCTCACCGAGCTGCGCGACCTCGTCCGGGGCATTCATCCGCCGGTACTCGCCGAACGCGGACTCGGCGACGCCATCAGGGCGCTGGCGCTGAGCCTGCCGCCGGTGAGCGAGGTCGACGTGGACCTGGCCGGGCGGGTGGAGGCGCCGGTCGAGTCGGCCGCGTACTTCGCGGTGAGCGAGGTGCTGGCCAACGCGGTCAAGCACGCGGGCGCCGACCGGCTCTGGATCGACGTGCACCACCGGGACGGCACGCTCCGGATCACCGTCACCGACAACGGCAGGGGCGGCGCCCGGGTCGGCGCCGGATCCGGGCTCGGCGGGATCGAGCGGCGGCTCGGTACATTCGACGGCGTCCTCGCCGTCAGCAGCCCCGCGGGCGGTCCCACCCGGGTCACCCTGGAGATCCCTTGCGTGTTGTCCTAGCCGAAGACCTCTTCCTGTTGCGCGACGGCCTGGTCCGGATGCTGGAGGCCTACGACTTCGAGATCGCCGCGGCGGTCGAGACCGGGCCCGAACTCGCGCGGGCGCTGCGGGAGTTGCAGCCGGACGTGGCGGTGGTGGACGTACGGCTGCCGCCCTCGCACACCGACGAGGGACTGCAGTGCGCCCTGCGGGCCCGGCGTGAGCGGCCCGGGCTGCCGGTGCTCGTCCTGTCGCAGCACGTCGAGCAGCTGTACGCGCGTGAGCTGCTCGCCGACGGCAGTGGCGGGGTCGGCTATCTGCTGAAGGACCGGGTGTTCGACGCGGAGCAGTTCATCGACGCCGTACGCAGGGTGGCGGCGGGAGGCACCGCCATGGACCCGCAGGTGATCCAGCAGCTGCTGGCCCGGCGTACGGCCGGGGACCAGCCGGTCGGGCGGCTCACTCCGCGGGAGCGGGAGGTGCTGGATCTGATGGCGCAGGGACGTACCAACGCGGCGATCGCGGCACAGCTCGTCGTGACGGAAAGGGCGATCGCCAAACACACCTCCAACATCTTCGCGAAGCTGGGTCTGGAGGTGTCGGACGACGACAATCGGCGCGTCCTCGCGGTGCTCGCCTATTTGGACCGGGACGCCCACTGAATTTCAGTCAAAAAGCGCTCTCAAACCTTTTGAGTGAGAGCAACTCCCGTGAATTCGGGGGCTTCTGGGCCCATTGTGCCCGAATTGGTCTCACGAAGTTCTAAGATTTTCCGGGGTTTCTGAACACCCCACCCGCCCCGTGCGTATGGAATGGAGCCGCTTCACTCCTGTCGGGCGCCCTCGATGCCCCGCAAGGAAGTCAGAGGAGTTCCATGGGACGCAACGTACGAAAACGCCGTTCGCCGCTGGCCGTTCGGGCCATTGCCGCGTCGGCAGCGCTCGCTATCGGCGGGGGTGGACTGGTCTGGGCGAACTTCTACGCCTCGGCGCACGAGGAGAACTCGTCTCCCAATACCACGAAGGCAGCCACCGCTCAGGTGGCCACCATCAGCTGTCCGGACGTCGGCCAGAAGCTGACCAACGTGCCGAACAAGGCCCGTGGTGAGGTGGACGGCGAACTCGCCACGCTGGACGAGCAGATCACCGCCGCCTACCAGCGGCTCGCCACCACCCGCGACGCGCAGACGAGGGATGCGAGCTTCGTCCAGAACTCCATCCTCGGACCGCTGAAGAACAACCGGTCGGTGATCATCGACCGGATCAAGCTGGAGATCAGCAGGGTCGGCGGGGCCGCTCCCGGCTCGCTCGACGGCCTCTCCTCCTGCACGGGTACGCCCGCCAGCCAGACCAACGCCGGCTGGGGCAACAACGGCGGCCAGAACAACGGCGGGCAGAACAACGGCGGCACGGCCAGTCCGGCTCCGTCCCCGTCCGCCAGCGCGAGCGCCGGCGGCCAGCAGGGCGGCGGCCAGCAGGCGGGCAACGGCGGTCAGGCCGGCAACGGACCGCTCGCCGCGGACTTCGTCGACATCACGAAGGCCCAGGCGAACGTCCCCCGCAAGGCGCGCACCCGGGCCGGCGGTTCGACGGGCACGTTCACCACGTCCTGCGGCGTGAACGCGAACAAGAAGTTCAACACGGACAACGTGATCGTGGCGCCCGGCGTCAGCAACGGCGCGCACCACCTGCACGACTACGTGGGCAACCAGTCGAACGACGCGTTCGCCAACAACGACACGTTCGCCGCGGCCAAGACCACCTGCGCCAACCAGGGCGACAAGTCGACGTACTACTGGCCGGTCGTGCGTATCCAGAACGGTACGCAGGACTTCGACCAGAACAACGACGGCGGTGGCAAGGAAGGAAACGTCGGCCAGATCCAGCAGGTCAAGCAGGCGCAGATCAAGTTCGTCGGCAGCGCGAAGAGCCAGGTCGTCGCGATGCCGAAGTTCCTGCGCATCATCACCGGTGACGCGAAGACCACGACCAACGGTCTCGCGAACGCCAACGCGCACTGGTCCTGCACCGGCTTCGAGAACAAGGTGCAGCTCACGCAGCAGTACCCGATCTGCCCGCGCGGCAGCACCGTGGTACGCACCTTCGCCTTCCAGAGCTGCTGGGACGGAGTGAACGCCGACAGCGCCAACCACCGTACACACGTGGCCTTCGCGGACGCCCAGGGCAACTGCGCCAATGGCTTCAAGGCCATTCCGCAGCTGACGATGCGCCTGGTCTACGGCTTCCGGGCGCCGACCCTGCAGAACGGGCAGGTCAAGAACGCCTACGCGGTGGACGGATTCCCCGAGCAGCTGCACAAGGCCGCGACCGACCACGACGACTTCATCAATGTCTTCGACGACAACCTGATGACCAAGATGGTCAACTGCATCAACAAGGGCCAGCGTTGTAAGTGACCCCCCATGAGGAAGCCGGTGGCGGGAATTCCCCGCCACCGGCTTTCTTGTGTCCGCCTGTCCCCGGCCCGTCGGGCCGGGGACAGGTCCGCGCCGTCAGCCGCTGTGCTCGTGACCGGCGTGCGCGCCGTGCGAGGTCCCTTCCTCCAGGCTTCCGCCGAGCCGTCCGCGCAGGGACGTGACCATCTTCTGGTCGCCGACGGCCACCCACTTGGCGCCGACGAGATACGAACCGCCGTAGTCCTTGGCCCCGTTGAGCCACTCGCGCTGACCGCGGTCGGTGGCGAAGGTCGCCAGGATGAACTTGCCGGCGTCGACCTTGCAGACCCCCTGGCGGATCTCGTCCGCGTCGGTCTGGATGTCCGGACGGCACTTCACCTCGGCCGCCAGGTCCTCCAGGCTGCCGGTCGCCGTGGCCGGCACGGTCTCCCGCGCGGCGGCCGCCTTGTCGTCCGATCCGCCGCCGCAGCCGGTCAGCGTCAGCAGGACGGTCACGGCCGCCCCGGCCAGAAGCCTCTCGCGTGTCACCCTCATACGTTCCTCCGGTACCTGTCGGCGCTCACGCCGAAGCGAGCCCCGGCAGGGGCTCTGTCTCCGATACGGCTCCGGGCCGCCCCATGCTCAACGGGACGCCGTTTTCGCGTGGGGAACCCGATACCGCTGGTGGCACAGCTGTGCGAGGGTGTCCCTCGTGACCGAAGACTGGGAAGAGCGTACGGCGGCCGCCTGGGCCACTTTCGACAGCTACGAGGAAGAGCGGGAGGCCGACTTCCGGGCGGTGATCGACGTCCTGGTCGCCGAACTGCCCGCGGACAGCCCCCTCGGCCCCTTCGAGCAGGCCTGCGCCTGGGACTCCACGGGCCACTCCGACCGGGCCGTGCCGCTGTACCGCGAGGCCCTGGCACGCGGCCTGAGCGGGTACAAGGGGCGGCGCGCCAGGATCCAGCTCTCCAGTTCACTGCGCAACATCGGACAGGCGGACGAGGGCGTCAAGCTCCTCACTCCCGAACTGGTCGCACCCTCGGACGAGTTGGACGACGCGGTGCGCGCGTGCCTCGCCCTCTGCCTCGCCGATCTCGGCCGCGAACGTGAGGGCCTGGCCCTGGTGATCGGCGCTCTGGCCCCTCATCTGCCGCGCTACCAGCGGTCGATGGCGAACTACGCCCGCCTGCTGGTGGAGCCGGAGGAGTCCGGCTCCTGAGCCCCCGGCGGGGCCGGTGACCATCCACCCGTTCGCTCGTTTTGCTGAACGTGCAGTCACAGGATGTAGCCAAACGCCCCGCAGCCTCCTCCGGAACGGTCGTCGACGTCGAGCAGGCCGAGGCGGCACTCGTCGAGCACTACCCGCGGCTGGTCCGGCTCGCGTATCTGGTGCTGCCGCCGAGCCTCGGCCGCAACCGGCGGGTCCTGACGGCGCACGCCCTCACTCAGCGAGCCCTGCCCCGCGGCCGGGCGTCCGGCGACGCCTCGGTCATCCCGGCCCAGCAGAGCGGCGGCGGCCGTGACGGCGACCCCGGCTACGCGTTCGTCCGCCTCCAGGTGGTGCGTTCGGCACTGGAGGCGGGGCTGCCGCTGAAGCGGCGGGCCTGGCCGAAGCGGTCCCAGCTGCCGCCGCTGCTCCCCCAGGTGTGGGGCCTGCGGCTGTTCCCCCGCTCCGGCGGTGCCGACGAACTCGCCCTGGACCAGCGGCTGTCCGCGCTCTCCGGCCCCGCCCGCGCCGCGTACGTGCTGCGCGGCCTGGAGAAGGTGCCCGACCCGCAGCTGCGCAAGGTGCTGGCGGCCGCGGGCGTGGCGGACCCGGCGGCGGCACTGACGGAGGCGGCCGGCGTGGAGGCGCGGGACGCGCTGCTCGCCTCCCCGGAGTTCGACCCCTGTTCGCTGCACGCGCGGCCGACCGACCTGATGCGGCGCAGGCAGCACCTGAGGGCCGCCCTCGCGGCCGCCGCCGCGCTGGCCGTGTGCGGCGCGCTGCTCGGACTGCCGAGCGACGGCTGGGGCCCGGACGGCGCGGCGGCCCCGTCCTACGCGCAGAACCCGGCCGCCGAGGCCGCGTTGAACCCGGCCCGGCTGGAGCGGGTGGCGCCCGCCGCCTGGGAGTCGTCCGCGCGCACCGACTTCTCCGTGTGGCCCGCGCGCGGCGACCTCGTCAAGGACACCGGGCTGCTGCGCCGCGCGCTCGCGGTGTGGGCGAGGCCCGGGGAGTCCGTCCAGGTGTCGGCGACGCCCGGCACCCCGTCGGGCGCCCCGCCCGGACCGCCCCAGCTGCTGTACGCGGGCACCGTCGACCAGGCCCGGGTGGTGCTCCTCTACGACGGTCTGCGCATCGCCCGCTACGCCGAGCCGAAGGACGGCACGGGCGGCGCGGCCCTGGACTTCGCCCGGGTGGACGGGGCGAGCGGAGCCGAGGCGAGCGCGGTGGTGCTGAGCCGCGCCGACGGCAACGTCCGCTATCTGACCGCGCCCTGGGTGAAGAAGGCCGCCGAGCGCGACCTGCTGAAGCCGAACACCGGCACGATGGACCTCACGCTGTCCGCCGACGGCTCCACCTCGCCGCTGGCGGGCCCGCCGCAGACCGGCGCGTGCACGTCGTGGAACGTGCTCCAGGTCGACGACGGTTCGGGCAGCCGCCTGCTGAGTGACCTCGGGGAGCTGATCCCGGCCCACCTCACCGCGGGCCGGCCCGGCGCCCCGCGGGAGACGACGGGCGCCGCGAACCTGCGGAGCTGGGCGCCCTTCGCGTGCTCCCTCGCCTCGGTGCGCTCGCAGGGCGTGCGGTCGGTGAACGCCTGGCAGTTCGCGCAGCAGTCACTGCCCGACGCGAGCGGCTCGGCGACCTGGGTGTGCACCCGCGCCGACACCTGGCGGGGCGGCGGCACCCGGGTACTGGCCCAGTTCCGCACCCCCGGCGGGACGTACGGGGCGGTCGCGGCGAAGGCCGAGAACTCCCCCGCGTGCGGCTCCCGCGACCCGCACGTGCTGGCCGGTGTGCTGTGGAAGTCGGGCGCGGGGTCCTGGTACCTGCTCGCCGCCGGCACCAAGGACACGGCGTCGGTCGCGGCGAGCGGCGGGGTGCGCGGCTCGGCCGAGGGGCCGCTGCTCGCCGTTCGGACGAAGCAGGGGGCGCAGGCCCAGTTGAAGGGGACCCTGGAGGACGGCCGGGGCATCAGCGGACTGCGCTGAACCGGACGCCTCGACGCTGTCGGCCACCTCGGGCGGGGTGGCCGGCGGCGTCGTTCTGCACGACGGTTGCTGACGCGTACGTAAATAAGTGGGCGCAGAGGGGTTCTCCGCGCGCCTACCCGTCAGTACATTGACGCCATGTCTAACACGCAGGCCCGGCTGCCGGTGCCGGTCGAGTCCGAGTGGACGGCGCTCAAGGCGCGCAAGGTGTCGTTCTCGTGGGAGGACACACCGCTGCACTGGGTGCCGGACGATCCGTTCGCCACGCACACCATCAACGTGCTGCATCTGCTGCTGCCCGCCGGTGAGCGGTGGTTCGTGCACGTCTACCGACAGGTGCTGCCGCTGATCCGCGACGAGCGGCTGCGCGCGGACGTCATCGGGTTCATCGGCCAGGAGGCGATGCACTCGCAGGCGCACGATGAGGTGCTGCCGCATCTCAAGGAGCTGGGGCTCGACCCGACGCCGTACACCGCGCAGGTCGACTGGCTCTTCGAGAAGCTGCTCGGCGACCGGACGCTGCCGCCGGGCCGGGCCCGGAAGTGGTGGCTGCTGGAGCGGGTCGCCCTGATCGCGGCGATCGAGCACTACACCGCCTTCCTCGGCGACTGGGTGCTGAACGCGCGGGAGCTGGACCGGCGCGGCGCCGACCCCACCATGCTGGACCTGCTGCGCTGGCACGGCGCCGAGGAGGTCGAGCACCGCTCGGTGGCGTTCGAGCTGTTCCAGCACGTCGACGGAAGCTACCGGCGGCGCGCGCGTACCTGGGCGACCGCCTTCAGCGCCCTCGTCTTCCTGTGGCAGCGCGGGGCCCGGTTCTTCATGGAGAACGACCCGACCCTGGCGGACGGCCACGCGAGCTTCAAGGACTTCTACGTCGGCGGCAAGCGCGGCGTGCTGCCGTCCACCGGCGCCATGCTCCGGTCGATCCCCCGTTATCTGAGCCGCACGTACCACCCCTCGCAGGAAGGCTCCACCGAACAGGCCGTCGCCTATCTGGCCTCCTCCCCGGCCGCCGTTGCGGCCTCGCTCGCCGAGAAGGGTGCTGGTGCCGCATGACGCCCAGGCTGCGGACCGTCGTCGCGATCGCCGGTACGGCCCTGCTGGTCCGCCGGGCCCTGCGGCGCCGTATCGGGGCGTCGCCGCTGTGGCCGCTGCCCGCCCTGGAGGAACCGGTCTCGGGCCGGCCCCGGTCGCGGGCGCTGCGGCTGCTGGTCACCCGGCACGAGCGGGTCGCCGACGGCGTCGTCCAACTGCGTCTGGAGGGAGCGGACCTGCCCTCCTGGGAGCCGGGCGCCCATCTCGACCTGGTGCTGCCCTCGGGACTCGTCCGGCAGTACTCGCTGTGCGGGGACCCGGAGGACGCCTCCTCGTACACTGTCGCGACCCGGCTGGTCGAGGACGGGCGGGGCGGATCGCGGGAGGTGCACGAGCAGCTCCAGGAGGGCACGGAGGTCGAGGTGCGCGGACCGCGCAACCGCTTCCCGCTCGGGGACGCGCCGGCCTACGTGTTCGTCGCGGGCGGGATCGGCATCACCCCCGTGCTTCCGATGCTGCGCTCCGTCGGGGAGGGCGCCGACTGGCGGCTGCTCTACGGGGGCCGGACGCGTGCCTCGATGCCGTTCCTGGAGGAGATCGAGAAGCTCGACCGTACGCGGGTCACCGTGACAGCCGAGGACGAGGACGGACTGCCCGACCTGGACGCGCTGTTCGCGGACCTTCCCGCGGGCGCGGCGGTCTACTGCTGCGGCCCCGAGGGTCTGATGGCCGCGGTCGAGGCCCGTCTCCCCGAGGGCGGCACCTTGCACCTGGAGCGGTTCACGGCCCGGGCACCCGGATCCGGTGACCGTTCCTTCGAGGTGGAACTGCGCCGCAGCGGACGTTCGGTGACCGTGCCCGCGGGCTCCACGGTCCTCGCCGCCGTCCGCGCGGAGTTCCCCGACACCCTGTACTCGTGCGAGCAGGGGTTCTGCGGAACCTGCCAACAGCGTGTCCTGGAGGGAGAGATCGACCACCGGGACGAACTCCTGACGGACGCGGAGCGTGACGACTCGATGCTGATCTGTGTCTCCCGCGCGCGAGGGGAGCGCATCGTGCTGGACATGTGAGCGCCGGCGGCCCGGACCGGCCCGTTCCGGGCCGGATCCGATCGGTAAGGTGTTCGCATGACAACCGGGGTACGCCGCAGGATGGGTGTCGAGGAGCGACGGCAGCAGTTGATCGGCGTCGCCCTCGAACTGTTCAGCCGACGCTCGCCCGACGAGGTCTCCATCGACGAGATAGCCTCCGCCGCGGGCATCTCACGCCCGCTCGTGTACCACTACTTCCCGGGCAAACTCAGCTTGTACGAGGCCGCTTTGCAGCGGGCGGCGGACGATCTCGCGGGCCGTTTCGTGGAGGCCCACGAAGGCCCCCTGGGGGCCCGGCTGCTGCGCGTGATGCGCCGGTTCTTCGACTTCGTCGACGATCACGGGCCCGGTTTCGCCGCGTTGATGCGGGGCGGTCCGGCCGTCGGCTCGTCCACCACCAACGCCCTGGTCGACTCCGTCCGGCAGGCCGCCTACCTCCAGGTCCTGTCGCATCTGAACGTGCAGAACCCGCCGGCCCGGCTGGAGCTGGTGGTCCGCTCCTGGATCTCGCTGGTCGAGTCGACCGCGTTGATCTGGCTGGACGGGCGGCGGATCCCGCGCGGCGAGCTGGAGGTCCAGCTCGTGCACGACTTCGCGGCGCTGGCCGCGGTGAGCGCGGCCTACGACGACGAGGTGGCCGCCCTGCTGCGCCGGGGGCTGGAGGGCGAGCCGGGCGACGGCCCGTTCACCGACCTCGCCGTCCGGCTCATCTCGCTGGCCACCCCGCCCGCGCCGTAGGGGCGCGTGCGGGAGACGGGGACTACGCCTCGAACTTGCGGTACGAGGGGTCGAGGTCGCGGACTTCGGCGGAGGCGTGCAGCTCCACTCCCCCGGCCGGCTTCACGTAGGTCCTCAGCAGCTCCAGGGTCGCCTCGGCGAGCCGGGCCCTGACCTCCTCGGTCCGTCCGGCGAGCAGACCGAGGGTGACGTGCACGACGGCGTGCCCTGCGGTGTCCGCGCCGACCACGGTGTCCTCGGTGCGGCGGAACTGCGTCTTGCAGGCACCGATCTTCGCCGCTGCCGTCTCGACCACCTCGTCGTGCAGCGCGAGGGCGAAGCCCTGACGGTCGAAGGCGTCGTCGAGCGTCGCGGAGTAGTCGACGGTGATCTGCGGCATGGGGCGCTCCTGTTCCGGGCGGGAAAGTCCCGAACACCCTAGCCCTGCCCGGCGGTGAAGGCGGGCAGGGCTGGGGTGCGGTCCCCGGAGCGCCGGGGTGGGGTGGTGCGACGGGCGGTTACGGGGTCCGGGTGAACACCGCGACCGTCCGGGCCGGGACCGTGAAGGTGCCCGAACTCCGCGCGTAGGACGAGGACTTGACCACGGGGTCCGCGCCCTTGGCCTGCGCCGGGTGCAGCGCGTACGGCGTCCCGGCCACGGAACCGACCGTCTGCTCCTGCTTCGTCGGGGTCGCGTTGAAGACCATCACCAGGTCGCCGAGGCGCGCGGTGATCACTCCGGGGGTCTCCTCCTTGCCCGAGAGCGGGAAGGAGAGCTTCGACTGCACCTGCGCGGCCGTGGAGAGCGAGAAGACGTCCTCGCCCGTACGGATGCGCTGCAGGTCCTGGTAGGCGGCGGACGTGCCGTCGATCTGCGCGCAGCCCACCGAGACGGTCGTCAGCAGCGGCTTGGCGTAGGGCCACTTGGCGGCGTTGTCCGCGGCCGGCGGCAGCCCGCGGCCGAAGCCGTTGCCGTCCTGGCAGTTCCAGTGGATGGCGTTGAACCAGTCACCGCTGTCGAAGGAGTTGCGGTCCAGGGACTTGGAGCGCAGCAGGTCGGATCCGGCCTGGGAGAGGGACGGTCCCTGCGAGAGGGTGGCCGTCGCCATCGCCAGGACCTGCATCCGGGCCCGGTCCGCGGCGCCGGTCGTCGCGGGCAGCTTGTACGTCAGCGCGTCGTACAGGGACTCGTTGTCGTGTGCGTCGGCGTAGGCGAGCGCGTCGCCCGGTGCCTCGGCGTATCCGGCCGGCTGGCCGTTGTAGTCGACCTCCGAGCCCTTGACCTCCTTGCCCGCGGAGTCGGTGAAGCGGTACGCGGCCAGGTTGCCGGTCAGCCCGACCTTGATGAGGTCCTGGTAGTGCAGCAGGCGGGCCTTCTGCTCGGCCGGTGTGCCGTTGGCGGACGACGAGTTGGGGTCGGTGTACAGGCCGGAAGCGAAGCCCTGGACTCCCGGGTCCTCGTCGAAGGGGCTGCCGCCGCGCACGGCGTCGCGGGCGCGGTCGGAGAAGGTCGCGATCCCGGTCCCGGCCATGTTCTTCTGGGTGGCCTGGACGAAGCGGGCGTCGTCGGCGACCTCACCGAAGTTCCAGCCCTCGCCGTACAGGACGATCTTCTTGCCGTCGACGCCGTCCTTGGCGGGGGTGAGCGCGTCGAGGGCCTTCCTGACCGCCAGGATGTTGGCCTTGGGGTGGTGCCCCATGAGGTCGAAACGGAAGCCGTCGACCTTGTACTCCTTGGCCCAGGTGACGATCGAGTCGACGACGAGCTTGCCCATCATGGCGTTCTCGGTCGCCGTGTTGGAGCAGCAGGTGGAGTTGGCGACGCTGCCGTCGGCGAGGAGCCGCTGGTAGTAGCCGGGGACGATCCGGTCGAGGACGCTGGTGTCGGCCTGGCCGCTCGCGGCGGTGTGGTTGTAGACGACGTCCATGACGACCCGCAGGCCGTCCTCGTTCAGCGACTTGACCATGTTCCGGAACTCGACCGTGCGCCCGGTGCCTTCGGGGTCCGTGGCGTAGGACCCCTCGGGGACCGTGTAGTGGTACGGGTCGTAGCCCCAGTTGTACGCGTCCTTCGCGGCGGTCTTCGCCACGCACTCCTGCTGCTTCTCGGAGTCGGCCGGGTAGGAGGCCAGATCGCAGTCGGTGCTCGCCCGGTCCGCCTTCTTCTCCGGGACGGTCGCGAGGTCGAAGGCCGGCAGCAGGTGCACGTACGAGGTGCCGGACGCGGCCAGCTTCCTCAGGTGCTTCGAGCCGTCGCTGTTCTTGTCGGTGAACGCGAGGTAGGTGCCCTTGTCCTTCGCGGGGACGGTCTTGTCCTCCACCGAGAAGTCGCGGACGTGCAGTTCCTGGATCTGCGCGTCCCGCAGCGGGACGGCCTTGGGCTTCTTCAGCGAGGACCAGCCGGACGGGGCGAGGGAGGGGGCGTCCAGGTCGACGACCAGGCTGCGCTCCGAGTCGGTGGTCAGGGCGACCGAGTACGGGTCGGTGACCTTGTTGGTGACGAGCTTGCCGACGGTCGGCGCCCACACCTTCACGACGTAGCGGTAGGGCTTGCCCTTCCAGGACGGCCTGCCCGTGACGGACCAGACGCCGGTGGTGTCGTTCCGTCGCATCGCGACGGCGGTGCCGTCGAGGTCGAGGCTCACCGACTGCGCGGTCGGGGCCCACACCGACAGGGTGGGGACACCGCCGCGGAAGACCGGTCCGAGGCGCGCGCCGCGCGCGTCGTACAGGTCGTCCAGGACACCGGCGGTCTGCACACCGGTGGCCGCCAGCACCGCGCCGTTGGCCGCGCGTTGCGAGGCGACGAGCTGGCCGCCGAGCGAGGCCCGGACCCGGTCGCGGTCGCGCGGGTCGACCGACCAGGCGGTGTACGTCTTCAGATGCGGGAACGCGGCCTTCTGGGCGTCGGTCAGTGTGGTCTTCTCCAGCCGCAGCCATCGCTCGTCGTCGCTGGTCAGCGTCCCGTCCTTGACGGCGATCGAGCCGTCGCGGGAGGCGAGGAGCTGGGTGGAGACGGCGGCGTCGGAGCCGTTCCAGGCGACCGTGTCCCGGTCGATCCAGACCGCCTTGGAGGTGGTCAGGTCGAGGGCGGCGGCACTGCCCGCGGGCTGCGGGAGCAGGTACGTGTCCTGACCGTTCAGCAGCCACACCTCGTGGCCGTTCGCGGTCAGGTCGAGGGACTGGTCGGTGGGCAGGTCCTTCTCGTCGCCCTTGTGCAGGATGTAGCTGAGGCTGGTCGCGCCCTCGGCGAGCGGCACCTCGTAGACGGCTCCGTAGGCGTCGGTGCGCACCGGCTCCAGGGGCTTCGTCCAGTCCGTGGGGCTCGCCGCCCCGGTCCAGGTGTGCAGACCCCAGCCGGTGTAGTCGCCGTCCGCGCGGTGGTAGTGCAGTACGGCCTTGGACTTGTCCTGGGCAGGGTAGTCGGGCCGTTCGGTCAGGACCGGTTCCTTGCCCTGTTCGAGCCAGACCTCACCGGTCTTCGTGACGTCGATGGTGCGGTCGGTGGCGACGTCCTTGTTGCCGTCCTTGTCGATGACGAGGAAGCCGACACTGGAGGCACCCGGCTTCAGCTTGACGTAGGCGAAGGCCCCGTAGGCGTCGCGGCCGACGAAGTCGTGGCCGGCCGGCCAGGTCGTGGCCTCACCGTCGGCGAGGTCGCCCCAGGCGTACAGCCGCCAGTCGGTGTAGTCGCCGTCGGTGCGCTTGTAGTGCACGATCGCGTAGTCGCGGGAGGAGGCCGTCGGGATCTCCGCGGCCGGCGGGGCGCCGGTGACGGAGGCGGCCGTCGCGCTCGCGGTGCGGCCCGCCGAGTCGACGACAACGGCCTTGTAACGCAGGGGCGTTCCGGCCGGCACGTCCTTGCCGATGGTCTGGGTGACCTTGTACGGGGCGTGGTCGGCGGAGCCGAGGGTGCGCCACGAGCCGTTGCCGGCCTGGGCGGCGAAGACGACCCGGTCGAGCTGCCCGCCCGTGACGTCGGCGCCGAGCTCGACGGTGCCGGTGGCCCCGGCGTCGGGGGCCTTGAGGGTCAGGGTCGGCTTCGTCGCGGGGGCGGCGAGCCGGCCCGCGGCCTCGAGGACGATCGCCGAACCGGCCGGGACGGAGACGGTGACCTTCTTGTCTGCGTCACTGCGCACGGAGGCGGAGGTGCCGTAGACGCCACGGAAGTCCATGCCCCCCGAACCCGTCGCGAAGGTCGCCGACTTCGCCTCGTCGGCGTTGTTCACGGCGACGACGTACTCGGTGCGGGACTTCGCGTCGGTGCGGGAGAAGGCGTACACGCCCGCTCCGTCGGCGGCGTAGCGCTCCGTCTGGACGCCGTCGGCGAGGGCCGGGTTGGCCTTGCGGAGCCGGGAGAGTTCCGCGATCTGACGGTAGAGCGGGGCGCTCGTGTCGTAGGCGTCGCTCGCGTGGGTGCGGTCGGTGCCGATCTCGTCGTCGTCGAGGTAGTCGGCGACCTTCGAGGCGAACATCGTCTGCCGGGCGTCCTTGTCGCCGCCGGAGCCGGTGAAGCCCTGTTCGTCGCCGTAGTAGACGACCGGGTTGCCGCGGCTGAGGAACATCAGCTCGTTGGCGAGCCGGTCCTTCTTCAGCAGTTCGGCGTCGGTCGCCTTCGGGTTGTCCTGGTCCAGGAAGTACCCGATGCGGCCCATGTCGTGGTTGCCGAGGAAGGTGACCTGCTCGTACGCGTTGGCCTTGTCGGTCGTGTACTTGTAGTCGTCCCCGAACACCGACGCCAGCTTCTTCGCACTGCCGCCCTGGGAGGCGTACGAGCGGGCCGCGTCCTGGAAGGGGAAGTCGAGGGTGGCGTCGAGCCGGCCCTCGGTGACGTAGGGCGAGGTGACCGATGTGTCGGCGGAGTAGACCTCGCCGAACATGAAGAAGCCCTTGCGCCCCTGCCGGGCGGCGTACGCGTCGAGGGCGGTCGCCCACTGCGTCCAGAACTCCATGTTCACGTGCTTCACGGTGTCGATCCGGAAGCCGTCGATGCCGAAGTCCCGCACCCACCGCTCGTAGATCTTCTCCATGCCGCTGACCACCTCGGGACGCTCGGTCCACAGGTCGTCGAGGCCGGAGAAGTCGCCGTACGTGGTGGACTCGCCCGCGTAGGTGGAGTCGCCCCGGTTGCTGTACATGGCCGGGTCGTTGAGCCAGGACGGGACCTTGGCGTTCTTCTTCGCGGCGGGCACCGTCGGCGTGCGCGGGAAGGAGCCGGTGTCCACGGACGGGAAGCCGTGGGCGCCGTCCGCGTAGTCCGCGTCGTCGAAGGGCCGGCCGTCCTTGGTCAGATAGGGGAAGGCACCCTTGGAGAGGTAGTCGTAGGACTTCTCCTGGTAGTCGACGACGTCGGCCGTGTGGTTGGTGATGACGTCGAAGAAGACCTTCATGCCCTTGGCGTGGGCCGTGGAGATCAGCTTCTCCAGGTCCTTGTTGGTGCCGAAGTGCGGGTCGACCTGGGTGAAGTCGGTGATCCAGTAGCCGTGGTAGCCGGCCGAGGCGTCCTTGCCGGTGCCCTGCACGGGCTGGTTCTTGAAGATCGGCGCCATCCAGATGGCGGTGGTGCCGAGGTCCTTGATGTAGTCGAGCCGCTTCGTGAGGCCCTTGAGGTCGCCGCCCTGGTAGAAGCCCTTGTCGGTCGGGTCGTATCCGGTCGACAGGCGTGAACCGGTCAGTCCGCCCTCGTCGTTGGAGGTGTCGCCGTTGGCGAAGCGGTCCGGCATCACGAAGTAGAACTGGTCGCGGGTGGCGTCGTGCCGCGCGGGCTCGGCCGCGAGCTTCGCGTCGGACGGGGGTGCGGGCGGGGTCTCGGCCCGCGCCGCGAGGGGTTGCGCGAGCGATACGGCCAGTGCGGCGGCGAGGAC
The DNA here is from genome assembly GCF_040607345.1 of Streptomyces sp. NPDC005302. Taxonomy (NCBI): domain Bacteria; kingdom Bacillati; phylum Actinomycetota; class Actinomycetes; order Kitasatosporales; family Streptomycetaceae; genus Streptomyces; species Streptomyces sp. NPDC005302. The sequence continues at coordinate 308,194 of NZ_JBEXGN010000004.1, forward strand.
GGCTGCGCGCAGCCGGGGGCGGCCGAAGCGGCGCGCCGACCCTCTCGGTATCAGGTCCACAGCAGTGAACTCCTAGCGATGACGGCGTACTCGGGTCCGACCCCGCGCTGCGTTCCGGCTTCGGTGCCGAACGCCCGCGTGACCGTATCGCTCACGCAAGGTTTACAGCAAGAGTCTTGCAACATGCGGAAAGACTTTTCAGCAGCTGGACTTGCCCGCGTAGAGCGCGAGTGCCGTGTTGGCGCCCAGGGTTGCCGTGAACTGCCCCGAACCGTTCACCGTGACCTGCGTGTTGTTCTGCACGTTGCAGTAGGTGCCCGCCGCGAGGGAGGTCGTGTACGTCCGGCTCAGCGACGAGGTCTCGTGGTTGATGGCGACGAATCCCTTGCTGCCGCGGCCGAAGGCGATGGCGTCGTTGCCGTTGTCCCACCAGTTGCTCAGCGCCTGCCCGCGGGTGGTGTTGCGGAAGGCGACCATGGACTTGATCTCGGGCCAGGCGTGCTGGCACTTCCAGCCGTCCTGCCAGCAGGCGTTCACCGTGCCGCCGTTGGGCGGTCCGGCGTCCACGTTCGACCACTCGTAGCCGGAGTTGATGTCGGGGGCGCCGTAGGGGTAGGCGAGCATGAAGACGTTGGCGAGGGTGTAGTTCGCGCCGTCCTTGTAGTTGAGGGTCGAGCCGTTGCGCTCGGTGTCGTGGTTGTCGACGAACACGGCGGCGCTCGAGCTGCTCATATAGCCCCAGCCCTCGCCGTAGTTCTTCAGGTAGGCGAGGTTCTCGTTGTTGAAGACCCGCTTGAGGTCGTAGGCGTAGCGGAACTCCTGGACGTCGCCGTTGCCGGTGTACTCGGTGGGCTGGACGGCCTCTCCGGCGCCGTAGATGACCTCCTGCTTCCAGTACGCGGACGGGTTGGTCAGCCGGGACTTGATGTTGGCGAGGTCGGCCGCCGGGATGTGCTTGGCCGCGTCGATACGGAAGCCGTCGACGCCGTAGCCGAGCAGGGTGTTCAGGTATCCGGCGATGGTGGAGCGGACGTACTCCTCGCCGGTGTCCAGGTCGGCGAGGCCGACGAGTTCGCAGTTCTGGACGTTGGAGCGGTTGGTGTAGTCGCTGATGCTGGCGGTGCAGTCGTCCATGTCGTACGAGGAGTACAGGCCGGGGTAGTTGTACTTCGTGTACGACGAGCCTCCGGTGCCGGTGCCGGAGCCGGCGGACATGTGGTTGATCACCGTGTCCGTCACGACCTTCACGCCGGCGGCGTGGCAGGTGGTGACCATGTTCTTGAAGGCGGTGGCGTCACCGAGCCGCCCGGCGATCCGGTAGCTCACGGGCTGGTACGAGGTCCACCACTGCGAGCCCTGTATGTGCTCGGCGGGCGGGGACACCTGGACGTAGCCGTATCCGGCGGGGCCCAGCGTGTTGGTGCACTCCTTGGCGACCGAGTCGAATTTCCACTCGAAGAGGACGGCGGTGACGTCCTTGGTGCCGGGCGGGGTGGCTTCGGCCGTACCGGCGGGGAGGACCACCGAGGCGGCCATTCCGGCGGCGAGTGCGAGCGCGGTGGCAAGAGTTCTCTTGGCCATGTCATCTCCTGCACGTCGTTGTGCGGTGGGGGTGTGCGGGTGCCTGCGACCGGGGCGCCGGGGTGTGCGGTGGGGGGTCAAGTGAGGCGCCCTGGAGGGAAGTTGCCCGGTAAATCAGTCGGGCGTGTGCCGGAACGTATCTCTTGCCAACAAGTTTCAGCAAGATGTCGTAAGAGATTTCAGGGCGTGAAAAAGCGGTGCCCCGGTCCTTGAGGACCGGGGCACCGCTCAGTCGTGGCGGGGCAGGGTCAGGCTGCCCACCACACGGTCGTGTCGGCGGGCAGCTTCGCCCCGCCGTCGCGCTCCACGGTCACCTCGCCGCTCGCGACGAGCACCCGGCCGTACGCCGGGAGGGTCACGGCCACTCCGCTCGTGTTCGCGGTGCAGACGAACTCGCCCCGCCGGAAGGCGAGGACGCCCTCGGGAGCGTCGAGCCACTCGACGGTGTCGCCCGCCCCGAGGTCCGGCCGCTCGCGGCGCACCGCCAGCGCCTCGCGGTACAGCTCCAGGGTCGAACCCGCCGCGCCGGTCTGCGCCTCGATGCTCAGCTCCGCCCACTCGGCGGGCTGCGGCAGCCAGCTGCCGCCGTCACCGAAGCCGTACGAGGAGCCGGCGCGGGTCCACGGGATCGGCACCCGGCAGCCGTCGCGGAAGCCGTCCTGTCCGGCGCCCCGGAAGTAGGCGGGGTCCTGGCGTACCTCGTCGGGCAGGTCGACGACGTCGGGCAGGCCGAGCTCCTCGCCCTGGTAGAGGTAGGCGGAGCCGGGCAGCGCCAGCATCAGCAGGCTCGCGGCGCGGGCCCGGCGCAGACCGAGCTCCCGGTCGCCCGCCGTACGGATCTGGGTGCCGAGGCCGGGCTCGTTGGCGAACCGGGTGGCGTGCCGGGTCACGTCGTGGTTCGACAGCACCCAGGTGGAGGGGGCGCCGACCGGACGCATCGCGTCGAGGGTGCGGTCGATCACCGAACGCAGCTCGGCCGCGTCCCAGTGGGTGCCCAGGTACTGGAAGTTGAAGGCCTGGTGCAGCTCGTCGGGGCGCACGTAGTTGGCGGTGCGCTCGATGGTCGGCGTCCACGCCTCGGCGACGAAGATGCGCTCACCGGAGTACTCGTCGAGGATGGTGCGCCACTGCCGGTAGACCTCGTGCACACCGTCCTGGTCGAAGAACGGCATGACATCGTTGCCCAGCAGTTTCAGCTGGTCGTGGTCACCGAGGTCCGGCAGGCCCTCCGCCTTGACCAGGCCGTGCGCGACGTCGATACGGAAGCCGTCGACGCCCATGTCGAGCCAGAACCGCAGGATGGAGCGGAACTCGTCGCCGACGGCGGGGTGTTCCCAGTTGAAGTCGGGCTGCTCCGGCGCGAAGAGGTGCAGGTACCACTCGCCCGGCGTGCCGTCCGGCTCGGTGACCCGGGTCCAGGCCGGACCGCCGAAGATGGACTCCCAGTCGTTGGGCGGCAGTTCGCCGTCCGCGCCCTTGCCGGGGCGGAAGTGGTAGCGGTCGCGCAGGTCGGAGCCCGGCCCCTCGCGCAGGGCACGCTTGAACCACTCGTGCTGGTCGGAGGAGTGGTTGGGCACCAGGTCGACGATGATCCGCAGGCCCAGTCCGCGGGCGTCGCGGATGAGCGCGTCGGCGTCCAGGAGGTTGCCGAACATGGGGTCGACGGCACGGTAGTCCGCCACGTCGTAGCCGGCGTCGGCCTGCGGCGAGGCGTAGAAGGGGCTGAGCCACACGGCGTCCACGCCGAGGTCGCGCAGGTACGGGAGTCGGGAGCGTACGCCCTCCAGGTCACCCATGCCGTCGCCGTTGCTGTCGGCGAAACTGCGCGGATAGACCTGGTAGATCACCGCGTCGCGCCACCAGTCGCGGTGCGCGGCGACGGTGGCGAGAACGGAGTTCGGGGCCTGGTCGGCGGAGTGCTGGCTCATGGCGTCCTTGATGCGATTCGTTCCCCTCGGCCGGGCGCGGCCGGTCGTGGGGAGGAGTTCGGTGGGGGCTGCCCCCGCCGCGCGCGAGACCGGGAGTGACGGGGCGCGGAGGTCGGGCGGTATACGGAAGGCGGAGACGTCGGGGTGGAGATGAGGCGGCCGCGGTACCGGCGGGGTCGGATGGGCACCGCGGCCGCCACCCGCGCGCGTCGGCGCGCGGGAGTCTGCGGGCGTTCTGGGGCGTCCCTGGCGGGTCAGCCCTTCGTGCCGCCGGCGGTCAGTCCGGTCACCAGGTTCTTCTGCACGAGGTAGAAGAACGCGGACACGGGTATCGCGACCAGGACCGCGGTCGCGGCCATCAGGTTGCGCTGCGCGTCGTGCTCGCTGACGAAGCTCTGGAGTCCGACGGCGAACGTGTACTTCGAGTCGTCCAGCATGAACGTCGAGGCGAAGGCGACCTCGCCGAACGCGGTGATGAAGTTGTAGAACGCGGCCACCGCGAGGCCCGGCTTGGCGAGCGGCAGGATCAGCCGGAAGAAGGTGCCGAAGGGGCTCAGCCCATCGACGCGGCCGGCCTCGTCGATCTCGAACGGGATGGTGTCGAAGTACCCCTTGAGCAGCCAGGCGCTGTAGGGCACCGCCGTCGAGCAGTAGACGAGGATCAGGCCGAGGTAGGAGTCGATGAGCTGCAGGTCCGAGAGGATCTGGTACATCGGCACGATCAGTACGGCGATCGGGAACATCTGGGTGACCAGCAGGACCCACATGAACTTCCGGTAGCCGGGGAAGCGCATGCGCGAGACGGCGTAGCCGGTGGTGGCCGCGACCATCACGCCGATCACCGTGGTGCCCAGCGACACGATGAGCGAACTCTTCATCCAGTCGAAGAAGTTCGTGTGCTGGAGCACGAAGGAGTAGTTGTCGAACGTCATCGTGTCCCAGATGCGTCCGGGGTGCAGGTAGTCGTCCTTGTCCGGGCCGAGGGACAGGAAGACGAGCCAGGCGATCGGGAACAGCGCGACGAGGCTCGCGACGGTCAGGATGCCGTGGGAGGCGAGCTTGCCGCCGAGGCCGCGCTCACCGCGCTTGCGCGCCGGACGCGCGGGCTCGGCCTGGCCGGGGGCCTGGTCGGCCGGCGGCGTCCGCAGGGTGGTGGTGCTCATGGAGACTCCCGCCTCAGATCGCGAGCTGCTGGTCATTGCGGTTCAGCCAGCGGCGGTAGAAGGAGGTGAAGACGACGAGGATGGCGAGCAGCAGCACGCCGTAGGCGGCCGACTGCGCGAAGTCGCGCGGCTGCTGGCCGAAGCCGAGGTAGTAGGCCCAGGTGACGAGGATCTGCGCGTCCGGGGCGGTGTTGCCGAACAGCAGGAAGATCACCGCGAACTGGTTGAAGGTCCAGATGACACCGAGGAGCACGACGGTGGAGCTGACCGACCTGAGTCCCGGCAGGGTGACGAAGCGGAACTGCTGCCACGCGTTCGCCCCGTCCATCTCGGCGGCCTCGTACAGCGTGCCGTCGATGGACTGCAGGCCGCCGAGCAGCGAGACCATCATGAACGGCACACCGCACCAGGTGTTGACCATGATCGCGGCGAACCGCTGCCAGAAGGTGTCCTCCAGCCACGCGGGTGACGGCAGGTGCACGGCGTCCAGCATGGAGTTGACGATGCCGCCGTCGGCGAGCATGAAGCGCCAGCCGAAGACGGTGACGAACGTCGGCACGGCCCACGGCAGCACGAGGATCAGGCGGTAGACGGTGCGGCCACGCAGCCTCTGGTTGAGCAGCAGCGCGAGGCCGAGGCCGATGCAGTAGTGCAGGGCGACACACAGGGCGGTCCAGGCGATGGTCCAGATGAAGTGCGACCAGAAGCGGTCGTACGACGTCGGGCCCCAGAGGATGTCCTTGTAGTTGTCGAGGCCGATGAACTTGTAGGTGGCGTCGATGTGGTTGACGCCGATCGTGCGGGCCGAGTTGAGGCTGTTGGCGTCCGTGAGCGTCAGATAGAGGCCCCGTACCAGGGGATAGAGCACCAATCCGCCGAGTACGACGACGACCGGGGCGATCATCGCGTACGCGTACCAGTACTTCTGGTACGAGTGCTTCAGACGCTGCATCCGGCCGGGACGCGGTGCTCGGTCACCGCGGCGCTTGCCGGTCGCTCGGTCGATGGCGACTGTCATGGTTCGACACCTTCTGCAAGATCAGGAGTTGGGCGCACACAGCCGGTGGCCGCCGGATCCGTGCCCCCGTCCGGCGGGGGCGTGGAACCGGCGGCCACACGGGCTCACTTGCTGAAGTCCGGGACCAGCTTGGCGATCGCCAGTTCGGCGTTGCTCAGGCCCTTGTCCAGGGACTCCTTGCCACCCGCGATCTTCGGCAGCTCGGTGTCGAGCGGGCCCCACAGCGAGCTGTACTCGGGCAGCGCCGGGCGCGGCTGGGCGGCGGAGAGCACCGTCTGGTAGCCGGCGATGCCCGGGTCGGCCTTGACCTCGGCGGTGTAGGCGTCGTCACGCGTCGGCAGCGTGGAGTTCTTGAGCGCGATCGTCGCCTGCGACTTCGCGGAGGTCATGAACTTCACGAACTTCAGCGAGGCCTCCTGGTGGGCCTTGTCCGAACCCGCGTACACGGAGAGGTTGTGGCCGCCGGTCGGGGCGCCCGCCTTGCCGGAGGAGCCGGCCGGGACGGTGGCGATCCCGAGGTTCGCCTTGTCCGTGAAGGCCGAGCCCTTGTAGAAGTTCGTGATCTCCCACGGGCCCTGCACGATCGCGGCGACCTTGCCGTTGACGAACGCGTCCTGGATGTGGGCGTACGCGTCGGCGGTGGTGTCGGCCTTGTGCAGGCCCTTGCCGGAGAACAGGCCCTGCCAGGTGCCGTACGCCTTCTGCGCGGCCGGCGAGTTCACGGTGATCTTCTTGGCGCTCGCGTCGACGGTGTCGGTGCCCTCGCCGTAGAGGAAGGACTGCGCGTAGTAGGCCTGGGTCGAGCCCCAGTAGCCGTCCGTGCCGGTCTTCGACTTGATCTTCGCGGCGTCGGTCTTCAGGTCGGCCCAGGTCTTCGGGGCCTCGGTGATGCCGGCCTTCTTGAAGAGCGCCTTGTTGTAGACGAGCGCGAGGGTGTCGGTGACCAGCGGAACACCGTAGGTCTTGCCGTCGTACTTGGCCTGCTCGATCAGGCTGGGCTGGAACTTGGCCTGGTCGGCGAGGGCCGCGGTGCCGTCGAGGGGCAGGAAGAAGCCCTTCTTCGCGAAGGCCGGGGTCCAGCCGACCTCGGAGCGCAGGATGTCCGGGGCGCCCTTGGAGCCGGCGGCCGTGTCGAACTTGTTCTGCGCCTGGTCGAAGGGCACGTTGACGTACTTGACCTTGATACCGGGGTTGGCCTTCTCGAACTGCTGGGCCAGGGCCTTGTACGTCGGCGCCTCATTGGTGGCGTTGGAGGTGTCCCACCACGTGATGGTGGTGGGGCCGTCCGACTTGTCGCTGCCGCTGTCACTGCCGCCGCAGGCCGTCGCCGCGAGGGCGAGGGACGCCACCAGCGCGGTGGCCGCTATGCCACGCCGCATGAGATCTCCTTGAGGGTGAAAGCCCGAGTAGGTGGGGATGCGGTCCCGCCCGATCCCCTTGCCGACTTGCCGACTGCGCCGTTGCGTCCGCCGGGCGACGTGAACGTAACAGCGTTGTAAGCGGCGCGAAAGACCTTGCAGCAAAAAAGTGCAAGAGCTGCCGAGAGTTACGGCGCCGTGACCTCCCCCGCATCACCCCGAAACCCTTCTCTGAGGCCGCTCAGCGGACTTCGGGGCCGCTGTGCAAGACTCTGCAAGCTCTTGCCATGGGTGTCGCGCACGGGGATCATCGGGCCGTCAGCGCCTTGCAGGAGCCACCCTTTCCCGCGGCGCACGCCCGGGACGCCGATCCGACCGGAACACGAGGGAGCGCGATGACGCAGCAGCCCGCAGCGGGCCGTACAACCGCCCGCACACGGCGTCCGGTTGGTGGGCAGGGCGGGACACGACCGGTACAGTCCAATCCTGTGACCACACGGCTTGCCGACATCGCAGCCCAGGCGGGGGTCAGTGAAGCGACTGTCAGCCGCGTCCTGAACGGGAAGCCGGGCGTCGCCGCGACCACCCGCCAGTCCGTCCTGGCCGCGCTCGACGTACTGGGCTACGAGCGCCCCGTCCGTCTGCGGCAGCGCAGCGAGGGCCTGGTGGGCCTCATAACCCCCGAGCTGGAGAACCCGATATTCCCCGCGCTCGCGCAGGTCATCGGGCAGGCCCTGACGCGCCAGGGCTACACCCCCGTCCTCGCGACCCAGACCCCGGGCGGCTCCACCGAGGACGAGCTGACCGAGATGCTGGTGGACCGCGGGGTCGCGGGCATCATCTTCGTGTCCGGACTGCACGCCGACACCTCCGCGGACATGCAGCGCTACGAACAACTGCGCGGTCAGGGTGTCCCCTTCGTCCTCGTCGACGGCTTCTCCCCCAAGGTGCAGGCGCCCTTCATCTCCCCGGACGACCGCGCGGCGATGGCCCTGGCCGTCACCCACCTCGCCTCCCTCGGACACACGAGCATCGGGCTCGCACTCGGCCCCAAGCGCTTCGTGCCGGTGCAGCGCAAGATCGAGGGCTTCGTGCGCACGATGCAGGAGCAGCTGGGCCTGCTCCCCGCCGACGTCGAGGAGCGACTGGTCCAGCACTCGCTGTACACGCTGGAGGGCGGCCAGGCCGCCGCGAGCGCTCTCATGGACCGCGGCTGCACGGCGATCGTCTGCGCCAGCGACATGATGGCGCTCGGCGCGATACGGGCGGCGCGCCAGCGCGGTCTGGAGGTTCCGACGGACGTCTCGGTCGTGGGGTTCGACGACTCGCCGCTCATCGCGTTCACCGACCCGCCGCTCACGACGATCCGCAAGCCGGTGCCGGCGATGGGGCAGGCGGCGGTGCGCACGCTGCTGGAGGAGATCGGCGGGACACCCGCGCCGCACAGCGAGTTCGTGTTCATGCCGGAACTGGTGGTGCGCGGTTCGACCGCTTCGGCGCCCGGAGACCGTATTCGTCCCTGAGCAGGATGATCTGCGGGTTTCAGTCCTGCCCTGGGCGTAGAAAGTGCGACTCGAACCCATCCGGTGGATGATCGGTGGTCGAAGGCTTTTCTGGCAGACTCTGCGCCTATGGGTGAGACGACCGTGACGACACTGGAAGGCCGGAATGAGGCCACTCCACAACCCGTCGCGGAGGAGAAGGCGGGTCACAACCTCCTGCGTCGTATGCGGGCCCCGCGTCGCCCCCGCCTCTGGTTCGAAATCCTGCTCATCGCCGTCAGTTACTGGACCTATTCGCTGATCCGCAACGCCGTGCCGGAGCAGAGGCACGAGGCGCTGCGCAACGCGGACTGGATCTGGCGGCTGGAGCACGACCTCGGCATCGCCGTCGAGGAGTCGGTGAACCACGCCGTGAACTCGGCGACATGGCTGATCATCGGGATGAACTACTACTACGCGACGCTGCACTTCGTGGTGACGCTGGGTGTTCTCGTGTGGCTGTACCGTCGCCATCCCGGCCGGTACGCGGCCGCCCGTCTCGCGCTCTTCGCGACCACGGCGGTGGCCCTTCTCGGCTACTACTTCTTCCCGCTTGCGCCACCTCGCCTGATGACCGGCGGGACCTTCGTCGACACCGTCACGGTCCACCAGACCTGGGGGTCGATGGCCTCCGGCGACCTGAAACACATGTCGAACCAGTACGCCGCGATGCCGTCCATGCACATCGGCTGGTCCCTGTGGTGCGGCCTGACGGTCTTCGCCCTGGCCTCGGCCCCCTGGGCCCGTGTCCTCGGCCTGCTCTACCCCGCGGCCACCCTCATGGTCATCGTCGCGACGGCCAACCACTTCTGGCTGGACGCGGTGGGCGGCATGCTCTGCCTCGCCTTCGGCTTCCTGGTGGCCCGCCTCTGGTACGGGGCGCTGCCCTACCGGCTGCCGCAGTGGGTCCCGGACACCGGCACCGCGCGGAACCTGCCGGCGAAGACCTGACCGAGCCGCCGGCGGGGGGGCCACCACGATCGAAGGACGGTCACGTCGTGTGACCGCCCTTCGGCACTTTCGCCCTCGGTCCCCGCGCACCAGGACCGGGCGGATCACGGCGCGCCGCCGCGGGGCCCTGCCACTCACGCGCCGTAGAACAGCTCGTCCACGACGGCACGGGCCCGGCGGGTGGTGCGGCGGTAGTCGTCGAGCATGTCCCCGACGTGGCCGGGGCCGTAGCCCAGGTAGCGGCCCACGGCGGCCAGCTCGCGGCCGTCGGAGGGGAAGGTGTCGCCGGCCCGGCCCCGTACGAGCATCACGGCGTTCCGTACCCGGGTGGCCAGCACCCACGCCTCGTCCAGCGTGGCCGCGTCCTCCGTGGACAGCAGCTCCGCGGCGCACGCGGCGGCCAGCGCCTCCCTGGTCCGGGTCGTCCTGAGGCCCGGCTCGGCCCAGCCGTGCCGGAGCTGGATGAGCTGCACCGTCCACTCCACGTCGGACAGGCCGCCCCGCCCGAGCTTGCTGTGCAGCGTCGGGTCGGCGCCGCGCGGCATCCGCTCCGACTCCATCCGGGCCTTCAGCCGCCGGATCTCCCGGACGGCCTCCTCGCCCAGCCCCTCCGCCGGGTACCGCAGCGGATCGATCAGCTCGATGAACCTGCTCCCGAGGTCGGCGTCACCCGCGACGACCTCCGCCCGCAGCAGTGCCTGCGACTCCCACACGAGCGACCAGCGCCGGTAGTACGCCTCGTACGACTTCAGCGTCCGGACCAGCGGGCCGGACTTGCCCTCCGGGCGCAGGTCCGCGTCGATCAGCAGGGGCGGGTCCGCGCTGGAGATCTGCAGCAGCCGCCGCATCTCGGACACCACGGCGTTCGCGGCCCGTGAGGCCTCCTGGTCGTCGACGCCCTCGCGGGGTTCGTGCACGAAGAGGACGTCCGCGTCGGAGCCGTAGCCCAGCTCGTGGCCGCCGAAGCGGCCCATGCCGATCACGGCGAACCGGGTGGGCAGGGTGTCGCCCCAGCTGTCGCGCACCACGGCCCGCAGCGTCCCGGCGAGCGTCGCCGCGGTCAGGTCGGAGACCGCGCCGCCGACGAGGTCGACCAGTGCTCCCTGGTCGGCGACGGCCGGGGTCTCCTCGGTGCCGTAGGAGGCGACGATGTCCGTCGCGGCCGTGCGGAACAGTTCCCGCCGCCGCACCCCGCGCGCGGCGGTCACGGCCTGCTCGCCGCCGTCGGCCCGGCGTACCGCGGCGAGGATCTCCTGCTCCAGGTGGGCGCGGTCGCGCGGTTCGAGGCCGCCGGCCTCGCCGTCGCCCAGCAGCGCGACGGCCTCCGGCGCGCGCAGCAGCAGGTCGGGGGCGAGCCGCCCCGCGGAGAGCACCCGGGCGAGGTTCTCCGCTGCGGCGCCCTCGTCCCTCAACAGCCGCAGATACCAAGGGGTCTTGCCGAGAGCGTCCGACACCTTCCGGAAGTTGAGGAGACCGGCGTCGGGATCGGCGGAGTCCGCGAACCAGCCCAACAGGACCGGAAGCAGGGTGCGTTGGATGGCGGCCTTGCGCGACACCCCGGACGCCAGGGCCTCCAGGTGTCGCAGCGCCGCGGCCGGGTCGGCGTAGCCGAGGGCGACGAGCCGCTCCCGGGCCGCGCCGGGGCTCAGCCGGGTCTCGCCCGGCGCCAGTTGGGCGACGGCGTCGAGCAGCGGCCGGTAGAAGAGCTTCTCGTGCAGACGGCGCACCACGGAGGCGTGCCGTTTCCACTCCCGGTTCAGTTCCCTGACGGGGTCGACGCGCAGACCGAGCGACCTGCCGATCCGCCGCAGGTCGGCGTCGTCCTCCGGCACCAGGTGGGTGCGCCGCAGCCGGAAGAGCTGTATGCGGTGCTCCATCGAGCGCAGGAAGCGGTACGCCTCGTCGAGCTGCACGGCGTCGGCGCGGCCCACGTAGCCGCCCGTGGCGAGTGCCTTCAGGGCGTCCAGGGTGGTGCCGCTGCGCAGCGACGTGTCGACCCGGCCGTGCACCAACTGGAGGAGCTGCACGGCGAATTCGACGTCCCTGAGGCCGCCGGGTCCGAGCTTCAGCTCGCGTTCGATCTCGGCGGCCGGGATGTTCTCGACGACCCGGCGCCGCATCTTCTGCACGTCGGGGACGAAGTTGTCCCGCTCGGCGGCGTGCCACACCAGCGGAGCCAGCGTCGCCACGTACTCCTTGCCCAGTTCGAGGTCACCGGCGACCGGGCGGGCCTTGAGGAGCGCCTGGAACTCCCAGGTCTTCGCCCAGCGCTGGTAGTAGGCGAGGTGGCTGCTGAGCGTGCGCACCAGCGGGCCGTTGCGGCCTTCGGGGCGGAGGTTGGCGTCGACCGGCCAGATGCTGCCCTCGACCGTGGTCTCGGAGCAGATGCGCATCATGTGGGAGGCCAGCCGGGTCGCGGCCTGCACGGCCTTGGACTCGTCCGCACCCTCGGTGCCCTCCGTGCCCTCCCCGACGAAGATGACGTCGACGTCGGACACGTAGTTGAGCTCGTGTCCCCCGGTCTTGCCCATCGCGATCACCGCGAGCCGGCACAGCGCGGCGTCCTCGGGCGCGGCGGCGCGGGCGATGGCGAGGGCGGCGCGCAGGGTCGCCGTGGCGAGGTCGGCCAGCTCGGCGGCGGTCTGGGCGAGGTCGGTGGTGCCGCACACGTCCCGCGCGGCGATGGAGAGCAGGCAGCGGCGGTAGGCGACGCGCAGGGCGACGGGGTCGTCGGCGTCGGCGAGCCCCTCCTCGAACTCCGCGACGCCGGGGTGCAGGTCCTGCGCTTCGTAGGTGACGAGGACCTGCCAGTCCTGGGGGTGCCGGGCGAGGTGGTCGCCGAGCGCCTCGGAGGCGCCGAGGACGCCGAGGAGCCGGTCCCGCAGCGGCTTGGCGGCGATCAGGGTGTCGAGGAGTTCCCGCCGGGCGGAGTCCCCGTCCTGCGCCTCGACGAGCCGGACGAGTCCGAGGAGGGCGAGGTCGGGATCGGCGGTGGCGCCGAGGGCGTCCAGGAGGACCGGGTCGACTCTTATGGGCGCCAGTTCGGGGCCCTCCAGCAGACGTTCGGCCGCCGAGGGATCGGTGAACCCGTGCCGCAGCAGCCGTGTGAAGGTACTGCTCCTGCGCCCCGGCGCCGTCATCCCGGCCTCCCGTCGGATCGGACCCCGCACCGCCTTCGGATCAAGGTCGTGCGAAGCGAGCGTAACCCCGGGTGCCGGGGTGGCGCCCCGCGCCGGTCGGGACGGCGAGGTGATGGCCTCGGCGTCAGCGAGCCGGTGGCGTACGCGCCGCAGGACGGTGCCGCCTTCATGCACTTCGCGGACCCGGATGACGGGGGTCCCCCCGTGTTCGAGCGAAGCCGAGAACTCGGGGAGGCTGGGTGGTCCAGGAGTACCGCAAGCGGGCGGCTGAGCCGCTCCACCAGGCCCTCGGCCAACTCGCCCGCGAGCACTGACGGCGGGCGGCGCCCAGGGCAGCGGGCGCCGACGGCAGCGGCAACTCACAGGGGGCGGCGCCGACGGCCGCGGCTTACGGCGGGCGGCGCCGACGGCAGTCGTTCATCCGCTCTTCACCCCGCCGGTTGAGGGACGTGGGCCCCGGGAATATTGGCGTGTGCATGCTCTGTCCGCACCGCCCCCGTCGTCACCCCCCACTCACCGGAGGTCTGCAGTGCCCGGCAGAAACGTGTACCGCCGCAGTCGTGCCGTCGTGGCATCCGCCCTCGCCTTCACCGCGGCAGCGGCCGGGGTCTGGACCGGCTTCGCCGGCTCGGCCCCCGCGCACGCAGCGGCGGCCGTCCCGACCCCGGACCACGTCGTGGTCGTGGTCTTCGAGAACCACGCGTACAGCCAGGTGATCGGCTCCTCCAGCGCCCCCTACATCAACTCGCTCAAGACCGGCGGGGCCAACCTCTCCCAGTCGTACGCGGAGACGCACCCGAGCCAGCCCAACTACTTCGCCCTGTTCTCCGGCTCCACCCAGGGGATCACGGACGACAGCTGCTACACGCCCGGCTTCTCCTCCGCCCCGAACCTCGCCTCCGAGCTGATCGCCAAGGGCAAGACCTGGGGCAGCTACAACGAGACGCTGCCCAGCCAGGGTTCGACGACCTGCAGCAGCGGCGACTACGCCCGCAAGCACAACCCCTGGTTCGGCTTCAGCAACGTGCCCACGTCCAGCGCCAAGACGTTCGCGCAGTTCCCCACGGACTACACGACGCTCCCGCAGGTCTCCTTCGTCGTCCCGAACCTGTGCAGCGACATGCACGACTGCTCGGTGTCCACCGGTGACACCTGGCTGAAGAACAAGATCGGCGCCTACGCCACCTGGGCCAAGACCCACAACAGCCTCCTCGTCGTCACCTTCGACGAGGACAACCGGCTCGCCGGGAACAAGATCCCGACCGTGCTGTACGGCCAGCAGGTGACCCCGGGCTCCTCCTCGGCGACCACCTACAACCACTACGACCTGCTCCGCACGCTGGAGGACATGCACGGCCTCACACACGCCGGCAACGCGGCCTCCGCCAAGGACATCACGGGCATCTGGACGTCCTGACATGTACGTAGCGGACAGCCGCGCCGGTACGCCCGAGACCCCGGCGGCGGCCCCGTCCGCGGACAGCGCCGCCCGGCCCCTCGCCGGGCGGCGCCGTGCCGCGGTCGCGCCCACCGTGCTGGCCCTCGGCGCGGTCAGTCTGATCACCGACGTCTCCTCCGAGATGGTGACGGCGGTGCTGCCCCTCTACCTGGTGGCGGGGCTCGGCCTGTCCCCGTTGGGCTTCGGGCTCCTCGACGGGATCTACAACGGCTTCTCGGCCCTGGTCCGCCTCGTCGGCGGCCATCTCGCCGACCGGGGAGGCGGCCGCCACAAGTGGGTGGCGGGCGCCGGCTACGCGCTCTCCGCGGCCTGCAAACCGCTGCTCCTGGTGGCACAGACGCTCACCCCCATCGGGCTGGTCCTCGCCGCCGACCGCACCGGCAAAGGGCTGCGCACCGCCCCGCGCGACGCCCTGATCTCCCTGTCGAGCACCCCGGAGAACCGTGGCCGCGCCTTCGGCGTGCACCGCGCGATGGACACCGCGGGCGCCCTGCTCGGCCCGCTCGCCGCCTTCCTGATCCTGCGCGCCACCGTCGACGGCTACGACGCCGTGTTCACGGTGAGCTTCTGCGTGGCCGTGGTCGGCGTGCTCGTCCTGGTGCTCTTCGTACCGGGCGGCGCCGGCACGAAGGGTGACACCGGCGGGCCGCCCGGCACCGGTGCCGGCCTCGAAACCGGGACGGGGAGCGGGGCCGGGCTCGTAACCGGGACGAGGACCGGGGCCGGTCCGGAAACCGGGACGGAGAGCGGGGCCGGTCCCGTAACCGCGGCCGGCACGGGCGGCCAGGCGGCCGAACCGGCCGCCGCGCCGCGCCCCACCCTGCGCGCCGCCCTGGCCCTGCTGCACCGCCCGGAGCTGCGGCGCATCGCGGTGTGCGCGCTGCTGCTCGGGCTCGCCACGGTCAGCGACTCCTTCGTGTTCCTGCTCCTCCAGCGGCGTCTCGGGGTGCCGGACCGCTGGTTCGCGCTGCTGCCGCTCGGCACCGCCGCCGCCTTCCTCCTGCTCGCCGTCCCGCTCGGCCGGCTCGCGGACCGGGCCGGCCGGTGGCGGGTGTTCCTCGGCGGGCACGGCGCCCTGCTCCTCGCGTACGCGCTGCTGCTCAGTTCCTGGCAGGGCACCGCGTCCGCCTGCGCCGTGCTGCTGCTGCACGGCGGCTTCTACGCGGCGACCGACGGCGTCCTGATGGCCGCCGCCTCGGACAGCGTGCCGAGCGAGCTGCGCTCGTCCGGGCTCGCGCTCGTCCAGACGGGCCAGGCGCTGGCCCGGTTCGTCTGCTCGCTCGGCTTCGGCGCGGCCTGGACGGCGTGGGGCGACCGTACGGCGCTCACGGCGTCGGCCGTCCTGCTCGCCCTGTGCGCGGCGTTCGCCCTGAGCCTCCGCCCGATCCGCGCCACCACCCCCTCAGAAGGCCTCGTATGACACTCCGCAACCGCATCCTGGTCCTCGCCTGCGCCCTGGTCGTCCTCGCGGGCGTCGCGGTGGCCTCCGTGCTGCACGCCTCGGCGCGCGCGGACCGCCGGAACCAGGCCCGGCCGGGCGGCCCGCGGATCACCGCCGGGCCGGTGTCCCTGACCGATTCGAGGCGGCTGGTGTTCCGCAACATGGCGTGGGGTCCGCACCGCGACGAGCTGACGGCCGTCCCGGCGTCGGACCCGTCGGGCCCGCGCGTCGCGTCGGACGTCAAGTGCCTGCGCTTCTACGCCGCTTCGGGCACCGGCGTGTGTCTCCAGGCGGCGCACGGCGCGGTGCGGGACACATACCGGGCGGTGATCCTGGACGCCACGCTGCACGAGCGGGCCCGCTACGACGTGCCGGGGATCCCGTCCCGGGCCCGGGTCTCGCCCAGCGGGCGGTTCGCGGCCTGGACGGCGTTCGTCGGCGGCGACTCGTACGCGGGCACGAACTTCTCGACACGGGCGGCGATCGTCGACACGCGCACGGGCCGGCTGACGCCGTCGCTGGAGGCGTACCGGGTGGTCAAGGACGGGAGGGCCTATCACGCGGCGGACGTGAACTTCTGGGGCGTGACCTTCGCGGACGACGACCGCACGTTCTACGCCACGATGGCCACGCACGGCTCGACCTACCTGGTCCGCGGCGACCTGCGGGCCCGCACCGTCACCACCCTGCACACCAACGTGGAATGCCCGTCCCTGTCCCCCGACGGCACCCGCGTCGCCTACAAGAAGCGCGTCAAGGGCCTCCCGGCGGACGCCCCGTGGCACCTGTACGTCCTGAACCTGCGCACCGGCCGCGAAACCGCCCTCGCGGAGCCCCGCAGCGTCGACGACCAGGCGGTCTGGCACGACAACCACACCCTGGTCTACGCCCTCCCCGGCGACTACGGCGCCGACCTGTACACAATCCCGTCGAACGGCACGGGAACCCCACACCGCATCAGCACGGCGGCGGTATCTCCGGCATACATCGGCTAGCCCCGCCGGACACAGCGCAGGGCCGACGATCAATGACCGCCGGCCCTGCGTGTCGCTTCCGCGCGGACCCTTGAGACAGACCCGCACCGCCGTGCCCCTACAGCACCGGCAGGTTCTTCCGCAGCTCGAACGCGGTCACCTCGCTGCGGTACTCCTCCCACTCCGACTTCTTGTTGCGGAGGAATTGACGAGGGCCGCCAGCCACGTGGGGCGATCCAATCTGGTCCGCCCCTGACCTGCGCAAGTCAGGTCGTCCGAGGCCGTCGGTTGTCGTTGCGGGTTGCCCGTTGACGGCCCAGCGACGGCCCCGACAAAGGCTGCTTCCAACGTTGAGGGAAGCAAGTGCGTCATCGGGCCGCCGCTCACGTGTCGCACGCCTCGGACATTTCCAAGGGAAGCACCAACCGGCGGGCCCCCGAGATACCCGCTGCCGCCCCGATAGGCCTATCTGGTTCGAGAGGGACGTCCAGACGGCGAGGGTAAGCCGACTCAGTCCGCCTTCAACCTCCCCCACGTCCTACAAAGCCCACCTGAAGTCACAGGTATGCGGGTCAGCCCTGCGATGACTGCCCGCGTCCGGATGAAGGTGCACCAAACCCTCGACTCGTTGACACTTCAACAATTCACGGGATGCCGCTACTTCACTCCAGATTTGGGTCTTATGTGTCAGAATCTTGCATTTCTGGAGCCTGGAGGTCGCGCCCCTTGCCACGATTTGGCGTTCTAGCGTCAACCCCTGACAGGGCCTCAAATCGACAGTAGAGTGTTGGGTTCTCACGCGATGCAAGGGCGACAAACCGGGAGACGTCTTGACCGAGGGACTCCAGACCGCAGCTGAGGTCAAGGCACAAGCTGCGGTACAGCTTGAAGCGTTCGGCGGAATCAACATTATTCACGTGCGCCGCCAAGTGGCTCAGCTAGTTGAACTCATCGGCACTGATGGAATTTTCGACGAATACACCAAGCACGACATGAAGCATGTAGACGGCATGCTCAAATCTCTTGATTGGATTATCCCTGAGCGAACGAAGGAAATTATGACCGTGGGGGATTGGCTCCTCACGGTTTTGGGAGTTTACTTCCACGATCTCGGCATGTTGGTAACTAAGGAAGAGTACCGAAACCGATCCAACAGCGGATTCGAAGACTTCAAGCGAAACACCCTTCTCACTAATGACGACGATGGCAAAAATTATGAATTTCGACTCGAAGAACTAAGGGACCTTGGAGTCGACATTGAACGGATGCAGTATCAAGAGTACGTTCGCCATAATCACGCTACGAGAATCAAGAACTGGATTCTCGGGGACGCTCCAGCAAAGTTGGGCGTTTCCTCGGCCGCGCAAGAAATCGTTTCAGAGATTCTCGCACCCTTGGGTCAGCCATTCCGGGAGGATTTGGCCTTCGTGTGCGAGAGTCACCATCTGGACAACCTTTATGACACCGAAAGGTACCCTGTTTCGAATCCGTACGGGCTAGACAGGGACGAGTGTGCCAATGTTCAGTACTCGGCTGTACTTCTAAGGACCGCCGATCTTTTGCACATGACAAAGGATCGCACTCCGTCATTCACCTATCGCCTAATCACCCCATCGGATCCCATTAGTCAATTCGAGTGGGCCAAGCAGGAACCCGTTCGGACCGTGCGTAACCAGATGGCAAAAAAGCCAGACGGTTCCGCCGATCCGCACGGCGAACCGGACACCGTAGAGGTCTATGCGAACTTCACAAGCGGTCAGGCCTACTTCGGGTTGACCTCCTACCTGGACTATGCGGAGCAGCAGCTACAACAGAGCAACCGATGGATTCTCACGTCCCGTGAGATGCACGCCGCTCCACACGAATTTCCTTGGCGTTCAATTGATTCGAGAAACGTCAAAGCCAAGGGCTTCCTTCCTCAGCAGTTCCGGTTCTCTCTCGATCAGAGGAAAGTCCTGGATTTGCTCACCGGCCACACCCTCTACAACGACTCCCGCGTCGTCCTGCGAGAACTCTTGCAAAACTCTATCGACGCAGTGCGCTTGCGCTATCAGGAAAAGTCAGAAGAGCTGGGAAGGGTGTGGATTAAATGGGACTCGGAAAAAAGGATCCTGGAGGTTGGAGACAACGGGACTGGGATGACGCAAAGGGTCATCAGAGACAACCTGCTAAAAGCCGGATCTAGCCTATATCAAGAGGAGGAATTCAAGAAAAAGAATCCTGATTTCAGTCCAATCAGTCGCTTCGGCATTGGCGTAATGTCAACATTCATGATCGCCGATACTGTTGAAGTAATTACAGCACATACCGATGAAGAGGAAGGAAGGCAACTCTCACTGCGAACGGCTCACGGTCAGTACCTTGTGCAACTGCTAAACAAGGCTGGCTCGGAAATTCCTGAAGGTGTTTCAAACAACGGGACTATCGTTCGGCTCAAGGTACGACACAGCGTCGAGACGGACAGCATTTTTGAGGCTGCGCACGACTGGGTTGTGATGCCTCGTTGCCACGTCTCGATGGAGATCGATGGAGCTGAATCTGTACGAGTTGGCTTCTCCACTTTGACCGAAGCGCTTCGCGTTTCAATGTTAAACGAAGGAACATATACGGAGAAAGACTTCACGGAAGGCAAAGTGCGAATTAAATGCTTGGAAGAAGAGGAATTTTCCATTGCGTACGCTCTTCAACGAGACGACTACTTCAAGACCTGGAGCTTCATTTACCTTCGAGATCACGAACCCTGGGAGCGGGTAGTAGATATTCCTCAGGGAGGCTTTGGTATCTGTGTCGAAGGCATTAAAGTCGAGGGCACGTCGCCAGGCTTCTCGGAGAACAGCGGTATTTGGGCACTGGTCAATTCGTGCGGCCTGAAATCTCCCCGAACGGATGTAGCTCGCAAGTCTCTTGACGCAACTCCCGCCCGCGAGATTCTAATGCGAGACATCTACAGCGCTTACGCTAAACACATCGAAAATGAAGTCGAAGAACTCCAGGCAAGCCGGGGACAGTCACTTACCTTTGCGGTGCAGGAAGGTACGTACATGGCCCGGATCCTTGCGCAGAGGCAACGTCGCAGGAGCCAACTTAGCGAACAATTCGATGTTGCGCTTCGGAGTGTGCCCCTGTTCCTTGCCGAAGATATTACCGGGATCAGACGGCAGTACAGTGCCAGCGATCTCGAAGCCTTCTCTGCCCTACATTGCCGCGAAGGAAATATCTCCTATCACGCCGAGCATCTTCTTCGAGATCTTTCTTCAACCGTATCGCGGACGTCGCTCATGAAGGCTTTGGGCGAGCCCATTAATCAAATTCAACAGAACGAAGCGCTCTTGTGCACCACCCTCTCGGCTAGTAACCCACTTCACACGTACGTTAGTGACGTGTGGCAGCCGGCAAGGCTAGTGGCCAACCTTGAGGCGCGCTACTTTGACGTGATGCTTGAAAAGAGTTCCGAGCCTCGATGGTCGAAGGTCAAAATTCCACGCGAATTGCAGGTAGAGGCCGCAGAAAAGGACGTCCGAGGCTCGATTTCTCAGTTCCTGGCTCCGCTCTCAAAAGTTGAGTTGAGCGGTTTTTCCGAAGATATCATCGGAGTGCGAATGGGCGGCCAGGTTTTCCTGCTCCCAGATCACCCTTGGAAAGAAACAGTCGATTCCTACCGTGACGCTGAGGGTCTATTGGCACCTGGCGACGAACGACTGGCTCTTCTTCTTTGGTTGATCGCCACATGCTACGCTGCCGGCCAATCCGGATATTTCGTTACTGGCAACATGGCGAACGATTTCATGGTAAGGCTTTCTAAACTCAGAAGCCTGAATACAATCGATTTGGATGCATTCTCGCAGATTCTTAGTGGAGCCTCAGAGGGGAAGAGACTACTAGACACCAGCTACTGGACGAGAAATAACGAGGTAGCCTAACCGTGGATGGAAACCCTGGTGGGACCTCGGAAAACTTGGGTCCGGTGACCGCGCCTCGCCTTTCCGTTGACGCTAACTCCACAGAGGTAGCAGAGGCCGTATTCGGCTGGGTTGAACATCAGGTAACTGAAACGATCGATTGGTACTTAAGAGAAAAGACAAGTAAAGCTCGATGGTCTCGCACGCTACGTTTCCTAGCTGTAACGTTCATTACTCTGGGCACAGTAGCGCCCGTCGTAGCCGTAGGCCTCAAGATATCCAGTAATGCCATCTGGGGTTACGGATTCATCGGCCTAGGCGCGGGTCTTATTGCCGTTGACAAGGTATTCGGTTTCTCATCGTCTTGGACTCGGTACCTTGCTACGGCCACAGCATTGCGTCGCATGCTTATGGTTTTTCAAGTACAGTGGATGAAGTATGTCCACTCTCCGCGGGATGAACTTGCCGGTCCACTGCTGGCTCGCCAGTTCGATTTGCTGGAGGAATTCGTGGAATCTGTGGCACAGGTGGTGGAGCAAGAGACCGCAAATTGGATCACAGAGTTCCATGGTGATTTGAATATTCTGGAGGGCTCAGTCACCCAAGTGCAGGGTGCTGCCGCTGCCGGTCGAGCTGGCTGACAGAGGGGAGCTTTTTGACGAACAATGACGGTTTGATCAATTCGCCTCTGCGGTGCCCTCCACAAGCCGACTTGTGAACCCGGCTTCGCGAAGGCGCTCGTACGCTGCGGCCACCTCTCCAGGCACGAACTGCTCAATCATGAAGCCCTGTTGCGGGTAGAGCATGAGCCGTTGCTGCGCGCCAACCAGCATATCGATGACCAGGCGTGCGTCTCCGATCGAGTCGACGTAGTCAGCCAGAGTCATGGGTGTGGACGCGCTGACCCACTCGACTTCGGGCCATAGTTTGCGTGCGGTTGCGTAGGCCCGTCGTTCCTCATACGGCTTGCTCACCAGCAGGACGGACGACACCGTGATCTGGTGCTCTTCCAGCAGTGCGCGCGCGAATCGGATGTTCTCTGCTGTGTTCCGAGCCCGCGGCTCCACGAGGATGGCATCGGCTGGCATCCCCAGTTCCATCGCCCGCTCGCGGTAGTGCTCAGCCTCGCCTCGCGGCATGCGGTCGCGTGTGGTGCGGCTGGTCGCCCCGGTGAAGACGGTCAGCGGCATCATGCCCCGGCGGTAGAGATCGGCGGTTGTTTCCGCGACGCCGAGGTCGTGACTGCCAAGTCCTATCGCGACAGAGCATGGGCGCAGCTCGTGCCCCATTTCCTGGAAGTCCCAGAGCAGTTGTGCATCGGCCCATGCCTGCGTCGAGATCACTTGCGCTCACCCTCAGTCTTCGCCGAGTCGGGCACCTTGAAGTCGTAGGACCACGAGAACCGTGTGGCTGCGTGTACCCCGATCGCGAACTCCACCACAGTCCCGTCGGCGGTGAATGTGGTGCGGTGCAACTCGACGACCCACTCCCCCGGCGAGAGCTGCAAGAGCTGGGATTCCTCGTCGGTAGGGACCCGGGCGAACAGGTCCTCTTTCATGTGGTCGATCTCGTACCCAGCGTCATAGAGGACTCGGAAACCGCCGCCACGGCCGGCGGGCCCCGGAGTTGGGTCCACAATCCGTGTGCCCTCGACGTGTTCGGGCCTGTAGTAGCTGGTGAGGGTGTGCGTCGGCTGCGAGCCTTCTTTTACGAGCCGGGCCCGCGCGTAGACGTCTGCACCCTCAGGCAGACCATGCGCCTCCGCCACGAGTGGCGGGGCCGGCACCCGGCTGACGCTCTGCGTCTGCTCGTTCCGGCGGTAGGCACGGCCGGATGCCACGCGGTCGGCGATGAACGCCACCTCGTCACCGTCGCGCCATTTGGCCTTGTCGTACCGAGCGATACCGAGCCGCTTGAGAGGCGTCTGCTGTCGCACCACCGTGCCGTGGCCTCGCGAAGAGGTCACTAGTCCCTGCACTTCGAGCGCCTTGTATGCCTTGTGGACAGTGTCCTTTGAGCCCTCGCCGGCCGCCACAAGGTCCCTGATCTGGGGCAACTGGACGCCCGGAGCGTACTCGCCGCTCCTGATCTGCTCGGCGAGCTTGTCCGCCAGTTCCCGCCACTTCGGTGCCACTACAGAACTCCTCTCGACGCGTCCAGTGAAGCACAGTCCCAGGACTGTTGACAGTCCTGGGACTGCGGTGCATTCTCTTTCTCAGTCGGTCGCAGTCCTGGGACAGCGATCCGGAGCGGTCTTCTTAGGGCTGCTTCGAAGCCCGGTCGGTTCGGGATAGCCCTCCTGCGGGAGCCAGCCCCCTGCCGGTCGTTCCTTGAGAACTAAACAGTGCGCCTGAGGGAAACCGCCCCACCTCCACGATCAAGAGGGCGGCGTACACGGGCTCTGTCCCGGGTGCGAGTACAGCGCCTATCGACCTTTCCGCAGGGCACCTGCGGCCGGTTGCCTCCGCTGCTCGTCTCGTACGAGCAGCGCTGAGGGGAGCCGGATCTACCGACTTCAACGGCGCGCGGCCCCGGTGCTGGAACACCGGGGCCGCTGTTCGGGCCGTTCCTGTGTGAGAGGAACACGACCCAATGAGTCCCATCGTCACTGTTCAGGACGCTGTTACCGCATTCGCCGACTTCATGGAGCCGACGAACGGGGAGCTGGACGCGATCGACCTGGAGATGCCCGCGATCCTGGCGGACGTCGACCTGCTCGACGCGCAGATCACCACCCTTGACCGCACGCCCACCGAGCTGGACATCCGGCGTATCCGCCGGGCCGCCCGACGGGTGCTGGCCGCCGAACGCGACCAGGCCAACCGCGCCGGCGCGAGCACGGCGGGCGGTGCGGCATGAACCTTCACCGCAAAGGCAGGGCCGCTCTCGTGCTGGCCCTGGTCGCCGTGGTCGCCATGGCGTTCCGCGTCTCGTGGAACGCACTGCGGGACATCGCGAACGCGGTCGGCGCGGACAACACGGCCGCGACGCTCTACCCGTTCGTGGTCGACGGCCTGATGGCCCTCGCCCTGGTCGCCACCCTCGTACTCGCGGGCAAGGATCGGACATTCGCGCTGCGGGTGCTGGGCACCTACACGCTCGCTTCCCTGGTCCTCAACTACGTGCACGGCCTGGTCCCCAAACTCCATGACGCGCAACTCGACTGGACGCGGCTCGCCAATTGGGACCCAGCCAACTGGGCTTTGGTCCTGCTCGCGACGTCGCTTCCGGTCGGGTCGATCTACTTCGGTTCCGACCTGGTCGCCAAGGTTCTCCACCACCGCCCCGACCCGATCCTCGGACCGGGCGCGAATGCGGAGGAATCCACCGAGACGCTGAGGAATCGGTCTACGGCTGACCTCGTCGTATCGACCCCCGCGCCCGCGTCGGTGCTGCCGGTGCGGATACCCGATCCGGTGACGGTCGACTTCCTGAAGTCGACCCCGCTCGCCAAGCCACTCCCCACCCCGGCTCCGGTCGTCGCGATCGAGCGCCGCCCGGTCGCCGCGGAGTCGACCCGACCCCGCCGGGCAACCGGTCGGGTTCCGGAGGTTGCTCGATCCCCGAAGCCTCGCCGCACCGCCGCGCAACTGCTCGACGAGGCACGGACCGCGACGGCCGATTGGTCGGACGACCGGATCACAGCCGAAGGCATCCGCAAGACCGTCCACACGTCCCCGGCGAACGCCCGGATGCTGCGGGACACCCTGACCGCTGAGCGCGCCGCCAAGAGCGTCTGATGGGCGGCTCGTTCGGTAGGTGCTTCGACCCGAACGGCGCCCGCTACGGACTGCCCACCTACCCGTGGCGGCTCGCCCCGGACGGGTTCGCGACCCGTCGGCAGTTACGGGCCCGAGGGCTGCGTCCGGGGGGTCAGCCGATAGCGGCGCAGATCCTGCGCCCGCGCTACCGGCGCGGCCCGCTGGTCGCCTACCTGTACCGCGTCGACCGCGCCAAGCCCGTCCGGCCCATGACCGCCGGCCGGCGAGCCGCACTCGCGAAAGCGATGCTCGCCCGCCGCACCTGCCCGCAGTGCCGCACGGACGCCGGATACGTCATCCCTTCATCGCTCGGAACCTGCGTGACCTGCGCCTACCCCGAGGAGTGCCCGCAGTGAAGATCGAGGTCAGCACGCACAAGCTGTTCGGCTACCGCGCCACCCTCCGCACCGCGAAACAACTCGCCACACCTGCGGTGAAGGTGGTCAACCGGTCCGTGCCGGGCAGCATGCCGGACGTTCAGATCACCCTCACGAACCCGCGCGGCATGGCCGAGTTGGCCATCCTCGCGGAAGTCGAGTTGGCAGGTGGCGGGGTCGACAAGCGGGTCAAGGACCGCGAGGAGCGGCACGCCGCCCGGGAGGGCCGCGACTGCGCTGGCAGGGCGGTACCGCTCGCGGACGGGTCGGTGCTGGTCCTGATCAACGTCGACCAGAACCAGAGCCCGGGTGAGTTCGCCATCACCCTCGTGCACGAGCTGGTCCACGCCATGCAGTTCAGCCGCAAGGGCGTCCGCGAGCGGATCATCCGCGACCGCCGCCACTGCTTCAACATCGAGCGCCAGTCCCGCCGGCAGTCCCGCGAGCAAGAGCGCTGCCACGACGAGGAAGAGCGCGAGGCGTACAGCCGCGAGTACCTCGCCGACCAGATCGTTCCCGGCGCCCGCGCCGCCTGACTCAGGAGATCTCAGCATGAGTGACAACGTCGTTCACCTGCACAAGAACACCGATCCGGCGCCCGTGACCACCCTGACCGTGGTCCCCGAACCTGCGCCGGCCAAGCCCGTGCCGCTCTGGATCCGCTCCGGGCGCGCGGTGCGTACGGCTGTGACGCACGACGTCACCAAGACAACAGCCCGCGCCATGGCCCGGCACACACTGTTCGTCGCCGGCGGCGCGAGGATCGCGGCCAAGCGGACATGGGACGGTCGGACCGCTTCCCGGTACGAGCGGATGATCCGCGCGGCAGAAGCCGCGGGGAACCACGAGTTGGCCGCTGAGTGGGAAGAGCGCGGGCAGCACTTCCGCCGCGAACGCCACCAACGCCGCATGGACCTGATCACCTCCCCGATCGACGCGGCCAAAGGCGTCGCGGTCGGCGCCGGGATGAGCGTCGGATCACTGATCGCGCTCGGTGTGGTCATGGCGGTCGCGACGAAAGATGCCGGGAACGTGTTCACGCCGCTGATGGCGACGGTGGACTTCATCAACCTGCTCATCACCATCGCTCAGGTGGTGTGGGGCCCGGCCGTAACCCTCGGTCCGTTCCTGGCCCTGCTCGCCCTGTGGGCCGTGGGCAAGCACCAGCAAGCCGCCCCTGCTTGGGCCCTGCCGGACAATGTCCGCAACAGTGAGGGTGAGCCGATCACCCCGTCCATTGTGGTCAAGGCCCTGCGCGACCTCGGCGTGCCTGCCCTGCGGACCGCCATCAAGGACATGGGGGATGCCGGCGCCGGGATGCTCGGTCCGATCCGGATCGCGGGATGCGGCGTGGAAGTCGACGTCACCCTCCCGTCCGGGGTCTCAACGATCGAGGTGCAGAACCGGCGCCGCAAGCTCGCGGAGAACCTCACCCGGCACGAGCACGAGGTGTTCATCACCATCCCGCAGGCCGCCCGCACGGTCCGCCTGTGGGTCGCCGACTCCGGTGCACTCGACGAGCCGATCGGCCCGTCCCTGCTCGTCACCGACGAGACGATGACCGCCGACTACGCCAAGGGCCGCGCGCCCTGGGGCCAGGACCTGCGCGGCGACGCGGCGGCGCTCTCGGTCTACCAGCGGCACCTTCTGATCACGGGCCTGTCCAACCAGGGCAAGACCGCAGCTCTCCGCGCGCTGGCCCTGTGGGCCGCGCTGGATCGGTCGGTGGAGTTCTGGGTCGGTGACCTCAAGGGCGTCGGTGACTGGGCCATGTTCGAAGGGCTCGCGACCCGCTTCATCCAGGGCCCGACCGACGACCACGTCATCCAGGTCACGAAGATGCTGGAAGACGCGGTCGAGGAGATGAACCGGCGTCTGATGGCTCCGCCCGGAACGCAGTTCCCCGCGCTGATCGTGAACGTGGATGAGGCGCAGGTCGCGTTCATGTGCCCGCTCAAGGACGAAGAGGGCCGCTTCTACGGCGGATCGAAGGCCACCTCCCGGTACTTCATGGCCGCCCGGAAGCTTCACAACCAGGGCCGCGCGGTCAACGTGCTGCTGTGGCAGGGCACGCAGGACCCGACCGACCAGAACCTTCCCAAGCTGGTTCGCGAGGGTGCCCACACCCGCGCATCCCTCGCGCTGGGCACCGAGTCGCAGTCCCGCATGGCACTCGGGGACAAGGCCGTCAACGGCGGCGCCGCCCCGCACCTACTGCGCCCCGGGCTCGACAAAGGAACCCTGGTCATCGCCTCCGACGGCATCAAGGTCCCTGCCGGGCAGTCGTCCATCACAGTCCGCACGCACTACATCAGCACCGAGGAAGCCCACGTCATCGCCGACCGCGCCAAGGCCCTGCGGGACGGGATCGCCACCCTCACCGTCATCGAGCAGGGCGAGGAGCGCGACCCGCTCGCCGACATCCTCGGCGCCCTCGGAGACGCCCCAAGGGTCCGCACCAAGGACGTCCTCAAGCGGCTCGCCACCCTGAACGAGAAGGCATACAGCGGCTGGTCGTTCCTCGACCTCAAGCGCGTGCTCGACGACGCCGGCGCGGAGCCCCACAAGTCCGACGGGGTTATGGTCGTCAGCCGCGACCGCGTCGCCCAAGCACTCGCCAACCGCGACACGGACGGTTCCGCTTCCGCTTCCGCCGACGGATGACAGGGAGCCGACCCCGCACGGGTCAGGGAGGCAGGGAGAACTCCCTGACAGCCTCCCTGACCCGCCTCCCTGCACCTGAGCTGCACAAATGATCGCTCAGGGAGTCAGGGAGGCACCCCAGGTCAGCCCCCGAAAACCCCCACCACAGCCCACCCCCAAGGGTGTGCCCCCGCCTCCCTGACCAAGCGCCGGAAGGGATTCCGCATGTACCCCGAACACCCCACCACCAGCCACCCCAGGACCGCCGTAGAAGTCCACCAGCCCATACCCCTCGCACCCGCCACGATGGCGCCGGCGCCGCTCGTGGCCATGCAGCCGGGCAGCGTTCCGGCCGTGGCGAGCATCGTCCTTCCCGACGGACGGATCGTCACCGGTTACGCGATCAACCCCGTCCAGCCCGAACCCCTCGCGGCCAAGCCGGCTGTCTCGCGGGCGGCCGTGAACGTCGCAGTCGGGGGGATCGGGTTCGCCGCTGTGTGCGGCGGGCTGATCCTGCTGACGACGTTCATCGCGGCACTCACCGCGCTCATCACCCAACTGATCACCCTCGCCGCCGTGATCTTCGGCGGATGGATCGCGGTGCAGATCTTCTCTGCGTCCGGCCCCAAGCAGGGGACCACGGTCAACATCCGCAAAGCCGTGATCAAGCGCAACCACTTCCACGGCTAGGCGTCCGCACCGAGGTCCCGCCTCATCGCCTTGCGAAGGGCCAAGTGGACCTTGTCGTACTCCGTGCGACCTCGGGCGTATTCCCCGCTGTCCGGGGGCAGGCCCTGCGCGACGGTGTCGCGGATGTCCCGGAGCCTGCGAAACGTGGCTTCCGCGGGCTCAACGACAAAGGGCGGTGCGGAGATCGCCAGTTCGTAGCGAAGGCTGGCGCACGGTTCGAACGCGTCCCACACGGCCCTTCTGCGCTCGTCGTCCGGCAGTGCTGTTTCCCGTGCCATGAGGCTGCATGTGTGCCGTGACTTGGCCAGAGCCGCGAGATACGAGCCGTAGAGGACCCTCCGCGTCTCCACGTGCTGCACCCCTCGGTCCCGCCTCCAACGCCACAGCTCCAACGTGCCAGCCGAGGCCATGGCGATCCCACCGCCCACCACGGTGCTGGTCAACGCCACCCACTCCACAGCCACCCCCGAAAACAGCTCCCGCCCAACAGCGCAGGCGCGACCCCTTCCGCCAAGACCGGGCCGCGCCTGCTTCTACCCAACGAAGTGGAGATCCCCCAGCATGACGCAACCCACCGACATCCCGCGAGCCCCCGGCTTACCGCCAACCATCGTGGCGCTGTGCGCCGGCTACGGCGGCCTGGAAGCCGCGATCCGGGCCCACATCGGCGGCCAAGTCGCCGCCTACGCCGAGAACGACCCCTACGCCTCCACCGTCTACGCCGCCCGGCACCCCGGGGTGCCGAACCTCGGGGACATCACCGCCGTGGACTGGCGCCAAGTCCGCGACCTGTACCGGCCTGACGTCGTCGCCGCCGGCTTCCCGTGCAGGAACATCTCCAACGCTGGTCGAAAGGACGGAATCCATGGACGGTGGTCTCGGGTCTGGAAAAACGTCGCTCAGGCTGTGGGCGTCCTTCGACCGCGTCTCGTGTTCCTGGAAAACGTGGCGGCGCTCCGCTCGCGGGGGCTGGACGTCGTCGCCGCGGACCTGGCCGCGATCGGGTATGACGCGCGGTGGACATGTCTACGAGCTGGTGACCCCGAAACCGGCGCCCCGCACGAACGGGATCGCTGGTTCTCAGTTGCCCATCCCGCTGATGCCGACCCCCACCACCTCGGACGGCACTGGCGGCCCCGGCACCTCCCCCAAACGCAAGGGCGGCCTGAACCTGCGCACCGCAGTGACCCGACTGCCGGCCACCCCGGAGAACCCGGAGTCCTGAGCCTGGTCCCCACACCGGCCGCACGGGACTGGCGGTCCGGCGCCTCCAACCTGATGGACCGCAACGCCCGCCCGCTCAACGAGTTCGTCGTCAACCGACTCCCCTACAGCGGCTCATGGGTGTCCACGGACGGCGTCGACTACGGGCCCGCCATCCGCCGTTGGGAGCAGATCACCGGACGGCCGGCACCCTGCCCGACCGAGCCGGGAACGCGCGGCAACCGCCGGCTGTCCCCGGTCTTCACGGAATGGCTGATGGGCCTGCCCGACGGGTGGGTCACCGCCGTGCCCGGCATCCCCCGCAAAGAACAGCTCCGCATCCTCGGCAACGGAGTCGTGCCCCGCCAGGCACACCACGCCTACGGACTGCTGCTCGAATTCACCGCAACACGGCCACTGGAGGTGGCGGCATGAGCGAACATCTGCGTACCGCGCTCACCCTCGCGGCTCAAGGCGTGCCCGTGCTGCCGTTGCGCGAGGGAAAGGTGCCGTTCGGTAACTGCCGGGCCTGCGCCAAGAACGCATGCGGTGGCCGGCCGAACATGAGGACGCCCGGCTTCTGCACCTGCCCGGCGCCCTGCCACGGCTGGGCCGCCGCGACCACCGACCCGGACGTCATCGAGTCCGGCATCTGGCGCCGCGCATGGATGCGGGCACGTGCGGTCGCCTATCACCCCGGCGGGGCCTGGTTGACGGTCGTAGACCTAGACCACGCCGAAGCCATCGCATGGGCCCGCGAGACCCTGCCCGCCACGCGGACCGTGCCGACGACGCGCGGTGAGCACTGGCTCTACATGGGGCCCACGGCGTCGGCCAATGCCGTACGGCCCGGCGTGGACATCAAGTCGTCCATGCAATACGCCCGTTGGCTCGGCTCCGGGACCGGAACCATGGCGCCCTTGCCGGATGCCGTGCGAGCGCTGATCGTCAAGGAGCCCGCTCCGTTTCGCTCGGTGTGCGTCACGATGCCCGCGCTGGCCAGTGGGGATGAGTGCCCGCACCGCACGCCGACCTATCTGGACCGTGGGATCGCCATGGCGGAACAGCGCATCACCGAGGCCCGGGAGGCGGTGCACGCCACCGTCTACCGCACGTTCCTCGCGGTGCTGTCCACACACGGCCGGTGCGGCTGTCTCACCGAGACGCACACCGCGCGCCTGTTCACCGCAGCGCAAGCCAAGGGTGAATCGGCCCGGCACTGCACCGATGCGTGGACCAACGCCCTGACCACGTTGGGCCTGAACCATGTCTGACGACGACAAGACTCCCGGCCGCGAAGTCATCGCGGACTACGCGCAGGAGCACTTCCGATACTTCCGCACCGCGGACGGGACCGTTTACGCGCAGAAGAAGGGCCACCCTGTGGCCCGCCCGATCCGTTCACAGGGCACCACCGGCAGCCACAGGCAGGAACTCATGGTCGGACTGTTCAAGGACGGCATCGGCGTCTTCAACGGCTCCGCGCTCAAGGAAGCCTTGGACTTGATCGAAGCACTCGCGCTCACCGAAGACGTTCAGCCCGTGCACATCCGCGTGGCCCCCGGGTTCGACGGGGCGACGTGGCTGGACCTAGGACGCGGTGACGGGAGGTCCGTCCGCATCCACCCCACCGGGTGGGACATCCTTACCCCCGACCCACGCGAAGTCTGCTGGCGGCGCACACAGCTCACCGGGGAGCTCCCGCTGCCGGCGAAGGACACCGGCGGGAAGGGGATCGACCTCCTGATGCGGCTGTGTAACTTCGCCAACGCGGAAACCGAGTGCCTGGCCATCGTGTGGCTGATCGGCTGCCTCGGACCGTCCGTGCCTGTGCCCGCGCCGTTCCTCACCGGCCCCCAGGGCGCGGGCAAGTCCACCGGGGGACGGATGCTCACCCGGATCATTGAAGGGATGAGCGGTGACCTGCGGCGGGCACCGAAGGATGAGGAAAGCCTGATTGCAGCAGTGGCGGCGGGATGGGTCACCGCGTTGGACAACCTCTCCCACGTCACGCCGGACCTGTCCGACGCAATGTGCTGCATCGTGACCGGAGCCGAGAGCGTCAAGCGGGCCCTGTTCACCGACGGAGATGTCTTCCGCGTCGGCTACCGCCGACCCCTGCTCCTCACCGGCATCGACGTCGGCGTCATCCGCCCCGACCTCGCGGACCGGCTCCTCCCACTGCGGTTGGAACGCCCCAAGGTCCGGCGCACCGAGGCCGAACTGTGGGCCGAGTACGCAGAAGTCCTGCCGGTCGTCCTCGGCTCGCTTCTGGACCTCACGGTCAAGGTCCGGGCCGTGGAAGCAGAAACGCCCACCGACCTGCGGATGGCTGACTTCGCCCACCTGTGCGCGCAGTTCGACGCAGCAACCGGGCTGGGAGCTCTCGCGGCGTACCGGGCGAGTCTGGACGACCTGAACGACGACGTCATCGAAGGTGACCTCCTCGCACAGACCGTCCTCCTGCACGCCGACACCATGGAGCCCGGCGCGGCGCAGCGCATGACGTCCACCGAGTGGCTTGCCTGCCTCAGCGGCCTCTACAGCGGCGCGGACTGCCGTCCCCTGCCGAAGGGGTGGCCGACCACCGGCAAAGTCCTCTCCGACCGCCTCAAGCGCCTTCAACCCACCCTTGCGGCCCGCCGTGTCGTCGTCGACGCGGGCCGCACCAAAGCGGGCCGCTATCTCGAAATGACCCGCACACTGCCCCCGGCACCGCACGAGCAGTCGCGGGCGTTCTGACTCGCGATCCGCAGGCACAAGCGAACAGCAAGAGGAGCACGTGCTCCTCTTGCTGTTCGGCGGAACGCCGCCCCAAGGTCGCGCCGCGCAGCGGCTCCTTCTTCACGCCCTGAGGCGCAGCCAACTACTACAGGCAGCCCCTTCTTTGTCCTAAGTAGAAAGACGCTGCGTCACCCGTGTCACCACGGCCGGAAAACGGCTGCTGACCTGCGGCAACAGCGGTGACGCAGACGGATTTCTCTGCGTCATCCTGCGTCACCTGCGTCACCCGGTGACGCAATCGATGACGGACCGGTGACGCAGGACCGATTTGCCGTGTCACCGAAAACCGCAGGTCAGAAACCATAGTGACGCTGATGGCGCGGGTGACGCAGAAATCCGAGCCTCGGACACACAAGGAGTCCGAGGTCACCGATGCCAATGTGACTCAACTTCTGAGGACACCCCATGAGCCGATCCCGTTCCGCTCAACCCGACCCCCGCGCCGCCCTTCGCGGCGGCTTGCCCGATCGGTACCTCACCCCGGGCGACATCGCCGAGATCTTCGGTGTCCCCCTCGAAACCGTCTACCAGTGGCGCAAGAAGCGCACCGGCCCGGCCGGTTTCCGCATCGGCAAGCACCTGCGTTACGACCCCGCTGACGTTCAGGCCTTCGTCGCCCGGCAGCAGCGCGCCGAGATTGACGCCGCCTAGATCTGTCATCGCTGTTCCCAGGGAGGGCCGCCTCGGTGGCCCTCCCTCTGCATGAGGAGACGCAGACACCACATGGCCGGCCATATCCAAGACCGTTGGTTCAAGACCGAGAACGACGCCAACGGCAAGAGCATCCGCACGAAGTCCGACCGCCACGGCACCGGTCTCCGCTATCGGGCCCGCTACATCGGCCCCGATGGCACCGAGAAGTCGCAGAGCTTCCCCGATGGGCAGAAGCGCAAGGCTGAGCAGTGGCTGACAAAGACCAAGGCCGACATGGACGGCGGCCGCTACATCGACCCCAAGGCAGGGCGAATCACGTTCCGGCAGTACGCGGAAAAGTGGCTTCAGTCGCAGACAACAGACCCCACCACGCAGGAACCTGTCAGCGTCCAGATCCGGCGCCACGCCATCCCCTACCTGGGGTCTCGTCCCCTGGGCACGTTCAAGCCCGAGAACATCCGCGACTGGCTCGCCGACCTGGAGCGGGCCATTCCCGCGTCCAGCTACCGGCGGGTCATCTTTGCGAGCGTCTCTGGAGTCTTCGCCGCGGCTGTAGAGGACGACCACTTGCACCGGAACCCGTGTAAGTCCAGCACGGTCCGCGCCCCTGGTCCGAGTAATCGTCGTGTAGTCCCGTGGACTGCCGAGCGGACGTTCGCTGTGCGCGCCGCCCTCCCGGCGCAGCACCGTGCCATCGTCGACCTGGGGGCCGGCTGCGGTCTGCGACAGGGCGAGATCTTCGGGCTTCCGGCCGATGAGATCAGGTTCGACACTGGCTGGCTGCACGTCGCCTACCAGGTGAAGGTGTCCGGCGGGAAGCTCGTGTTCGCCCCTCCCAAGCGCGAGAAGGAACGGGACGTCCCGCTCTCCGACTCTGTCGCGCGCGCCCTCAAGGAGCACATGGCCGCTCATCCTCCCGTAGCGGTGACGTTGCCGTGGCAGCGCCCTGACGGTCGCCCGGTCACGAAGCAGCTCCTGTTCGTGCGCCCCGACGGCCGGGGCGCCTTGCGCCGTACGGACTTCAACACGCATTTCTGGAAGCCCGCACTCGTCGCGGCCGGCGTCATTCCTGAGCCCAGGCCGGGCGAACGTCACCAGGCCGCCCGCGAGCACGGCATGCACGCCCTGAGGCACTTCTACGCGTCCGTGCTCCTGGACGCGGGCGAGAACATCAAGGCGCTGAGTACCTACCTCGGGCACACCGACCCTGGCTTCACGCTCCGGGTGTACACGCACCTGCTGCCGAGCAGCGAGGGACGTAGCCGGAGGGCGGTGGACTCCGTGTTCCAACGCACCGGTTCAGCGTCCGACGGCCCAGAGACGGCCCAGCCGTAGCCGCACAGCCGTGGGGGCCCACGGTCAACGACCGTGGGCCCCATGAAGAAGACCGCAAAAACCTGCCCTGACCTGCCCCTACAGCACAGGCAAGTTCTTCCGCAGCTCGAAGGCCGTGACCTCGCTGCGGTACTCCTCCCATTCCGACTTCTTGTTGCGGAGGAAGAAGTCGAAGACGTGTTCGCCGAGGGTTTCGGCGACGAGTTCGCTGCGTTGCATGAGGGCCAGGGCCTCGCCGAGGTTCTGCGGGAGGGGCTCGATGCCCATCGCGCGGCGTTCGGCGTCGGAGAGGGCCCAGACGTCGTCGTCGGCGCCCGGCGGGAGCTCGTAGCCCTCCTCGATGCCCTTCAGGCCCGCGGCCAGCAGCAGCGCGTACGCCAGGTACGGGTTCGCGCCCGAGTCGATGGAGCGGACCTCGACCCGCGCCGAGCCGGTCTTGCCGGGCTTGTACATCGGGACGCGGACAAGGGCGGAGCGGTTGTTGTGGCCCCAGCAGATGTACGAGGGGGCCTCGCCGCCGGCGCCCGCCGTGCGCTCCGAGCCGCCCCAGATGCGCTTGTAGGAGTTGACCCACTGGTTGGTGACGGCGGAGATCTCGGCGGCGTGCTTGAGCAGGCCGGCGATGAAGGAGCGGCCCACCTTCGAGAGCTGGTACTCCGAGCCGGACTCGTAGAACGCGTTCCGGTCGCCCTCGAAGAGGGAGAGGTGGGTGTGCATACCGCTGCCCGGGTACTCCGAGAACGGCTTCGGCATGAACGTGGCCTGCACGCCCTGCTCCAGCGCGACCTGCTTCATGATCAGCCGGAAGGTCATGATGTTGTCGGCCGTGGAGAGCGCGTCGGCGTAGCGCAGGTCGATCTCCTGCTGGCCGGGGGCGCCCTCGTGGTGGCTGAACTCGACCGAGATGCCCATCGACTCCAGCATCGTGATGGCCTGGCGCCGGAAGTCCTGGCCCACGTTCTGCGGGGTGTGGTCGAAGTAGCCCGAGTTGTCCGCGGGGGTGGGCCGCGAGCCGTCCAGCGGGCGGTTCTTCAGCAGGAAGAACTCGATCTCGGGGTGGGTGTAGAAGGTGAAGCCCAGGTCGGACGTCTTGGCTAGGGCGCGCTTGAGGACGTAGCGCGGGTCCGCGAAGGACGGGGAGCCGTCCGGCATCAGGATGTCGCAGAACATCCGGGCCGTGCCGGGGGCCTCGGCGCGCCAGGGCAGCACCTGGAAGGTGGCCGGGTCGGGCTTCGCGATCATGTCGGACTCGTAGACGCGGGCGAAGCCCTCGATGGCGGAGCCGTCGAAGCCGATGCCCTCGTCGAAGGCCTGTTCCAGCTCGGCCGGGGCCACGGCCACCGACTTCAGGAAGCCGAGTACGTCCGTGAACCACAGACGTACGAACCGGATGTCACGCTCCTCCAGCGTCCGGAGCACGAACTCCTGCTGCTTGTCCATCTTCCGCTTCCACCCATCCTTGCTGGTCAGGCCGCCTGCTCCCACGCCTCGGAGACGATCGGGGCTCCTGAGCATCCCACCACAACACCATTTCATGCGCGTTGCGGACCTTGATCGACCGGGCGACCTCGGTCTGAACGCCTCGCGTACGGGAGGTGTCCTGCTCCGGTGCCCATACTGCCTGCTCACGGCCCCACCTGTAAGGGCCGACCCTCACCCACTCTCCGACCGGCCCCGTACGGCTTCGGCCAATCCCGCGCCCGCCCTGCCGACAGAGCTCCCCGGGCGATTACGATCAGCGCACCGACCGTCCCATCCTCATAAGGACTCACCATGGGTTCCGCCAAGAACACCAGCACCGGCTCGCGCAAGGCACGTATAGAGGAGCTGCGCCGTGCCGAGCGCTCCCGTGACCGGCGCAACCGGATCCTGGTGATCGCCGCCGCCGTGGTCGTCGTCATCGGCCTCGCCGTCGGCGGTGTCGTGCTGGTCCAGTCCCAGTCCGACGACAAGGACACCGCGAGCGACGCGAAGCAGGCCTCCGGGCACTTCGTCACGGGCGCGGACGGGGTGAAGACCTGGAAGGGCACCCTGGCGCGCAACCACGTCACGAAGACCGTGTCCTACCCGATGGAGCCCCCGGTCGGCGGTGACCACAACCAGGTCTGGATGAACTGCAACGGCGACGTCTACACCAAGGCGGTCAACAACATGAACGCCGTGCACTCGCTGGAGCACGGTGCGGTGTGGGTGACGTACAACAGCAAGGCGTCCGCGGACGACGTGAAGACGCTCGCCGCGAAGGTCAAGAAGACCCCGTACACGCTGATGAGCCCGGTCGACGACCAGAAGGACCCGATCATGCTGAGCGCCTGGGGCAAGCAGCGCACGGTGACGGGTGCGTCGGACAAGAACGTCGACGCGTTCTTCTCGGAGTTCGTGCAGGGCAAGCAGACGCCCGAGCCGGGTGCCGCCTGCACCAACGGTCTCTCCCAGTGAGGCATCTCGGGTGGATCGCGGGCGGCGCCGCGGCCGTGCTGGTCGGGGCCGGGGCGATCACGTACGCGGTGGCCGACGGCGACGACTCCGGGACGCGGGCGCCCGCCGCCGACTCGGCGGACGCCGGCTTCGCCCGGGACATGGCGGTCCACCACCAGCAGGCCGTCGAGATGTCGTACATCGTGCGGGACCGCACCAGGAACACGGAGGTGCGGCGGCTCGCGTACGACATCGCGCAGACGCAGGCCAACCAGCGGGGCATGCTGCTCGGCTGGCTCGACCTCTGGGAGCTGCCGAAAGTGTCGGCCGACCCGCCGATGACCTGGATGGGCATGGGTGACATGGCCTCCGGCAAGGACGGCTCGCTGATGCCGGGCATGGCCACCAACACCGAGATGAAGCGGCTCGGCACCCTCGACGGGAAGCGGGCCGAGGTCCTCTACCTCCAGTTGATGACCGACCACCACAAGGGCGGCATCCACATGGCCGAGGGCTGCGTCGAGAAGTGCACGGTGGGCGTGGAGAAGCGGCTCGCGCAGGGCATGGTCGCCTCGCAGCAGTCGGAACTCGACCTGATGGCCGGCCTGCTCGAGCAGCGGGGCGCGAAGCCCCGGAACTAGTCACGCAAGGCGGTCGCCGAGGCCCGCCGGGTCCGGCCGCGGGCGCCGCGCCCGCGGATCTGCGCACCTCCCCCTGCCCTCATCCCGACAGACCGAGGGAAAACCCTCGATCTTGGGCATGGAGATCCAACAAATCGCCCCAAACAGCCGTGAATCACGGCCACTTGGGGTTTCCTTGGCTCTTTCATTCCCCTGGCATGAACGGTTCATCGAAAGAGTGGCCCCCATCTGTGATCCATTCCTCCCGCCCTGGTAGGGCGTGGGGTCCCACGTGGTTCACCGACCAACCACTACATGCGACGAACCGCATCGCAGGGGGTTCTATGAGATCCAATCGCGCCACCAGGCGTGCCGGAGTGAGCATGGCAGCGACACTGCCGCTGCTCGCCGGTGCGCTGGCGTTCGGCATACCCGCGGCCCACGCCGCGGACGGTCCGAGCCGGGACACCCTCTCGGGCACCAAGCCCGCGTGGGCCACCGCCACGGCCGACAAGGGTGCTGCTTCGGACAGCTCCCAGGTCTCGGCCCGGGTCTACCTCGCCGGCCGGGACGCCAAGGGTCTGGCCGCGTACGCCAGGTCCGTGTCCGACCCGAACTCGGCCTCGTACGGCAAGTACCTGAGCGCCAAGAAGACGCAGGCACGTTTCGGCGCCACCAAGGCGCAGGTCGCCGCGGTGACCTCGTGGCTGCGGTCCGCGGGCCTGAAGGTCACCGGAACCACGCAGCACTACGTCTCCGTCAGCGGTGACGTGGCCGCCGCCGAGAAGGCGTTCGGCACGCAGCTGCACAACTTCACCAAGGGCAAGAAGACCTACCGCGCGCCGTCGAAGACGGCCTCCGCGCCGGCCGCCCTCAACGGCGCCGTCCTGACCGTCACCGGCCTGGACAACGCCCCGCACAAGGCGCAGCACGCGGATCAACTGCCGCCGCCGGACGCGGTGTTCAAGAACGCCGGGCCGTTCTCCTCGTACTACGGCTCGAACACCGCGAGCGCCCTGCCGTCCGCCTACGGGAAGAAGATCCCGTACGCCGTGCAGGGGTACACGGGCAAGCAGCTGCGTGCCGCGTACGGCGCGGGCAGCCGCACCGGCAAGAACGTCCGCGTCGCCATCACGGACGCGTACGCCTCGCCGACCATCGCCTACGACGCGGCCACCTACGCCGCGAAGCACGGTGACGTGAAGTACTCCACCAGCCAGCTCCGTCAGGTGCTGCCGGCGGGTTACACGAAGACCGAGGAGTGCGGGGCGGCCGGCTGGTACGGCGAGGAGACCCTCGACGTCGAGGCCGTGCACGCCGTCGCGCCGGGCGCGAGCATCACGTACGTGGGTGCCGCGTCCTGCTACGACGACGACCTGCTCGACTCGCTGAGCAAGATCGTCGACGGGCACCTGGCCGACATCGTCTCCAACTCGTGGGGCGACATCGAGGCCAACCAGACCCCGGACCTCGCGGCGGCCTACGACCAGGTCTTCCAGTTCGGCGCGGTCGAGGGCATCGGCTTCTACTTCTCCTCCGGTGACAACGGCGACGAGGTCGCCAACACCGGCACGAAGCAGGTCGACACCCCGGCCAACTCGGCGTGGGTGACGGCGGTCGGCGGTACCTCGCTGGCGGTCGGCAAAGGCGACAAGTACCTGTGGGAGACCGGCTGGGGCACCAAGAAGGCCTCGCTGTCCGAGGACGGCAAGAGCTGGACCGGGTTCCCGGGCGCGTTCACCTCGGGCGCCGGCGGCGGCACCAGCAAGACCGTGGCGGAGCCCTTCTACCAGAAGGGTGTCGTCCCGAACGCGCTGGCCAAGGCAAACAACGCCGCGGGTAACCGGGTCGTCCCGGACATCTCGGCGATCGCCGACCCCAACACCGGTTTCAAGGTCGGCCAGACGCAGACCTTCCCGGACGGGACGGAGCAGTACAGCGAGTACCGCATCGGCGGCACCTCGCTCGCCGCTCCGGTGATCGCGGCCGTCCAGGCGCTCGCCCAGGAGGCGCGCGGCGGCAAGGCGATCGGTTTCGCCAACCCGTCGATCTACTCCAAGGCCGGCTCGAAGTCGTACCACGACGTCACGGACCACCCCACCTCGGGGACCGGACTCGCCGTGGCGCGCGTCGACTTCGCGAACGGCATCGACGCGACGGACGGTCTGCTCACCTCGGTGCGCACGCTCGGCGCGGACAGCTCGCTGAAGGCCGTGAAGGGCTACGACGACGTGACCGGCGTGGGCTCCCCCGCCCCGGGCTACGTCAACTCGTACAGCCGTCACTGACCGGCATTCACCCACGATGCGCCCGCCTCCCCCGGGAGGCGGGCGCATCGCGCGTTCCGCACACGCGACCGCCGGGAGACGGCGGCCACTTCGCCTTACCCGCGGTCCGGTGGATTCGCGTCCCAGCCCGCGGCGAACGACCACGTGACGTTCCCGGTGGGAACGAAGGCGATGGACGCGGAATGGCGGTTCTCCGCCAACGCGATGTCGTTCAGGGTCGGCACGATGTGTTTCTCGCAGCTCAGCGGTATCGAGATGTTCCTGGGCCGCAGTTTGACGAGCACCTTCCCCGGGCCCTGGCAGTCGACGGCGACAGCCAGTGTGGCGGCCGCCGTGCCGCGCCTCGGAATGGCGTAGGCGCGTTGCCCTGTGAGGGCCTTTCCGCCGACCACCACATCGACACCCAGGTCCGACAGGTCGGGGGTCCTGGCCGCGCTGGGCGCGTGGGGATCGGCGGCAGCGGGCGAGGCGGGTGCCGTCGTCGCGTCGGCGGACACGGCGGCGGACGGCCGCGCGACATGATGCCCCGATGAGGGGCGGCCACCGGAACAGCCCGCGAGCAGGGCGACCGGAACGACCCCGCAGAGCAGGAGGGCGATCGGTCGCCTCGCCAAGGTCGGTCGCCGTTCCGGCCCGGGTGTCGTTCCCGCCGCGCCGTTCGACGTCGCCGTGGTGTTCATGGCCTCTCCCCGTCCCCCTCTCCGCCGCGGAAAGGCTCAGGAGAAACAATCCGGTGCGCACCTGCGCCCGTCAGCCATTGCGCGGATTCTTGAGGAGAATCTGAGCCCGCCTGGAAAGGGAGCGAAAGAACTCCCCGGTGCCACGCCGTACTCCACCGTCCGCGTACGGAAAACGGAGTCGGCGGGTCCGGGACCACCGGCCCATCGCGTCGCTCTGACGATTACACTGGCCGGGTGTCTTCTCTGAACTTCCGGTCGCTCTATCAGCACGGCTTCGCGCGCGTCGCCGCCTGCACGGGCCACACCGTCATCGCGGACCCGCCCGCCAACGCCGAGGCGGTGCTGCGCCAGGCGCGCAGGTGCGCCGACGAGGGTGTGGCCGTCGCCGTCTTCCCCGAGATGGGGCTGTGCGGCTACTCGATCGAGGACCTGCTGCTCCAGGACGCGCTGCTCGACCAGGTCGAGGAAGCGCTCCGTACGGTGGTGGCGGGGTCGGCGGAGCTCCTGCCGGTCCTGGTCGTGGGCGCCCCGCTGCGTCATCGCAACCGGGTCTACAACTGCGCGGTGGTCGTGCACCGGGGACGGGTCCTCGGTGTCGTGCCCAAGTCGTACCCGCCGAACTATCGGGAGTTCTACGAACGCCGGCAGATCGCCGCGGGTGACGACGAACGCGGCGGCTCCATCCGGCTCGACGGCGAGACCGTGCCGTTCGGCGTGGACCTCCTGTTCGCCGCCGACGACGTGCCGGGCCTGGTGCTGCACGCGGAGATCTGCGAGGACATGTGGGTGCCGGTGCCGCCGAGCGCCGAGGCGGCCCTGGCGGGCGCCACCGTCCTCGCCAACCTCTCCGGCAGCCCGATCACCGTCGGCAGGGCCGAGGACCGCAAGCTGATGTGCCGCTCCGCGTCCTCGCGCTGCATCGCCGCGTACGTGTACGCGGCGGCCGGTCTCGGCGAGTCGACCACCGACCTGTCCTGGGACGGCCAGACGATGATCTACGAGAACGGGGCGCTGCTGGCCGAGTCCGACCGCTTCCCGCTCGACGACCAGTTCGCCGTGGCCGACGTCGACCTCGACCTGCTGCGCCAGGAGCGGCTGCGGACCGGCAGCTTCGACGACAACCGGCGCACCCACGCCACCCGCACCGCCGAGTTCCGGACGCTGCCGTTCCGGCTCGACGCGCCGACCGGCGATCTGGGCCTGCGGCGCCGGATCGAGCGTTTCCCGTTCGTGCCCGCGGATCCCGACCGGCTGGCCCAGGACTGCTACGAGGCGTACAACATCCAGGTCGCGGGCCTCCAGCAGCGGCTCGCGGCGATCGGTGGCCCGAAGGTGGTCATCGGGGTGTCCGGCGGTCTCGACTCCACGCACGCGCTGATCGTCGCGGCCCGCGCGATGGACCGGGCGGGCCGCCCGCGCAGCGACATCCTCGCCTTCACCCTGCCCGGCTTCGCCACCAGCGACCACACCAAGGGCAACGCGCACGAGCTGATGCGCTCCCTCGGTGTCACCGCGGCCGAGCTGGACATCACGCCGACCGCCCGGCTGATGCTGGACGAGATGGGTCACCCCTTCGCCTCCGGCGAGCCCGTGTACGACGTCACGTTCGAGAACGTGCAGGCCGGACTGCGCACCGACTACCTCTTCCGGCTCGCCAACCAGCGTGGCGGCATCGTGCTCGGGACCGGTGACCTGTCGGAGCTGGCGCTCGGCTGGTCCACGTACGGCGTGGGTGACCAGATGAGTCACTACAACGTCAACTCGGGTGTGCCGAAGACGCTGATCCAGCATCTGATCCGGTGGGTCATCGGCAGCGGCCAGTTCGGCGAGGACACCGACCGGACGCTCGCCGCGATCCTCGACACGGAGATCAGCCCGGAGCTCGTACCGGGCGAGGAGATGCAGTCCACCGAGTCGAGGATCGGCCCGTACGCGCTGCACGACTTCACCCTGTTCTACGTGCTGCGCTACGGCTTCCGGCCGTCGAAGATCGCCTTCCTGGCCTGGCACGCGTGGCACGACCCGGACGCGGGTGCCTGGCCGCCCAACTTCCCGGCGGCCAAGAGGAGCGCGTACGACCTGCCGGAGATCCGGCGCTGGCTGGACGTGTTCTGCCGCCGCTTCTTCGGGTTCGCCCAGTTCAAGCGCTCGGCCATGCCGAACGGGCCGAAGGTCTCGGCCGGCGGTTCGCTCTCGCCGCGCGGTGACTGGCGTGCGCCGTCCGACGGTTCGGCCCGCACCTGGCTGCGCGACCTGGCCCGTTTCGACCCCCCGGAGACCAAGGACTGACCCTCCCGGAGACTGCGGGCCGGACAGTCCCGGGGACGTCCGGCCGGCCTCTCCCGGGGACCGCGGGCCCGCCGTCGGGCGGCGCGGCGCCTCGGACCGGCGGCGCGGCCCCCCGGGCCCCGCTCAGCGGCGCAGTGCCTCCGGCCGCTCGGGCACGCCCGTGGCGACCACGCGCGCGTGCTGGACCGGCCGCGTCGTGCGGCTCCGGTCCACCGCGTACGCCGTGCCCGCCACCGCGAGGCCCAGGACCGCGAGCCCCGCCCCGGCGACGGCCGGCGAGGTGGCGCCGAAGCCCGCGGCCAGGGCGAGCCCGCCGATCCAGGCGCCGCCGGCGTTCGCGAGGTTGAACGCGGCCTGGTTCGCGGAGGACGCGAGGGACGGTGCCGCCGCGGCCTTCTCCATGACCATGAGCTGGAGCGGCGAGCCGGTGACGAAGGCCGCCGTGCCGAGCAGGGTGACACCGACGGCGGCACTCCACTGGGCGCCCATGAGGACCGGGAAGAGCGCGAGGACCACGACCAGGGAGACCAGGCCGCCGAACAGGGTGCCGCGCAGCGAGTGGTCCGCGAGCCGGCCGCCGAGCAGGTTGCCCGCGGTCGCGCCGACCCCGAAGAGCGCCAGCAGCAGCGTGACGCTGCCCTCGGTGTATCCGGCGGAGTCCGTGAGCATCGGCGTGATGTAGCTGTACGCGGAGAAGAGCGCGCCGAAGCCCGCGACGGTCGTCCCGAGCGCGAGCCAGACGGGCAGCGAGCGCAGCGCGGCCAGCTCGCCGCGCAGGCCGCCCTCGGAGGCGTGCGCGCGGTCGTGCGGGATCAGCAGGAACAGCGAGGCGATGGCGGCGACGCCGATCACGCTCACGCCGAGGAAGGTGGCGCGCCAGCCCAGGTGCTGGCCCATCGCGGTGGCGACCGGGACGCCGACGATGTTCGCGACGGTGAGGCCGAGGAACATCAGCGAGACGGAGCGGGCCTTGCG
The DNA here is from genome assembly GCF_040607345.1 of Streptomyces sp. NPDC005302. Taxonomy (NCBI): domain Bacteria; kingdom Bacillati; phylum Actinomycetota; class Actinomycetes; order Kitasatosporales; family Streptomycetaceae; genus Streptomyces; species Streptomyces sp. NPDC005302. The sequence continues at coordinate 351,364 of NZ_JBEXGN010000004.1, forward strand.
CTCGGGGCCGACCAGGCCGGTGGCGACGACGGCGCCGACGCCGAAGAAGGCGCCGTGCGGCAGACCGCTCAGGAAGCGGGCGGCGAGCAGCCAGTGGTGGTCGGGGGCGAACGCGGAGAGCGCGTTGCCCACCACGAAGAGGCCCATCAGGGAGATGAGGACCGTGCGGCGGGACATCCGGGCGGTGGCCGCGGCGAGCAGCGGGGCACCGATCACGACACCGAGCGCGTACGCCGAGACGAGGTGTCCCGCGGTCGGTATGGATATGTGCAGGTCGTCGGCGACGTCGGGCAGCAGCCCCATCATGACGAACTCGGTGGTGCCGATGCCGAAGGCGCCCACGGCGAGGGCGAGCAGGGCCAGGGGCATGAGAGGCCTTTCGAAGAAAGCGGGGACGGGCGGGTCGCGTGCGCACGCGGGGGCGTACGGGATCGCGGGCGCACGGCTCGACCCGCACACGGCCATGTGTGCGGGTCGCGATCGAACGTTAAGTTCAGCCGGTGAACAAAGTCTGCCGGGCCCAGTATTCCAGGAGGTTAAGAAGCGGTTGCGTCCATCTTGACGCGGGCGGCGACCGGGAGGTGGTCGCTGCCTGTCTCGGGCAGGGTCCACGAGGTCACCGGCTCGATGCCCTTGACCATGATCTGGTCGATCCGGGCCATCGGGAACGACGCCGGCCAGCTGAACCCGAAGCCGCTGCCCGCCGCGCCCTGGGTGGAGCGCATCTGCGCGGTGACGGCGTTCAGGGCGCGGTCGTTCATCGTGCCGTTGAGGTCACCGAGCAGGACGACCTGCTTCAGCCGCTCGTCGGCGATGGCCTCGCCCAGCGCGTCGGCGCTCTTGTCGCGCTGCCGGGCGGTGAACCCGGCCTCCATCTTCACGCGCACCGACGGCAGGTGGGCGACGTACACGGCGACCTGGCCGGCCGGCGCGGTCACGGTGGCCCGCATCGCGCGTGTCCAGCCCAGCTTGATGTCCACGGGCCGGGTGCCGCTGAGCGGGTACTTGCTCCACAGCCCGACGGTGCCCTGCACCGAGTGGTACTTGTACGTCGGGGCGAGCGCCCGCTCGTACACCGGCACGGCGGACGCGGTCAGCTCCTCCAGGGCCAGCACGTCGGCGCCGGAGGCGGCCACGTCGCGGGCGGTGCCGGACGGGTCCGGGTTGTCGGCGTTGACGTTGTGGGTGGCGACGGTGAGGTCGCCGCCGCTGCCGGTCTTGTCGGTGAGCAGCCCGCCGAAGACGTTCAGCCAGACGACGGCGGGCAGCAGCACGGCGATCAGGGCCGTGACGGACTTGCGTACCAGGGCGAGGACCAGCAGGACCGGGATGAGGAGCCCGGCCCAGGGCAGGAAGGTCTCGGTGAGGCTGCCGAGGTTGCCGATCCGGTTGGGGATCTGCGCGTGCGTGAGCATCACCAGGGCGAGGAGGACCGCGATCGCGGCGAGGACCAGGCCGCGCCGCCAGATGCCGCGGTCCCCGCGCCAGCCGTCGAACAGGCGCCGGAACCGGGAACCTCTGCGGTCCGGCCCTTGGCCGCCGCTGCCCGTCTCCGTCATATACGCCTGCGCCATACCGTCGCCTCACAAACTGCCGTGCGCACCGTCTGCCCCTCGACTACGACCCTAGGGGATGTTCGGTGTCGTTCTCGCCGTCCAGGACGGCCGTACAGGCAAGGGGACGTACAACTTCGCGTCCGGAGTTCCGTTCGGAGGCCCGTGGCACCCCCTCTGTGACGAAACGCGCACATTCACACCGTCAGGAACAGTCCGGTTCACGGCCGGGCGGGGCGCAGCCCCTCCAACAGCGTGTCGACGACCCGTTCGGCGAGGCCCTCGGGCAGATCGGTGTCGGGGCGCAGCACGGTCCGCACGAGCAGCGGGCCGACGAACATGTCGTTGAGGAGTTCGATGTCGACGTCGGCGCGGAGTTCGCCGTTCTCCTGGCCGCGGCGCAGCACCTCGTAGCCGATCTGGCGGCGGGGGGCGATGACCGTGGCGTCGTACGCGGCCCAGAGTTTGGGGCTGCTCTTCATCTGGGCGTGCACGTTGTGCAGGATCGCCGAGGAGCGGCTGACCAGGCCGCGGCGGCGCAGCGACTCCAGCAGGACGACGAGGTCGTCGCGCATGGAGACGCCGGGCAGCTCGGGGTCCTGGGGTTCGGCGGCGCGCATCACGTCGACGAACAGCTCGTCCTTGCCGCTCCAGCGGCGGTAGATGGTCGCCTTGCCGACGCCGACGGTGCGGGCGAGCCGCTCGATGGAGATGTCCGCGAGCGGAACTCCCTCTTCCAGGAGTTTCATCACGCCCTCGATGATGGCCCGCTCCACGGCCTCGCTGCGGGGCCTTCCCCGGTTGGGGCACCCCTGCCTGTCACGGCCTTCCGCGAGACTCACGTCGAACTCCGTTCCCATCGCCGACCTGCTGCCATTGTCTCCCCGTGCACGCGACGGCGGGCACCCGCCCTGTGGGGGTGCCCGCGGTCGCGTACGCCGTGATCAGTCCTGTCCGGCCTGTGCGGGGGTGGCCGTCACCAACTCGGCCTCCTCCTTGCCGGTTTGCTGCGCCGGCGGGCGGCCCGGGAGGAACAGGGCGACGACCACCGCGCCGATGACCGCGACACCCGCACCGCACAGGGCGGTCACGTGCATGGCGTGCAGGAAGGCGTCGTTCGCCGGGGTGACGAGGGCCTTGCCCTGCGGTCCGAGCTTGGCGGCGACGCCGAGGGTGGCCTCGATGGACTCGCCCGCGGTGTGCCGCAGCGGCGCCGGGACGAGGGAGAGCTTGTCCTCGATGCCGTTGCGGTAGGCCGTGGAGAGGACCGAGCCGAGGACGGCGATGCCGAGGGCGCCGCCGACCTGGCGGAAGGTGTTGCTGAGCGCGGACGCGGAGCCCGCCTTCTCACGGGGGAGCGCCTGCATGATGACGACGCTGGTGGGGGTCATGATGTGCGCCATGCCGGTGCCCATCAGGAAGAAGATGACCTCCAGGATCCAGATCGGCGTGTCGGCCTCCAGCGTGGCGAACGCGGCGAGCATCGCGGCGATGATCACGAGGCCGGCGGTGCAGGTGGCGCGGTTGCCGAAGCGGTCGACGACCAGCCGGGCGCGGGGCGCGAAGATGATCTGGGCGGCGGCCAGCGGGAGCATCAGCAGGCCGGTCTGCAGGGGCGAGTAGCCCCGCACGCTCTGGGTGTAGAAGACCGAGAAGAAGGTCACGCCCATGAGCGCGAAGAAGACCAGCGCGATGGCGGAGATGGCCGCCGAGAAGACCTTGTTCTGGAAGTACGAGACGTCGATCGACGGGTGGTCGCTGCGCTTCTCGAAGATGACGAAGCCGATGAGGACCACGAGGCCGGCGCCGATGGTCGCGAGGACCTGCGGGTCGGTGAAGTCGGCGAGCTGGCCGCCCTTGATGATGCCGTAGACGAGCAGGACGAGGCCGACGACCGAGAGCACGACGCCGACCGGGTCGAGGCGTCCGGGGTTCGGGTCGCGGGAGTCGGGGACCAGCCAGACCATCAGGCCGATCGCGAGGATCACGATCGGCACGTTGATCAGGAAGACCGAGCCCCACCAGAAGTGGTCGAGCAGGACGCCGCCGGTGATCGGGCCGATCGCGATGGCGAGGCCGACACCGCCGGCCCAGATGCCGATGGCCTTGGGCTGCTCGTCGCGCTCGAAGACGTTCATCAGGACGGCGAGGGTCGCGGGCATGACGAAGGCGGCGCCGAAGCCCATGACCGCGCGGAACACGATCAGCTGGACCGGCGAGCCGGACTCGGCGGCGAGCGCGGATCCGATGCCGAACACGGCGAGACCGGCGAGCAGGACCTTCTTGCGCCCGAGCCGGTCGCCGAGGAGGCCCGCGGTGAACAGCAGTCCGGCGAAGACGAGCGTGTAGGCGTTGATGGCCCACTCCAGCTCGCCCTGGGTGGCGCCGAGACCGGTGGGCGCGGGGGTCGAGATCGTCTTGATCGCGACGTTCAGGATCGAGTTGTCCAGAACCACGATCAGCAGGCTGAGCATCAGCACGCCGAGGATCGCCCAGCGGCGCCGGTGCACCGCCTCGGGCACACGCCGTTCGGACGGAGGAGCGGAAGTTGTCATGCCGACCACCCTAGGGGATATTCGATACGGCACCGTCTCGTATCGGAAAGGCTTTACACAGAACTTACGAACAGCTCCGTCCGGGACCCCCGGGTGACCGGGTTCCGGACGGGGCCGCGGTCACCCGGATAGCGGTAGTGGCGAGGCAGACACCGGGGGCGGCGGGCCCGGTCTAGCCGCGCGTGGCACGAGATGCCACCATGGAGGTGATCCGGGGACGCCGTCAGGGTGCCTCGAGATGACAGAAGGAGCCGTTGCGATGACGCAGCTTTCGGCTGCCCAGAAGCAGCCTGCGGAAGGTGCCCTCAAGGCCACCGACAGCAGCAAGGCGCTGTACGGAGGAAAGAGCACCCGCCGTATCACGGTGCGCGACATCACCGCCGCCAAGGAACGCGGCGAGAAGTGGCCCATGCTGACGGCCTACGACGCGATGACCGCGTCCGTCTTCGACGAGGCCGGCATCCCGGTCATGCTCGTCGGCGACTCGGCCGGCAACTGCCACCTGGGGTACGAGACCACCGTCCCCGTCACCATGGACGAGATGACCATGCTGTCCGCCGCGGTCGTCCGGGGCACCAGCCGTGCCCTGATCGTCGGCGACCTGCCCTTCGGCTCCTACCAGGAGGGCCCGGTGCAGGCGCTGCGCTCGGCGACCCGGCTGGTCAAGGAGGCCGGGGTCGGCGCGGTCAAGCTGGAGGGCGGCGAGCGCTCACACCGCCAGATCGAGCTGCTGGTCGAGTCCGGCATCCCGGTGATGGCGCACATCGGCCTCACCCCGCAGTCCGTGAACTCCATGGGCTACCGCGTGCAGGGCCGGGGCGAGGAAGCCGCTCAGCAGCTGCTGCGCGACGCCAAGGCCGTCCAGGACGCGGGCGCCTTCGCCGTCGTCCTCGAACTGGTCCCGGCGGAGCTGGCGGCCGAGGTCACGCGCACGCTGCAGATCCCGACGGTCGGTATCGGCGCGGGCGCGGAGACCGACGCGCAGGTCCTGGTGTGGACCGACATGCTCGGTCTGACCGGCGGCAAGGTGCCGAAGTTCGTCAAGAAGTACGCCGACCTGCGCCAGGTCATGGGCGACGCGGCCCGTTCGTTCGCCGAGGACGTGGTCGGCGGGACGTTCCCGCTGGACGAGCACTCCGTCCACTGACCCACCGAAGCCCTCCGGGGCTGCTGAGCCACTGCGGCACCAAGGCAACCCGCCGATCTTCCCCCGTCGGCGGGTTGTCGCCTTTCCGGGTTCCCCGCCCTGTCGGACGAGTGTCGGCGACCTATCGGTGGCGGTCGGGGAGCTGTAGGCATCCTGTCGGTCGTTTGTCGGTGGCGCCTGACACCTTATGGACATGACGCGAATCGACAACACGCCCCGACAAGCTGCGACCGGCCGCAGCGCCGTCACCGTACGGGGTCTGGTCAAGCACTACGGCGCGACCAAGGCGCTGGACGGTGTCGACCTGGACGTACGCGAGGGAACGGTCCTCGGCGTACTGGGCCCCAACGGCGCCGGCAAGACCACCCTCGTCCGCTGCCTGTCCACGCTGGTCACCCCCGACGCCGGGCAGGCCACGGTCGCCGGGTACGACGTGCTGAAGCAGCCCCGGCAGCTGCGCCGGGTGATAGGCCTGACCGGCCAGTACGCCTCGGTCGACGAGAAGCTCCCCGGCTGGGAGAACCTCTACATGATCGGGCGGCTGCTCGACCTGCCGCGCAAGGACGCCCGCAGGCGGGCCGACGAGCTCCTGGAGCGCTTCTCCCTCACCGACGCCGCCAAGCGCCCGGCGTCCACGTACTCCGGCGGTATGCGCCGCCGGCTCGACCTGGCCGCCTCGATGATCGGCAGCCCGGCCGTGCTGTACCTGGACGAGCCGACGACCGGCCTCGACCCGCGCACCCGCAACGAGGTGTGGCAGGAGGTCAAGCGCATGGTCGCCGACGGCGTCACCGTGCTGCTCACCACCCAGTACATGGAGGAGGCCGAGCAGTTGGCCTCCGAGCTGACGGTCATCGACCGCGGCAAGGTCATCGCGAACGGCCGGGTCGACGAGCTGAAGGCCCGCGTCGGCGGCCGCACACTGCGGATCCGCCCGCTGGACCCGCTGCAACTGCGCCCGCTGGCCGCCATGTTCGACGAGATGGGGCTCACCGGCCTCGCCACGACGACCGTGGACAGCGAGACCGGCAGCGTGCTGGTGCCGATCCTCAGCGACGAGCAGCTCACCGCCGTCGTCGGCGCGGTCACCGCGCGCGGCATCACCATCGCCGCCATCTCCACCGAACTGCCCAGTCTGGACGAGGTGTTCCTGTCCCTCACCGGCCACAAGGCCAGTGCTCCGCAGGACGAGACCCCCGCCCGCGCCTACGAGGAGGTCTCCGCGTGAGTACCGCCGTTCTCGAAGCCCCCCTCGCCGCCGAGGGCGACTCCCGCATCTCGCCCCGCGCGCACGCCCGCCACATCGGCGCCCTGGTCCGCCGCAACCTGCTGTGGATCCGCCAGGACCCCGAGTCGATGTTCGACGCCGTGCTGATGCCGGTCGTCTTCACCCTGCTCTTCGTGTACGTCTTCGGCGGCTCCATCGGCCAGTCGCTGGGCGGCGGACAGCAGCAGTACGTGCAGTACGTCGTGCCCGGTCTGCTCGCCATGATGGGCATGAACATCGCCACAGCTGTCGGCACCGGCTTCAACCAGGACTTCCACACCGGCGTCATGGACCGCTTCAGGACCCTGCCGATCGGACAGGGGTCCGTGCTCTTCGCCAAGATCGTGGTGGAGCTGATGCGGATGCTCGTCGCCACGACGGTCCTCCTGATCGTGGGCGTGCTCGTCGGCTTCGACATCGAGAGCTGGACGGGCCTGTTCGCCGCGGTCGGACTCGCGACGCTGTTCGGCTCCGCCCTGATGTGGATCTTCCTGGTCCTCGGCGTGACGATGAAGAACGCCCAGTCCGTCCAGGCCATGGGCTTCCTGGTCCTGATGCCGCTCCAGTTCGGTTCGTCGATCTTCTCGCCGACCGGGACCATGCCGGGCTGGCTGCAGAACTTCACCGACTACAACCCGCTGTCCGCACTCGCGGACAGCGCCCGCGGCCTGATGGTCGGAGGCCCGGTCGCCCACGACCTGTGGGTGACGCTGGCCTGGACCGCCGGACTCACGGTGGTGATGGCGCCGATCGCGATCCACAAGTTCCGCACCAAGAGCTGATGTTCGCTGCGGGCCACGGCCACCGGAACCATGGCCCGCCGGTTCGCGTCCGCGTCTCAGATGAGGGCGGCGGCCTCCTTCGCGGAGAGGCCGCCGCCCTCCGCGTACGCGGCCTCGAAGTCCCCGTCGTCCAGCAGCGCGCGCACCCGTGTCTCGGCCCGTGCGCGCACCTCCTCCTCCATCGGACCCGCGAAGTGGCCCTGCGGCAGCAGCCCGTCGGCGGCGCCGAGGAGCCGCGCCGCGTCGCGGACGCGCCGGCCGCCGTCCAGACCGCCGAGCGCTATGGCCGCGGTGGTCAGGTGCGCGGAGATCATGTGCGGCGCGATCATCTGCGCGAGCGGGTCCATGGACTGCGCCACGGCACGGCGGGCCTTCTCCAGAGCGCCCTCGTCGTTCCCCTCGATCGTGTCGAGCCAGGCCTCCAGGCCCACCACGAACCCGTCGAAGACCATGAAGGTGCTGGCCCCGAACTGCTCACGCAGCAGCTGCAGTTGCTCGCGCGCCTCGGCGACGCGGTCGCTGCGGCCGAGCCAGGTCGTGAGGAAGAGGCGGGCGGCGGGCATGGCCTCGTTGTGGCCGCCGCCCCGGTCCTCCAGCACGTCGCGCAGCATCCGCTCGCCACGCTCGGCGTCCCCCAGCTCGATGTGCATGCTGCCGAGCCTGACGGTCAGGACCGCCTTCTGCGCGCGGGCGCCGAGCTGTTCGGCGTACCGGGCGGCCTCCGCGTAGTCCGCCGCGGCGGCGGCGTAGTCACCGGTGCGTTCGTGGGCCTCACCGCGGGCGGAGAGCGACTCGGCGGCACCCCAGGCGTCGCCGATCCGGACGAAGATCTCCAGGGCGTCGTCGGCGTCCGCGGTGGCGTCGCCGGCCAGATCGGCGCGGTTGGCCAGGATGTTGGCCCGCATCTGGAGGGCGGCGGCCAGCTCCCACTCGTAGCCCAGTTCGCGGCAGGTGCGCACCGACGCGTCGATGACCGCCGTGACCTGGTCCAGGGTGCCGGTGAGGAGCACCGCGTAGAACCAGAGGTTGCCGGGGCTGCGGCAGGTCTGCGGCGTCCCCGGCTCGTAGGACCCGGCGATCGTGCGGAGCTTCTCCTGGGCCTCTGGGGTCTGCCAGGCGTCCATGTCCATGTCCATGTAGGCGAGATGGAACAGGTGGACCCCGCGCCGGGCCTCGTCGAGGATCTCCGCGCGCATCGGCGGCGGCGCGTCCGTGGACCGCTCGTACAGCGGGGCGACCAGGGTGGCGGGCGGCAGGAAGGGGTCGGGGCCGAGCTCCATCACCTCACGGGACCAGGCCCGGGCGTCGACGCGCTGGTCGCGGATCTGCCAGTACCAGCCCAGCGAGAGGACCATGCACAGGGCCTCCTGCTCGTCCCGTCCGGCGACCGCCCGCCGCAGGGCGGTGCGCAGGTTCTCGTACTCCCGCTCGATGAGCTCGATGGCGGCCCGCTGCTCGGGGCCGCGCAGCAACGGGTCGGTGGTGCGCGCGAGTTCGCGGTAGTACGTGAGGTGGGCACGCTCGGTCGCCTCGCGGCCACCGGACTCGTCCAGGCGTTCCGCCGCGTACTCGGCGACGGTCTCCAGGAGCCGGTAGCGCATCCCGCCGTCGCCCGAAGGGGCGGCGACGACCAGGGACTTGTCGACGAGGGAGCCGAGGACGTCCAGTGCGGCCGGACCGCAGACGGCCTCGGCCCCGGCCAGGTCGCAGCCGCCGGCGAAGACGGACAGCCGCCGCACGGCGTCCCGTTCGGTCTCGTCGAGCAGGTCCCAGGACCAGTCGACGACGGCGCGCAGCGTCTGCTGACGGGGCAGTACGGTGCGGCTGCCCGAGGTGAGCAGGCGGAACCGGTCGTCGAGCCGGTCGGCGATCTGCCGCGGGCTGAGCATCCGCAGCCGGGCGGCGGCGAGTTCGATGGCGAGCGGGAGGCCGTCGAGGCGGCGGCAGATCTCCGCGGCCGCCTCCGGATCGTCCTCGACGCGGAAGCCGGCGCGGGCCGCGGCGCCCCGGTCGGCTAGCAGCCGCAGCGCGACGGGCTCCGGCAGCGGTTCCACGGGGCGCACCAACTCCCCCGGTACGCCCAGGGGTTCACGGCTGGTGGCCAGCACGGTCAGTCCGGGACAGCGCTCCAGGAGTGCCTCGGCGAGGTGCGCGGCGGCGTCCACGACGTGCTCGCAGTTGTCGAGGACGATCAGCAGGCGGCGCCTGCCGCAGTGTTCGGCGAGACGGGTGAGCGGGTCGTCGTGCCGGTCGGCCACGGCCCGCATCTCCTCGGCGCCGGCGCCGCGCAGCACGGTCTCGCGGGCGCCGACGGCGGTCAGGACGGCCTCGGGCACGGCCTTCGGGTCGTCGACGGGGGCGAGTTCGGCCAGCCACACGCCGTCCGGCAGTGCGGGCGCCATGGCTTCGGCGACCTCCTGCGAGAGCCGCGTCTTGCCGGCTCCGCCGGGCCCGAGCAACGTCACGAGCCGGGCGCCCGCGAGGTCGCCGCGGATGGCATCGATGTCCGACTCGCGGCCGACGAAGGAGGTGAGCCGGGCCCGCAGGTTGCCGGGCGGCAGCGCCGCGAGGGGGATCGGGCCGTTCGCGCCCGGCTCACGGACGGCCCCGTCCGTGCCCGGTCCCGCGCCGTTCCGCGAGACCGCGGTGGCCCCCGGGCCGGTGGTGCCCGGGCCGGTGGTGCCCGGGCCCGGGGCGGCCGTCGTGGCGCTGCCCGGGGGGAGCGGGGGGAAGGGGAGGAACCCGGCGGCCGGGCCCGGCCGCCCGTCCGCCGTGGCCCGCGTGTCCGTGGTGCCGCGCGCCGGGCCGGTGGCGTGAGCGTCCCGGGCGTCACCGGGTGCCGCCGGGTCCACGGTGGCCGACCGGGTCCGTCCCCGGGCTCCGGCAGGCCCGGGAGCCGTGTCCCAGGCCAGGAGTTCGGCGTGCAGGGCGCGCAGTTCCGGGCCCGGGTCCGAGCCCAGCCGGTCGGCGAGGAGCGCGCGGACGGACTCGTAGGCGGCGAGGGCGGCGGCGGGCCGGCCGGCGTCCCGCAGGGCGCGCAGCCGCAGGACGTGCAGCGGCTCGTCGAGCGGATGCAGATCGCACAGCGCGCTCAGTTCGGGCAGCACCTGCTCGGCCTGGCCGAGCGCGAGGGCCGCGGCCAGGCGGGCCCGGTGGACGTCGATCCGCCGGGTCTCCCAGCGGGCGGACTCGGCGGTGCGGTCCGGGAGGTCGGCGAGGGCCGGTCCGTGCCACAGGGCGAGGGCGTCGTCCAGGACGGCGGCGGCCTTGGCGGGGTCGCCGTCGGCGAGGGCGCGGGTGCCCTCCCCCGCGAGCCGCTCGAAGCGGTTCAGGTCGATGTCGTCGGCCGCGGCGGCCAGCCGGTAGCCGCCGTCCACCGACTCGACCACGCCGGCTCCGAGGGCCCGGCGCAGCCGCCCCACCAGTGCCTGGAGCGCGCCGGAGGCGTCCGCGGGCGGATCGCCGTCCCACACCTCGTCGACCAGCACGGCCGCGGAGACGGTCCGTCCGGGCCGCAGCGCGAGGACGGTCAGCAGGGCACGCAGCCGCGCCCCGCCGACCGGGACGGCCGTGCCGTCGGGGCGGAGTGCCTGGGTGGTTCCGAGGATGCGGTAGCGCACGGGGTCCATTGTCTCCGGTGACGTGGGGTGCGGGGTCGGGGCCGTCGAGTTCGGCACGGAAGGTTCGGCACGGAAGGTTCGGCAGGGGCGGTTCGGCACCGGCGGGTTCGACGCGGGCCGCCCCGGTCGTGCCGCTCCGTTCCTGTCCGGGCCGCCGGACACGCTCCGCCGCCCGGGCCGCTTCGGCCCTCCGTCCCCCGTCCGCGCTGCCCGGCCGCGCGGGCGGAGCGGCTGTTCCGTCCTGCCCAGGCCGGTGACGCGGGCGCGGGCGTCCGCCCCCACCCTCCCCGGAACCAATGCCCGATGGCGAGACGTTTTCCGCGTGAGCCCGGTACGGTCGGGCAGGCCCGAGCACACGTGCCATCAGTCCAGCCAGTACAGGGAGCCCCATGACCACCGCCGCGACCCGCCACAGCGACCGGAGGATCAGCCCCGTCTTCGTCGGGATCGTGGCCGTCATGGCGGTGACCGCCTGGGCGACCTGGACGGGGTTCGCCGAGCAGCCGGGCCTGGCCGTGTTCCTGTTCGTGACGGCCGCCTGGATCGTCTCCCTGTGCCTGCACGAGTACGCGCACGCGCGCACCGCCCTGCACAGCGGCGACATCTCGATCGGCGCCAAGGGCTATCTGACGCTGAACCCGCTGAAGTACACGCACGCGTTGCTCAGCATCGTCCTGCCGGTGATCTTCGTGATCATGGGCGGGATCGGCCTGCCCGGCGGCGCGGTCTTCATCGAACGGAACCGCATCCAGGGCCGCTGGAAGCACAGCCTGATCTCCGCGGCCGGTCCGCTGACGAACGTGCTGTTCGCCGTCGTGTGCACGTCGCCGTTCTGGCTCGGCGCCCTGGACGGCGTCCCGGACGCCTTCCGCTACGCGCTGGCGTTCCTCGCGCTGCTCCAGGTGACGGCCGCGATCCTGAACTTCCTGCCGGTCCCCGGCCTCGACGGCTACGGCGTGATCGAGCCCTGGCTGTCGTACGGCGTCAGGCGCCAGGTCGAGCCCTTCGCGCCGTTCGGTCTGCTCGCGGTGTTCGCCGTGCTGTGGATCCCGTCGGTGAACACCGCGTTCTTCGACGCGATCTACTCGATCCTGGGCGGCCTCGGCATCGACGACGTGCAGCGCTACTGCGGCCAGGACCTCTACCGGTTCTGGGACGGCGTCGACGACTTCTGCACCGTCAGCCGCTGACCGGACCGGACTCCTCACGCACCCGGCCGCGGCGCGCGTAGTACCAGGTCATGTTCGAGGACAGGCCCGCGAGCAGCACCCAGACGATGCCCAGCAAGCTGCCCTGGACGAACGAGACGACGGCCGCGGCCACGGAGAGGACACAGACGGCGAGGGCGTAGAGAGCGAGGCGGGGCATGGGGTCGGCTCCTGTCGGGGGGACACTGCTTGTCACCAGTGTCCCCCACCCGCCCCGGGCGACCCGCCTCGCACCGTCCGCGCCCCCGTCCGCGTCCCGGTACGGATCCGCGCCCTTCTAGACGTCCGTGACCCGCAGGCCCGCGTGGGCCTTGTAGCGCCGGTTCACCGAGATCAGGTTGGCGACCAGGGACTCGACCTGGTGGGCGTTGCGCAGCCGGCCCGCGAAGACGCCGCGCATGCCGGGGATGCGGCCGGCGAGCGCCTGGACGATCTCGACGTCGGCCCGCTCCTCGCCGAGGACCATCACGTCGGTGTCGATCTGCTCGATCTCCGGGTCCGCGAGCAGCACGGCCGAGAGGTGGTGGAAGGCCGCGGTGACGCGGGAGTCGGGCAGCAGGGCGGCGGCCTGTTCGGCGGCGCTGCCCTCCTCCGGCTTCAGCGCGTAGGCGCCCTTCTTGTCGAAGCCGAGCGGGTTGACGCAGTCGACGACGAGCTTCCCGGACAGCTCCTCGCGCAGCGCGGCGAGGGTGTCGCCGTGGCCCTCCCACGGCACGGCGACGATCACGATGTCGCTGCGGCGGGCGGTCTCGGCGTTGTCGGCCCCCTCGACGCCGTTGCCGAGCTCGTCGGCGGCGGTGCGGGCGCGGTCCGCGGCGCGCGAGCCGATGATCACCTTCTGTCCCGCGCGGGCGAGCCGGTAGGCGAGGCCCTTGCCCTGCGGACCGGTGCCGCCGAGCACACCGACGACGAGCCCGGACACGTCGGGCAGATCCCAGGGGTCCTTGGCGGGGGCCTTCTGCGCACTGTCAGTAGAGGTCATGGGCCGACCTTACGTGCGCGGACGGCGGCCTCGCGTGTCAGGTGGCGGTGCGCCCCGGGTGAGCGCGGTCACCCGAGCGCGTTCACCGGGACGCGCCGGAAGGTGATCGTCTCGTAGGCCCCGAAGTCGCCCGTCTCGTAGAGGAGTCCGACGGTCGCGGCGTCCACGCGGACGAGGTCGGAGTAGGCGGCGGGCAGGCCGTCCACCGTGTGCGCGGTGCGCCAGGTGGTGCCGCCGTCGGTGGAGGCGCGGAGGGTCATCAGGGCGCGGAACTCCGGGTCGGCGGGCCCGGAGTAGAGCAGCAGGTCGGGGTCGCGGAGCTGGAGCAGGCTGCCCTCGACGACGGGCGTGACGAGACCGGCCTGCGGGCGGAACGGCTTCTCCAGGGTGCGGCCGCCGTCCCGGGAGTACGCGTCGGCGCGGTTGCCCGGCGACGGGGAGTCGTTGCGGGTGTTGAAGTACAGCCTCCCGTCGGGGAGTTCGGCGGCCGTGGTCTCGTTCACGTTCACGTAGCCGTTGGTGTTCTCGTCGAGGTAGCCGAGGTACCAGGTCGCGCCGCGGTCGTCGCTGAGCAGGCAGTGGCCGCTGTTGTACTTCGCCTCGGTGCCGTTGTCCGTTCCGGTGGGCGGCAGCGTGTGGTTGCCGGGGACGACCACCCGGCCGGAGCCGAGCTGGAGGGCGTGCCCGGGGGTGGTGGCGTACCAGCGCCAGCCGGCCTTCTTCACCTGCGCGGTGATCTCCTTGGGCCCGGACCAGGTGAGTCCGTCGTCGTCGCTGTGCTGCACCCACACCCGCCGCCCGTCGGCGGCCTTCACCTTGCCGCGCAGCAGGGCGTCCTCGGTGGCGGTGGCGGCGGCGCGGACGTGGACGAGCAGGACGCGGCCGGTGTCGAGGACGACGGGCGCGGGGTTGCCGGCGAGGTTGACGCCGTTGCGCGCGACGGCCTGCGGCGGGCCCCACGTGCGGCCGCCGTCCACGGACCGTTTGAGGACGATGTCGATGTGGCCGTGGTCGCTCGCGGAGCCGACCCGGCCCTCGCAGAACGCCAGCAGCGTGCCCGCGCCCGTCACGACGACGGCGGGGATCCGGTAGCTCGCGTAGCCCTCCCGGCCGCCCCGGAAGGGAACGCTCGCCGCCGGGTCCGCGGCGGCGGGCGGCCCGTCGGCGCCGGGCAGCGGCCCCGGCTCGGTGCCCGGATCGGTGCCCGTCCCGGTGTCGGGCCCGGTGGTGCTCGGATCTGTCATGGTCGGGCTCCTTCGCCGTGGCCGGTGGGGTCGGTGGTGCGGGCATGTCCCCATGTCGGGCGAATTCGGGGTGAACTCCGGGTCACGAAGCGCCGGTTGCGCGAGGATGCGGTCATGGACGCCGTACGGGTCGCATTGCTGCGTGAGGTGCTTGCCGGGACCGAGTGGCTGGGGGCCACCCGCCGGTTCGGGGGGACGCTGCGCGGGTCCGTGGTGTCGCACGGCGGCGGACTGCTGCTGGTCGGATCGGAGGGGTACGAGCCCTGGCATCTCGCGGCCCATCTCGTCGACGAGGCGGCCTGGTCGGGGACGCCGGAGCTGGCGCCGACGCTGGTGCGGCACGGGGCGCGGGAGTCCGATCCCGCGCACCTGGCGGTGGGGCTCGGACGGATCGAGGCCGCGCGACGCGGGGAGACGCTGCTGGTGGTGGCGCCGGACGCGCCCGGGGCCCCGCTGCTGGAACGCGTGCACGACGCCCGCCGGGCCGGGGCGACGGTCCTCGCCCTGTCGGCCGGGTGCGGCGAGCTGCCCGCGCTGGCCCACGAGTCGCTCGCCGTGCCGCCCGACCCCGAGCTCGACCTCGACACCGTGCAGCACCTGGTCAGCGCGGCGGCCGGGGAGAACGCCCTGCCGTCGCCCCGGGGCCGCCGCCGCTTCCGCGACCGGCTGTCCCACCTGGCCGACCAGTTGACGGCGCCCCCGTCCTACCGCTGGTAGCCGACGCGCCGCCGGCACCGGTCGTACGGCCGCCGGGCGACGCGCCGCCGGTGGCCGTCACCCGGCGGTCACCGCTGTCAGCTGGGGAAAAGGATTTGCTCAACTCCTCCTTTCCGCCGAGCATGGCCCGTCGTGAGTGATGACACCCCCGCCTCCCGTCTGCGCGCCCTGCTGCCCGACCTCGCGCCCTGGCGGACCTCCGCCGACTTCCGGCGGCTGTGGGTGGCGGGTCTGGTCACCGGCTTCGGCAGCTTCCTGACGTTCGTCGCGCTGCCCGTGCAGATGAAGGAACTCACCGGCTCCACGGCCGCCGTCGGCGCGATCGGCGCAGCCGAGCTGATCCCGCTGATCGTCTTCGGGCTGTACGGCGGTGCCCTCGCCGACGCCCTGGACAAGCGCAAGCTGATCGTCAGCACGGAGGCGGGCCAGGGGGTGCTCAGCGCCGCCCTGCTCCTCAACGCGGCGCTGCCGCACCCCGCGGTGTGGCCCCTCTACGTGATCGCCGCGCTCTCCGCGGCCCTCAGCGCCGTACAGCGCCCGGCGATGGACGCCCTCACCCCGCGGATCGTCGCCCACGAACACCTGACGGCCGCCGCCGCGCTCAACTCGCTGCGCTGGACGGTGGGCGGCGTGGCGGGACCCGCGCTCGCGGGCGTCGTCGTGGCGTACGCCGGGCTGGGCTGGGCCTACGCCGTCGACCTGGTGACCTTCGCCGTGTCGGTGGTCATGATCGCCCGGATCGCCGCGTCCCCCGCCTCCCACGCGGCGGCGAAGCCGTCCCTGCGGTCCATCGCGGAGGGCGCCCGGTACGCGTGGAGCCGCAAGGAACTCCTCGGCACGTACGCGATCGACCTCGCGGCGATGTTCTTCGCGATGCCGCTCGCGGTGCTGCCGTTCCTCGCGGACGACCTGGACGCCGCCTGGTCGCTGGGCCTGATGTACGCGGCCCTGCCGGCGGGCGCCCTGGTCGTCAGTCTGACCAGCGGGTGGACCTCGCGGATCCACCGGCACGGCCGGATGGTGGCGCTGGCGGCTGTCTGCTGGGGCCTCGCGATGATCGGCGCGGGCCTGGTGCACAACGTCTGGCTGGTGCTGTTCTTCCTCGCCCTCGCGGGGAGCTGCGACATGGTCAGCGGGATCTTCCGGGCCGCCATCTGGAACCAGACCATCCCGGACGAGCTGCGCGGACGCCTCGCCGGGATCGAGCTGCTGTCGTACTCGGTCGGCCCCCAGCTGGGGCAGGTGCGTTCCGGCGGGATGGCCGCGTGGACGACGGTGCGGACGTCGGTGTGGGCCGGTGGCGCGCTGTGTGTCGCGGCGGTGGGACTGCTGGCCGTGGGCCTGCCCAAGCTGATGCGCTACGACGAGCGCACGAACGAGCACGCGTGCCGGATGCGGGAGTCCCGCGCCGCCCAGGCGGAGAAGCTGCCGCAGCAGCCGCCGGTGGCCGCTTCCTGAGTCCCCGGAGGCCGGCGGGCGCGCGGCCCGGGGCCGGAGCGCGCTCCCTCTCCGCGAGCGCTGCCGGACGAGGACGCGCACCCGCGCGGGAAGCCGGGTGGTGCCGACCCGCCGACCGCCGGTCGGTCATGAGCCGCGCGGGCCGACGACGGATACCGGGGCGGCGGGCCGAGGCCCTGCCCGGACGCCGCGACGCCCGGCGGCCGGTCGGCGCCGCTCGCCCGGTTCCCGGTCCCGCTCAGCCGTCCTCGGAGCCCGGGGCCTTCTCCGACGCGTCGTGCCACTTCGGGTCCGTCTCCCATTCGAGGTTGCGTTCGCGCGCGGTCTCCATCGCGTGCTGGGCCTCCTCGCGGGAGGTGTACGGGCCGAAGCGGTCCTTGGCCGGGCAGTCGGGGCCCTCCTCGACCTTCTTGTGCTCCAGGCAGTAGTACCACTCGCCGGGCTTACCGACCGTCCGCTTCTTGAACAGGGCCATCACCAGCTCCTTTCGCCAGGGACATGTTCCCCCATGGCCGCTGGTTAGACTCGCTGGCATGTCTGGCCAGTCGCTGCTCGTACCAGGGGAGCTCTCCCCCACCCGTCCCGTGCCGGGAAACATCAGGCGCCCCGAGTACGTGGGGAAGCCCGCCCCCACGCCGTACACCGGCCCGGAGGTGCAGACGCCCGAGACGATCGAGGCGATGCGGATCGCCGGCCGGATCGCCGCGCAGGCGATGGCCGAGGCCGCGAAACTCATCGCGCCCGGCGTCACGACGGACGAGCTGGACCGGGTCGCGCACGCGTACATGTGCGACCACGGCGCCTACCCGTCGACCCTCGGCTACCGCGCCTTCCCCAAGTCGCTGTGCACCTCGGTCAACGAGGTCATCTGCCACGGCATCCCGGACTCCACGGTGCTGCGCGACGGCGACATCGTGAACCTGGACGTGACGGCGTACATCGGCGGGGTGCACGGCGACAACAACGCGACCTACCTCGTCGGTGACGTGGACGAGGAGTCGCGGCTCCTCGTGGAGCGGACCCGGGAATCCCTCGACCGCGCGATCAAGGCGGTCCGTCCGGGGCGGCAGATCAACATCATCGGGCGCGTCATCGAGTCGTACGCCAAGCGGTTCGGGTACGGGGTGGTACGGGACTTCACCGGGCACGGGATCAACTCGTCGTTCCACTCCGGGCTGATCATCCCGCACTACGACAGTCCGCACGCGACGACCGTCATCCAGCCCGGGATGACCTTCACCATCGAGCCCATGCTGACGCTCGGCACGCACGAGTACGACATGTGGGACGACGGGTGGACCGTCGTGACCAAGGACCGCAGGCGGACGGCGCAGTTCGAGCACACGCTCGTGGTCACCGACACCGGCGCGGAGATCCTCACGCTGCCGTAGCCGTCCGGTTTTCGAGCCCTCTTGAGCCCGCCCTGTCCACAGGGCGGGCTTTTCCCTGTGGGTCGGGGCGGGAATCGGGGTACGGTTTTACCGACATGCTGTCGGGAAGGCTGTTGACTTAGGTAAGCCTAACCATAGAAGATACGAAGGACCTCGTACCAGTTCCCGCCCTTCTCATCGGCCTCGGAGGCCCCATGAACGCGTCGGACCCGTCGGCCACGATGACGCCGGCGAGCACGCCCTTCTCGACGCTCATCCGCACCGCGTCGCACGAGCAGCACACCGAGGCGGAGACCTCGACGTTCATGAGCGACCTGCTCGGCGGCCGGTTGGGGGTCGAGGCGTACGCGCGCTACACCGAGCAGCTGTGGTTCGTGTACGAGGCGCTGGAGGCGGACACCGCGAGGCTGGCCGCCGATCCCGTGGCGGGCCCGTTCATACGCCCCGAGCTGCTGCGCCGTGCGGCTCTGGAGCGCGACCTCGCCCATCTCCGGGGCCCGGACTGGCGGGCCACGCTCACCGCGCTGCCCGCGACCCGGGCGTACGCGGACCGGGTCGCGGAGTGCGCCCGCGAGTGGCCCGGCGGCTACGTCGCCCATCACTACACCCGTTACCTCGGCGACCTCTCCGGTGGCCAGATCATCCGGGGCAAGGCGGAGCAGACGTGGGGCTTCAGCCGCAAGGGTGACGGTGTGCGGTTCTACGTGTTCGAGGACATCTCCAACCCGGCCGCGTTCAAGCGGAGTTACCGGGAGCTGTTGGACGGGGTCCTGGCGGACGATCTGGAGAAGCAGCGGATCGTGGCCGAGTGCAAGCGGGCGTTCGCCCTGAACACCGGGGTGTTCCGGGATCTCGGCGAGGAGTTCCCGCTCTCGGCGTGATCGTCGTCCACGGGGCCCGGGGTCTTCCCCCGGGCCCCGCTCGCGTTTCCCCTGCGGGGGGCTTCCGGGTCGGGGGCCTGGTGTTCACCGTCGTGCGTGCGGCCGGTGGGGGCTGATCGCGCCGTTCCCCGCGCCCCTGGAAGCCCCTGCGGGGCCCCATGACTCCAGGCCGTCGCCTGCGTGCCGGACCGTGGGGGTTGATCGCGCCGTTCCCCGCGCCTCTGGAAGCCCCTGCGGGGCCCCATGACTCCAAGCCGTCGCGCCCCTGGGAGCCCTGCGGGGCCCCTTGGCTCGGGCGCTGTGGCTTTTGCGGTGGGTGGGGTGAATCGGTCTCAGAGTTCCAGGTGTACTCGGCCGCCTACCTCCACCCAGTCGTTCGGCTGGGGGGCCGTGAGGATCTGGGAGCCGCTGCCCTGGGTGATGTTGAGGGCCCGGCCGAGGTGCTGGGTCAGGAGGATGGCGGCCGCCCCGGTGGCCTCGTCCTCGTCGATGCCGTCGTCGCGGCCGGGGAAGGCCCGGGCCCGGACCCGCCCGCCCGCCTCGTCCTGCCAGGCCCAGGCGTAGATCCACTCCCCCGGCGTGGGAACCGCCAGTTCGTCGACCTCGGCCACGGACGCGTACCGCTTCAGGGTGCGCGGCGGCGCCCACTCGGCCCGTGCCTCGATCCAGCTGAACTCGCCGTCCAGCCGGACCCCCACCACCCCGGCGGGCGTGACCAGTTCGGGCACGTCGAGCAGCCAGCCCACTCCGACGCAGGGATGCCCGGCGAAGGGCAGCCGCAGGGTCGGCGTGTAGATGTCGATGACCCCGCGCTCGGGGTCGTCCACGAACACGGTCTCGCTGAACCCGAGCTTCGCGGCGAACTCCTGCCGCTCCGCCCGGTCCGGCATCACCGAGCCCTCGCGCACGACACCGAGCTCATTGCCATACCCGCCATCGGGCCCGCAGAAGACCCGCAGCACGTCGTAGTCAGTCACTCCGGCATTCAAACATCACCCGGGCACAGGACCGCCCGCCCCCGTCGGTTCCCTCTCGAGGGGAGCGATGTGCGGGGCGGGCGGCCCTCGTGGCCGGGCGGTCAGGCCTGGCGGCGCCTGCGGACGGCGATCACCACGCCCGCGCCTGCCGCCACCGTGACCGCGGCAGCCGCGCCGAGGGCGCCGGCGGGGACGTCCGAGCCGGTGGAGGCGAGCGCGCCGGTCACGCCGCCCGTCGTGGAGCCGGTCGTGCCGGTCCCGCCGGCGGTGCCCGAGGTCGTGCCGGTGCCGCCGGTGCCCGAGTCCGTACCGGAACCGTTGCCCGAGTCGCCGTCGCCGTCGGGGAGTTGGGCGTCGTCGCTGAGGGCCACCGACAGGTCGACCGGGTCGAGGACGGTGCCTTCGGTGTAGAAGCCGCCGAAGGCCTGGGCGCCCGCCTTCGTCAGTTCGGCGGTGACGTCGTCGAGGGTGAGGACGTCGTCCTCGGCCTTCAGGTCGGAGGTGGCCGCGGTGAGCTTCGCGAGGACGACGTCGTCGCTGGCCTTGCCGAGGCTCTCGACGTCGGCGGTCAGTTCGCCGGTGCCGCCGTCGAGTTCGACGGCGAGGCCGCTGAGGGTGAGGTCGAGTCCGTACGTCCCGTTCGCCTCGTGGCCCTTGAAGTTCACCGCGCCCTTGAAGGCGGCCGTGAGGGTTCCGGCGTCGGTGTCGTAGCTGCCGTCGGCCCCGCCGAAGGTGAAGACGCCGTTGCCGGAGGCCTGCGTGGCGCCGCCGGACGCGGTGATCCTGCCCTGTGCCGGGCCGTCGACGACGTAGGTGCGGAAGGACTGCTTGACGCCCCAGCCGAGGGTGCCGTCGGCGATGTCGCCCTTGGTGGCGGCGCCGGTCTCGGAGGCCGAGGCGCTCGGGCTCGCGGGCTGCGAGGCCGAGGGCGAGGCCGTGG
This sequence comes from Streptomyces sp. NPDC005302, assembly GCF_040607345.1. Lineage (NCBI taxonomy): Bacteria > Bacillati > Actinomycetota > Actinomycetes > Kitasatosporales > Streptomycetaceae > Streptomyces > Streptomyces sp. NPDC005302. The sequence continues at coordinate 372,086 of NZ_JBEXGN010000004.1, forward strand.
AGGAGGTCGAGGCCGTCGGCTTCGGGGAGGTCGATGTCGTCGGCTTCGGGGACGTGGAGGAGGAGGGGCTGGCGGTCGGCGACGGCGACTGCGTCGGGGACGTCTTCTGCACCACCGTGAGCGGGTCGCCCGCGGCACCCGCGTAGCTCGCGCTGCCGAGGACGGTCGCCGCCTCCTCCGTCAGCTTGGTCTCCATGCCCGTCATGGTGCGGGTCACCGTGACGTCGGCGAGCGGGACGTCGTCCCGGGTGCTGCCGCCGCTCGTCACGTCGGCGGTGATCTCGGCGGCGCCGCTGTCGAACTTGACGTCGGAGAGGGTGAGTTCGAAACCGTGCAGCTTCGAGGCGATCGTCAGGCCGCCCTCGAAGCCGAGCCGCACGGCGTGGGTGTCGGAGTCGTAGGTGCCGCTGCCTCTGACGAAGGTGAACGCTCCGTTGTCGGCGGCCTGGGTCGCCCCGCCGGCGGGCGTGAAGGAACCGGCCGCCATGCCGGTCACGTACGAGCGGTAGGACTGCTTGATGCCCCAGGTCAACTCGTAGTCCTTGAGCGGGGCTTCGGCGGCGGACGCGCTGGTCACGGCGAGGGCACCGGCCCCCAGCGCGACCGCGACGGCGGCGGCGAGTGCGAGGGGGCGGCGGCTGCGGCTGATGGCGGCCATGATCGTGGGTCTCCTCAGGGGTGGGCACCCTCCGCCGGGGGCGGAGGTACCGGATGGGTGGGTCAGTCCTTGTCCGCGGACGCGGGTTCGGATCCGGACGCGGATCCGGACGCGGATTCCGGTGCGGGTGCCTCCGCGGCGTCCGGGGCCTCCCGGTCCTTCGCGGTGGCGGGACTGCTGCCGGCGCCGGTGACGGCGTCGGCTGTGGGGGTGGTCCGGGTGGGAGCGGCCGGGACGGAGTCCGGCTCGTCGCCCGCTGCTTCGGCGGCCGGCGTCACGGCCGGTGCGGAACGCTGCCGGCGCCTGCGTACGAGCGCGAGGGCGAGGACGGCGGCGGCGAGCACGGCGGCGGCGATGCCGAGCGGCAGGGCGGAGCCGCCGTCCGAGGTGTCGCCGGCGGTCCTCTCCGTGCGGGGCGCGGCGACGGTCTTCTTCTCGTCGGCCGCCCCCGACGCCTGCGGCGTGGGGGACGCGGAGGTGCCGAGGTCCGGCAGTGGGGGCAGGGACGCGTCGTCGGTGAGGGCGACGGAGAGGGTCAGGGGGTCCATCGCGGTGCCGCCCCGGTACACCCCGCCGAAGGCCTTCGCGCCCCGCGAGGTCAACTCTGCCGGGACTTCGTCCAGTTGGAGCAGTCCGTCCTTCGGCGTCAGGTCCTTGGCGGCGAAGGTCACGAGGGGGACCTTCTTTCCGGTGAGGCCGGCGCTCGCGATGTCGGCGGAGAGCGTGCCCCTGCCGTCGGCGACGGAGACGCGCAGTCCGCTCAGCCGCAGGTCGAGTCCCTGGTGCCCGGTGAAGCGCACGGCCCCGTCGAAGGAGGCGGTCAGGGTGCGCTTCTTCCTGTCGTACGCGCCCTCGCCCTTGGGGAAGCGGAAGAGCGCGCCGCCGTCCTGGGCGCCGTCGGTCAGCGTCCACTTTCCGTCGGCGACGGACCCGGTGACGTACTCGCGGAAGGTGCGGCGCACGCCCCAGTCGACGGCGCCGTCCTCGATCGCGCCGGACGCGGGCTTCTTCGCCGGTTGCGTCGATGTCGGCTTGGGCGTGGTGGTCTTCGACGGCTCGGCCGAGGGCGCGGCCCGCACGTCTGCCTCCAGGCTCACCGGGTCCAGCGCGGTGCCCGCGGTGTAGTACCCGGCGAACGACCTGGCACCCTGCGAAGTGAGCGTGGCGGGAACGTTGTTGAGCCGGACTGCGGTGCCACCGCCCTTCATGTCGATGCCGCCGAGGGAGAGGGTGGCGAAGGGCACCTGTGTGGACGTCGTGACCGCCCCGGTGCCCTTCGCCTTGCTGGTGATGTCGACGGAGAGCGTGCCGACGCCGCCGGAGAGGCGGACGGTGGGGCGGCTGATCGTCATGTCGAGCTCGTAGGCGCCGCCGCTCTGCCGGTGTCCCACGAAGTGGACGCCTCCGGAGTAGGAGGCGGTGAAGGCGCCGGTGCCGCCGTCGTACGAGCCGGTGGCCGAGTGGAAACGGAACTGGCTCGCGCCGACCGTGGCCGCGCCGCCGGTGAGCGAGAAACTCCCCTTCGCTATCGGACCGGTGACGTAGCTCTGGAAGGACGACTTGATGCCCCAGTCGAGCCGGCCGCCCTGGACGGTGCGGCTCGCGGCGTGGGCGGCCGTAGCGGTGAGCAGAGCGCCCAGCACGGCCGCGCAGACCATGGCGGCCAGAGCCCTCGATCGCGCGGGCATGGATGTCCTCCGGATTCCGGTGCCTGAAGAGGCGGTAGCGGCTTAGGTAAGGCTAACCTAAACTACCGTCCGGATGGATCGGAAGAGTACCGAGAGGAATGACGGGACAGTGCAACGCTTGCGCAGACGACTGGCGGGGGCACTGCTGTCCACGCTCGCCCTCGCCCTGACCGCGTGCGGCGGCCCGGCCGGCACCGCACCGGCGGCCGCCACCGGCGCGGCCGCAGGTGAGGGACCATCAGGAGCCAACCGTGTCGAGCCGCTGGCCTCCCCGGAGAAGCCCCGGCTCCCGGTCACCGTGCGCTCGTCCGGCGGCAGGAAGGTCACCGTCGCGAAGGCCGACCGGATCGTGCCGCTGTCGGGCAGCCTCAGCGAGATCGTCTTCACGCTCGGCCTCGGCGGCCACGTCGTCGCCCGCGACATCACCGCCACCTTCGACCAGGCCGAGAAGCTCCCGGTCGTCACCCGCAACCACGACGTCTCCGCCGAGAGCGTCCTCTCACTGCGCCCCGACCTCGTCCTCGCCGAGAGGACGACCGGTCCGGACGAGGCCATGGAGCAGATCCGTGACGCCGGTGTCCCGGTCCTCGTCGTGGACCCGGCGCAGGGGCTCCAGGACGTCGGCCCGCGCATCCGGGCGGTGGCCGACGCCCTCGGCGTACCCGCGGCCGGGAAGCGCCTGACACAGCGGTCCGAGGACCGGATCGCCGCCGTGCGCAAGGCGATTCCGGCCCACGCCGACCATCCGCGCGTCGCCTTCCTCTACCTCCGCGGCTCCGCCTCCGTCTATCTCATCGGCGGCCGGGGCTCGGGTGCGACCTCGCTGCTCGAAGCAGCGGGAGCGGTCGACGCGGGCGCCGCGTCGGGCCTGAAGAAGGACTTCACCGCCATCACCACCGAAGCACTGGCGCAGGCCGCGCCCGACGCGATCCTCGTGATGTCCAAGGGGCTCGAATCCGTCGGCGGCGTCGACGGGCTCGTCAAGATCCCGGGCGTCGCGCAGACCCCGGCCGGGATGGAACGCCGGATCGTGTCCATCGAGGACGGCGTCCTGCTCAACTACGGCCCGCGCACCGACCAGGTGCTGAAGTCGATGGTGCGTCAGCTGTACGGGAACGCCGCGTGACCGCCGCCCGGCCTGTCCCCGAGACGGCCGTCGCACCGGCCGCCGAGCCCGTCCCCCGGGACCCCGCCCCCATCGCCGAGCCCTCCCCCAACGCTCCCGCGCGGAAGCGGTCCCGGGGTGTGCCCTGGTTCCTGACCGGCGGGCTGGTCGCCGCACTGCTCGTCCTCATACCCGTGGCGGCAGGAATCGGCGCGTATCCGATCCCCGTCGGCGACGTACTCGGCTCGGTGGCCCACCGCGTCGGTCTCGGCGGCGGCGCGCTCGACCGGGTCCCGGAATCGGTCCTGTGGGACGTGCGGTTCCCGCGGATCGTGCTCGCCCTGCTCATCGGCGCCTCGCTGGGCTGCGCGGGCGCCCTGATGCAGGGCGTTTTCGGCAACCCGCTGGCCGAACCCGGCGTCATCGGCGTCTCGTCGGGCGCGGCGGTCGGCGCGGTCGCCGCCATCGCGCTCGGACTGGACTTCATCGGCAGCTGGACGATCCCCGGCGTCGCCTTCGTGACGGGCCTCGCGACCGTGCTGGTCGTCTACGCGATGTCCCGCTCGGGCGGTCGCACCGAGGTCGTCACGCTGATCCTCACCGGCATCGCCCTCAACGCCTTCACAGGCGCGCTGATCGGGCTCTTCCTGTTCTTCGCGGACTCCGCGGCCGTCAACCAGATCACCTTCTGGCAGCTCGGGTCCCTGGCGCAGGCGACCTGGCCGAAGGTCCTCGCGGTACTGCCCTGCGCCGTGGCCGGTCTGGCGGTGGCGCCGCTGTACGCCCGCCGGCTCGACCTGCTGGCGCTCGGCGAACGCCCGGCCCGGCATCTGGGCGTGGACGTCGAACGGCTGCGGATCGTCCTGGTCCTCGTCATCGCGCTGCTCACCGCGGCCGCCGTCAGCGTCTCCGGAATCATCGGCTTCGTCGGTCTCGTCGTCCCGCACCTGCTGCGGATGGCGGCCGGCCCCGGGCACCGGTTCCTGATCCCGGGCAGCGCGCTCGGCGGCGCCGCGGTCCTGCTCGCCGCCGATCTCGCCGCCCGCACGATCGCCCAGCCCGCGGAACTCCCCCTCGGTGTCCTCACCGCCCTGCTGGGCAGCCCGTTCTTCCTGTGGCTGCTGCGCAGGACCCGCCGCAAACAAGGAGGTTGGGCGTGAGAACCGCTCGCACGACGTCCGGGCCGACGCCCCCGCGGTTCCCGCGCAGGACGCTCCGCCTGCTGCTGCCGGGAACGGCCCGGCCCGTACCGCCTCCCCGGCCCGCTCCGGGTGACGTCCTGGCCGAGACCGAGGACCTGCACGTACGGCTCGGCGCCCAGGAGGTGCTGCGGGGCGTCGACGTCGCCGCCCGCGCCGGTGAAGTGCTCGCCCTGGTCGGACCCAACGGGGCCGGAAAGTCCACCCTGTTGTCCGCGCTGGCCGCCGATCTGCCGCCCGCCGAGGGGGTCGTACGGCTGCACGGGCGTCCGGCGACGGAGTGGACGGCGCCCGAACTCGCCCTGCGCCGGGCCGTGCTGCCCCAGGCGGCGGCCCTGTCCTTCCCGTTCACGGTCGAGGAGGTCGTCCGGATGGGCCGGGCACCCTGGGCCCACACCCCGCACGACGACGACGCGGCGGTCGCCTCCGCCATGGCGGCCACCGAGGTCACCGGGTTCGCGCCCCGTTCGTTCGCCGCGCTCAGCGGCGGCGAACGAGCGCGGGTGGCGCTCGCCCGGGTGCTCGCGCAGCGCGCCTCCCTGCTCCTCCTCGACGAACCGACGGCCGCACTCGACCTGAGGCACCAGGAGTTGGTGCTGCGGGTGTGCCGGGAGCGGGCGGCCGCCGGGGACGCCGTCGTCGTGGTGCTGCACGACCTCGGCCTCGCGGCGGCCTACGCGGACCGGACGGCGGTGCTGTGCGCCGGCCGGGTCGCCGCCCACGGCCCGCCGGCCGAGGTGTTCACCGACCGCCTGCTGACCGACGTCTACCGGCAGCCCGTCGAGGTGCTCCCGCATCCACGCACCGGCGCCGCGCTCATCACCCCGAGACGCGACGCTTGACTCTCCCTTGACTTTTTCTTGGGGTCTGTTTTGAGTCACCGTGATCTCGCCGTTTCTGTAAGGCGGCTGTGAGAGCTGAATCACCGAACGACCGGGTATCACCAAGGCAAGCCTCAGATAAGTTAGGCCAGCCTCACCATGCCGATGCGGGGATCACCGTGCGGTTTGTCCGACTTCTCTTGGAGCCTGAATGCGAGCCGTCCGACTCTCTGTTGTCACCGCTGCCGCCACCGCGGCAGCTCTGGCCGCCGTCACGGGTTGCACCGAGAAGAGCGACGCCAAGAACGGCGACGCGATCCAGGTGACCGCCGCCGACTCGACGTGCGACACCTCGGTGAAGTCGGTGCCGGCCGGCCAGGTCACGCTGAAGATCGAGAACAAGGGGTCGAAGGCGACCGAGGTCGAGATCCTCTTCCCCGACGACCGGATCGTCTCCGAGAAGGAGAACATCGGCCCCGGCACCAAGTACACGCTCACCGCCGAGGTGAAGGCCGGCGCGTACGAGATCGCCTGCCGCCCGGGCATGAAGGGCCTCGGCGTCCGCCAGAAGCTCACCGTGACCGGCGGCAAGGTCGCCAAGCGCGACCCGCGCCTCGACAAGGCCGTCGCCGCCTACCGCGAGTACGCGCAGGAGCAGGCCGACGCGACGATCCCCAAGGTCCAGACGTTCGCCGACGCCATCAAGGCCGGGGACCTCGAAGCCGCCAAGAAGGCCTTCGCCCCCTCCCGCGTCGGCTGGGAGACCACCGAGCCGATCGCCGAGTCCTTCGGTGACATCGACCCCAAGACGGACACCCGCGCGGACGGCCTGGAGAAGGGCCAGAAGTGGACCGGCTGGCACGCGCTGGAGAAGTCCCTCTGGCAGGACAAGAAGATCGGCGCCGAGCAGAAGACGCTCGCCGACCAGCTCGTCTCCGACCTGAAGGACTGGCAGAAGCGGGTCGGCAAGGCCGAGATCACCCCGACCTCCATGGCCAACGGTGCCAAGGAACTGCTCGACGAGGTCGCGAAGAACAAGGTCTCCGGCGAGGAGGACCGCTACTCGCACACCGACCTCAGCGACTTCAAGGCCAACGTCGACGGCGCGCAGAAGGCGTACGAGCTGCTCAAGCCGGTCGCCTCGGAGAAGGACCAGACGCTGACGACCGAGCTCGACAAGCAGTTCGCCGCGCTGAACACCGAGCTCGACAAGTACCGCTCGGACAAGACCTCGGACGGCTTCGTCTCCTACGACAAGGTCACCAAGGCACAGACCAAGGAGCTGTCGGACGCTGTCAACGCGCTCGCCGAGCCCCTGTCGAAGCTCGCCGCCGCCGTCGTCAAGTAGTCACGGACGGAGGAACAGCATCATGACGGACACCCAGGGCAGCACGGAGCGCACCGGATCCGCCGACAACGGCTCCGCGCCGTCCCGGCGTTCACTGATCGGCTGGGGCGGTGCCGGGCTCGCGCTCGGTGCCGCCGCGGCCGGCGGTGCCGTCGCCATGACCCGCACCGGCAACGACGTCGACCCCGCCGGCTCGGACACCGGCGGGGCGGTGCCCTTCCACGGCGCCCACCAGGCCGGCATCGCCACCGCCGTCCAGGACCGGCTGCACTTCGCCGCGTTCGACGTGAAGACCGACGACCGTGCCGCCTTCGTCCAGCTCCTCAAGGACTGGACACAGGCGGCCGCCCGGATGACCGCGGGGCACACCGTCGGCGAGGGCGCGTACGGCGGTCTGCCCGAGGCGCCGCCGGACGACACCGGCGAAGCACTCGGCCTCAGCCCCTCCCGACTCACCCTGACGATCGGCTTCGGCCCGTCGCTGTTCGAGAAGTTCGGCCTGGCGGACCGGCGGCCCGACGCCCTCGTCGACCTGCCGCAGTTCCCGGGCGACAACCTCGACAAGACCCGCAGCAACGGCGACCTGTGCGTGCAGGCCTGCGCGGACGACCCGCAGGTCGCCGTGCACGCCATCCGCAACCTCGTGCGGATCGGGTTCGGCACGGTCGCCATCCGCTGGTCGCAGCTCGGCTTCGGCAAAACCTCCTCCACGACCCCGAGCGCGCAGACCCCGCGCAACCTGATGGGCTTCAAGGACGGCACCCGCAACATCGCCGGCACCGAGACCGACCGTCTCAAGAAGTTCGTGTGGGTCGGCGAGGGCGACGGCGGCGACTGGATGACCGGCGGCTCCTATCTCGTCGCCCGGCGCATCCGGATGGACATCGAGTCGTGGGACCGCACCTCCCTCCAGGAGCAGGAGGACGTCTTCGGCCGCGACAAGGGCGAGGGCGCTCCCGTCGGCAAGGCCAAGGAACACGACAAGCCGTTCCTCAAGGCGATGAAGCCCGACGCGCACGTCCGGCTCGCGCATCCCGACGCCAACCACGGCGCGACGATCCTGCGCCGCGGCTACTCCTTCACCGACGGCACCGACGGTCTCGGCCGCCTCGAAGCCGGCCTGTTCTTCCTCGCCTACCAGCGCGACGTGCGCAAGGGATTCATCCCCGTGCAACGCGCCCTGTCACGCACCGACGCCCTCAACGAGTACATCCAGCACGTGGGTTCGGCGGTCTTCGCTGTCCCGCCCGGCGTCCGCGACAAGGACGACTGGTGGGGCCGCACGCTGTTCTCCAAGGAGGCCTGACCATGTTCTCCAACTACCTGATCGGCCTGCGCGAGGGTCTCGAAGCCAGCCTCGTCGTCTGCATCCTCATCGCCTACCTCGTCAAAACGGGCCGCCGGGACGCCCTCAAGCCGATCTGGACCGGCATCGCCGTCGCGATCGTCGTCGCCCTCGGCTTCGGCTGCGCCCTCGAATTCGGCTCCCAGGAAATGACGTTCCAGGCCCAGGAAGGCCTCGGCGGCTCCCTGTCGATCGTCGCCGTCGGCCTCGTCACCTGGATGGTCTTCTGGATGCGGCGCACCGCCCGCCACCTCAAGTCCGAACTGCACGGCAAACTCGACGCCGCCCTCGCCATGGGCACCGGCGCCCTCGTCGCCACCGCCTTCCTCGCCGTCGGCCGCGAAGGCCTGGAAACCGCCCTGTTCGTCTGGGCCTCCGTCCACGCCGCCAGCGACGGCACCCCCCGCCCCCTCATCGGCGTCGCCCTCGGCCTGGCCACCGCCGTCCTCCTCGGCTGGCTCTTCTACCGAGGCGCCCTGAAGATCAACCTCGCCAAGTTCTTCACCTGGACCGGCGGCATGCTCGTCGTCGTCGCCGCCGGCGTCCTCGCCTACGGCGTCCACGACCTCCAGGAAGCCGACTTCATCCCCGGCCTCACCCACCTCGCCTTCGACATCAGCAGCACCATCGACCCCACCAGCTGGTACGGCACCCTCCTCAAGGGCGTCTTCAACTTCCAGCCCGACCCCACCGTCCTCCAGGTCACGGTGTGGGCGCTCTACCTGGTCCCGACACTCGCGATCTTCCTCGCCCCGGTAGGGTTCGCCTCCGGGAAGGGGAAGGTGAAGGCACCTGATGAGCAGGGATCACACGGGTCGCAGCCCACGAAGGCCTCGTAGTTCCGGCAGCCTGCGCCGTTTCGTCCTCGCGACGGGAGCGGTGACCGCGCTGTCCGTCGCCGCGAGCGGCTGCGTGGTGGTGCACGGCGAGCGGGAGGTCGTCCCGGCGGCCACCCGCGCCGAAGCCGCCCGGGCGCTCAAGGACTTCACCACCGCCTACAACAAGGCGGACAAGACGTACGACCGTTCGCAGGACGCGGACCGGGTGACCGGCCCGCTCGCGGACATCGACGCCGCCAAGCTGAAGGCCGGCCACAAGAGCAACCCCGGTGGAAATCCCGCGCATTCACCGCTGGAGTTCCGGGACGCGGAGTTCTCCATACCCGCCAAGGCGGCGTGGCCGCGCTGGTTCGTGGCGAACACGGCGGCCAACAAGGGCGCGCCGGGCAGCCGTTGGCTGATGGTCTTCACGCGGGGCAGCGCGGCCGAGCTGTGGCAGGCCTCGTACCTGACGGTTCTCACCGCCGACGAGGTACCGAAGTTCACGCGGGACAAGGACGGCTGGGCGCAGCCCGTCACGCTCGACGACGCGGCGCTCGCCGTCGAGCCGGAGAAGCTCGGCAGCACCTACGCGACCTATCTGCGGGCCGGCGGCGACACGTTCGCGGCGGGCACGCACACCTCGCTGTGGCGGGTCCAGCGCAAGAAGTTCGCCAACCGGCCCGGTCTGGCACGGCAGTACATCGACGAGCCGCTGACCGCGGGCGACTACGCCCCGGTGGGCCTGCGCACCGCGGACGGCGGGGCGCTGGTGTTCTTCGCGACGCACCGCTTCGAGAAGCAGACCGCCGCGGAGGGCACGGCGATCCCCACGCCCAGCGCGGACGTCCAGGCTCTGACCACCGGTGAGATCAAGCAGTCCCTGACGCTGGAGTTCGTCTCCAACCAGGTGGCGCTGGACCCGGCGAAGGGCGCGGACGACCGGCGGGTGTCCGTCCTCGGACGGGTCGAGGGGCTGACGGGCGCGAAGGGCGAGTAGCCCGCGGTCCGGCCCCGACGGGCCGGACCGATCTGCCCTCAGCCCCGGTGCGGCCAGGCGGCGAGCTGCTCCGCGCCGCCGTTCTCACCGGCGTAGCGGGCGCACGCGTCCGTGAGGTGTTCCAGAAGGGTGAGCGGGTCGGGCAGCGGGTGCTCGGGACCGCGCACCCAGTCGACGCTCAGACCGCCGGGCAGCTGGGCCGGCGGCACGAGGACGTACGAGCCTCGGCAGTGCCAGCGGAACCCGGGGTGCTCGTCCATGGTCTCGGGGTGGCAGTCCAGCTCACAGGGCCACCACTCGTCCTCGTCCTCGGGCGTACCGCGGGTGAGGGTGAAGAAGAGCATGCGGCCGTCGCCGGTCTCGGCGACCGGGCCGACGTCGATACCCGCCGCCAGTATCCGCTCCAGCGCCTCGTGGCCGGCCTCCAGCGGCACGTCGAGCACGTCGTTCACCATGCCGGTGGCGGTGATGAAGTTCGCCTTCGGCTGGTGCCGGGCCCAGCGCTCGATCTGGGCGCGGTCGGTGGTGGACTGCGTCTGCCAGGCGAAGGAGATGGGGTGACGCGCGGGTGTGGGACAGCCGACGCGGTCGCAGGAGCAGCGGTAGCCCGCGGGGTACGCGGCCTGCGCGAGCGGCAGTCCGGCGTCCGCGGCGGCGAGCAGCAGAGCCTCGCGCCGGTCTTCGGACGTCTCCGCAGGGGGCTTGGGCCGGCGTCCGCGCAGCCACTGGGAGATCCTGCCCTGCGCGCCGGAGCGGCTTCCGAACTCTGCGCTCATCTATCCCCTCGCCAAGCCGTAGTGCACTCGTCGTCCTTGCCCATGGTCCCACCATCCTGCGCCCCGGGTGGCCGGAGCCGACAACCGGGGTAGGTGGGGCGATGCGTTCGCCAGGCCCTGATCAGGTGTTATTGCATGATGTGTGGCGATTTAAGGGCCACTCGGGGAGTGACGGGACCGTCAGCGCGGGGCGAGACCGTGCAGCGCGTAGTCGACGAGGGTGTCCGTGTAGTCGTACGTGATCGGGGCCGTGCGCTGGAGCCAGCGCTGGGCGAGCGGGGAGACGAACAGTTCCAGGGCGATCCGGGGGTCGACGTCCGGGCGGACGTCGCCCTGGTCCTGTGCGGAGCGCAGTCGCCGGACGTACAGCTGGAGCTGGGGTTCGAGCAGCTTGGCGACGAACTCGGCGCCGAGCCGGTCGTTCACCAGGCCCTCGGCGGCCAGGGCGCGGGAGGGCACCTCGAAGGCGGGGTCGAGCAGCTCGTCGACGGTGGCGCGCAGCACCAGCTTGAGATCGGCGGCCAGGTCCCCGGTGTCGGGGAGGGTGTACGGCTCCTGCCCCGCGGCCCGTGCGGCCTGTTCGCCGAGGTCCATGAAGGCGTCCAGCAGCACCTCCGCCTTGGACGACCACCACCGGTAGATCGTCTGCTTGCCGACCCCGGCCCTAGCCGCGATGCCCTCGATCGTGGTCTTCGGATAGCCGCTCTCGCCGACCAGGGCCAGGGCGGCGGCGAAGATCGCGCGGCGGGACTTCTCACTGCGCCGGGTGGCGTCGGGGGCGGGCCGCCCGGCGGGGCCGGGGTCCGGGGCGGAATCGGGGCTGGAGCTGGGCTTCTCGGCCATGGGGCGAACCTACCAGGACCGCGATACGGCACGTCTCGCGTCCCGTGGGCGCACGTGCCGGTGGGGCTGCGGCGGGCGTCCCGGCCGGGTTCCCGCGGAGGTTCTCGCGGGCGTTCCGTGGGCCGGGCGAGGGCCCTGTGACGCGGACGGCGTACCCCACCCGTCCGTCTGCGGGCGGCGGAGGCGCGCACGGCGCACCATGAGCATCAACTGCCCCTGCGGTTGCGTAAGGAGCCTTCCTTGCACCCTCTCCGTCGTGCCACGCCCCGGCGCTACCTCATGTGCCCCCCGGTGCACTTCGACGTCACGTACGCGATCAACCCGTGGATGAATCCCGCCAAGCCGGTCGACGTACCGCTCGCCCTCGCCCAGTGGGAGGACCTCCGCGACCGCTACCGCTCCCTCGGCCACACCGTCGAGGAACTCGCCCCCCGCCCCGGCCTGCCGGACATGGTCTTCGCGGCGAACGGCGCGACGGTCGTGGACGGCCGGGTGCTCGGCGCCCGGTTCGCCTTCCGGGAGCGTGAGCCGGAGGCGGCGGCGCATCTGGAGTGGTTCCGCGCCAGGGAGTTCGCGGAGGTCCTGGAGCCCGTGCACGTGAACGAGGGCGAGGGCGACTTCGCGGTCACGGCCTCGTACGTCCTCGCGGGCCGCGGCTTCCGGGCGAGCCCGCTCTCGCACGGCGAGGCGCAGGAGTTCTTCGGCCGGCCGGTGATCGGCCTGGACCTCGTCGACCCGCTCTTCTACCACCTGGACACGGCTCTGGCCGTCCTCGACGACACGACGGACGAGGTCATGTACTACCCGCGGGCGTTCTCCCCCGGCAGCCGCGAGGTGCTGCGCCGGCTGTTTCCGGACGCGCTGACCGCCACGGACGAGGACGCCGCCGCGATGGGCCTGAACGCGGTCTCCGACGGCCTGAACGTCCTGCTCCCCCAGGAGGCGGCGGGCCTCTTCGGCCCGCTCCGCGACCGCGGCTTCACCCCGATCGGCATCGACCTCGGCGAACTCCTGAAGGGTGGCGGCAGCGTGAAGTGCTGCACCCAGGAACTCCGTGGGTGAGCCGGGATCCCCGGTGAGCCGGGATCCCCGCGACCCGCCCGCGCCCCCGTCACCCGGTCACCCCGTCACTCGGTCACGCCGTCACCCGGTCACCCGGTCCGCGACCTGAGCGGTCCGGGCTGTCCTAGACCCCCTCGGGCGGCGGCCAGGCGGCGCCCCAGTCCGTGTCCCGGGCCGCCTTGTAGAGCGGGCCGTGGCGTTTGGTCACCGTCTCGCGGCGCAGGGACTCGTCGGGCTCGCACAGGTCGAGCAGGACCTGGCCCTTGCGGATCTGCGGCCTGCGCACGATGCGGGCGGGCGCCGGCTCGGGCGGGAAGCGGGTCGCGGCGACGTAGCTGAACTTCTCGTCCTCGTAGGGCAGGGAGCCGCCCTTCACCTGGCGGTGCAGGGAGGAGCGGGCGACCCGGGCGGAGAAGTGGCACCAGTCCTCGCCGGGGACGATCGGGCAGGCGGCGCTGTGCGGGCAGGGCGCGGCGACGTGGAAGCCGGCGCCGATCAGCCGGTCGCGGGCGGCGAGGACACGGGTGTAGCCGTCGGGTGTGCCGGGCTCGATGATCACGACGGCCTGCGCGGCGCTCGCGGCGGCGTCCACGACCGAGGCGCGGTCGCCCTCGGTCAGTTCGCCGAGCACGTAGGAGACCGTGACGAGATCGGTGCTCTCGATGGTGAGCGCTGCTCCGATCCGGGAGCGCTGCCACGCGGCGCCGCTCAGCTCGGGATTGGCCGCGGCGATCTCCCTGCCGAGGGCGAGCGCGGGCTCGGCCCAGTCCAGCACGGTCACCGGGCGAGAGCCCTCCCAGGTGGCGTTCACCGCCCAGGTCGCCGCGCCCGTTCCGCCGCCGACGTCCACATGGCTTCCCGGTGCCCAGCCGGGCACCGCGTCCGCGAACGCGTCCAGCGCCGCGCAGACCGCCTCGAAGGTCGCGGGCATCCGGTACGCGGCGTACGCCGCCACGTCCGAGCGGTCCCGCAGGATCGGCGCGTGGGTCGGGGTGGTCCCCCGGTAGTTCACGATCAGCCGCTCGACCGCCTGCGCGGCGGCCTTCGGCGGCAGACCGTCGAGCAGCCCCGCGAGGGCGCTGCGCAGGGTGTCGGCGGTGGGTACGGGGGCGTTCACGGGCCCGATTCTCTCAGGTGCGGCGTGTCGCCCGTGGCACGGGCGGTCTTCCTTCCCCGGGGGGTGCGGTCCTTGGGCCTCCGGCCCGGACCTCTCCCGCCCACGCACCACCCGTGACTGTCACCCGACAAGTCCGGCTCGCCCGTGGGGCCTCCGCGCCGTTCGCGGCGTGCGGAAGCGAAGCGGTCATGGGCCCCATGGGCCCTTCCCCCGTCCGCGTCGCGTGGAAGCGGCTCGGCGTCCGGTCATGCCCCCGCCGGGCTCACGTGCCGCGTACCGCTCGGCGCAGCCGGGTGGCCGCCGCCGCGCGCGGCGCGTTGTCCGCCGGGCGGCGGCGCGGGTGGACGGTGTTGGCGAGCAGGACCAGGAAGGTGCCGGTCACCGGGTCGAGGACCAGGGACGTGCCGGTGAAGCCGGTGTGGCCGGCCGCGCCGCCGCCCGCGAGGGCACCCATGAACGAGGGCTGGTCGAGGGCGAACCCGAGGCCGGGCGGGGTCAGGAGGAGTTCGACGAAGTCGGGGCCGAGGATGCGCGCGGGACCGTAACTGCCGCCCGCGAGCAGGGTGCGGCAGAAGACGGCGAGGTCGCGGGCGGTGGAGAAGAGGCCCGCGTGGCCGGCCACGCCACCGAGCGCCCAGGCGTTCTCGTCGTGCACGACGCCGCGCAGCATGCCCCGGTCCGCCTTGCCCCAGGGGCGGCGCTGGTCCTCGGTGGCGGCGGCGCCCGGGCAGGGGCCGAAGGCGGTCGCGTTCATCCCGAGCGGGCGGGTGATGCCGTCCCGGACGAGGACGTCGAGGGACCGCCCGCTGACCCGCTCCAGCACGAACTGCAGCAGCAGCAGGTTGAGGTCGGAGTACCGGTACAGGCCGGGCTCGGACGAGGGGCCCTCGGCCCGCAGCATCGCCAGCCGGGTCGCGTCGTCCGGGCAGTCGTACAGCGGGAGTTCGGGGCGCAGCCCGGAGGTGTGGGTGAGCAGCTGCCGTACGGTCACGCCGTGCTCGCGGGCACCGCGGAACTCGGGCAGGTAGGCGCCGACCCGCGCGTCGATGCCGAGGGTGCCGCGCTCCAGCTGCTGCACCGCGGCGACCGCCGTGAACAGCTTGGTGATCGAGGCCAGGTCGAAGGGCGTGAAGACGGTCGCCGGCACACGTGCCCCGGCCGTCAGCTCGGTCCCGGCGTCGGTCTTCTCGTCGTAGGCCGCGTAGCGGACCGCCCACCCCGCCGCCTCCTCGACGGCGATGACCGGGCCGCGCCCGGCGACCAGCACGACGCCCGCCGCCCACGGGTCGGGCCCGGTGGTGAGGGCGCGGACCTCGCCGGCGAGTTGTCGCAGCTCTCCTGCGTCGAGTCCGGCGCGTTCCGGTGTGTCGATCCGCAGTCTCGGTGCGCTCAGCTGTCCGCCGCCTTTCCGTCCGGTGTGTGCCCCGTGCGCCGGGGACGGCACAGTCCCACGAAGCAGGCGACGGCCACCAGTACGGCCGCCAGTTGGACCACGGCCATCGGGACGGCGGTGTGCTCGCCCGCGATGCCGACGAGCGGTGAGGCGACCGCGCCGATGAGGAAGGAGGTCGTGCCGAGCAGCGCGGAGGCGGAACCGGCCGCGTGCCGTACCCGCATGAGGGCGAGTGTCTGGGTGTTGGGCAGGGCGAGGCCCATCGCCGACATCAGCACGAACAGCGCGGCGGACACCGGTACGAGTCCGACGTCGCCGAGGACGCCGGTGGACATGAGGAGCAGGGCGGTCGCGGCGAGGACGACGAGGGCGAGGCCGGTGGCGAGGACCTTCTCCAGCGGGACCCGGCCGACCAGCACCTTGCCGTTGATCTGGCCGGCTATCACGAGGCCGACGGAGTTCACGCCGAAGAGCAGGCTGAAGGTCTGCGGGGAGGCGCCGTAGATCTCCTGGATGACGAACGGGGAGGCGGAGATGTAGGCGAACAGGGCCGCGAAGGTGAAGCCGCCGGCGAGCATGTAGCCGGCGAAGACCCGGTCGGCGAGCAGTCCGCGCATGGCGTGCAGCGCCTCGCCGACGCCGCCCACGTGCCGGTCCTCGGGCCGCAGCGTCTCGGGGAGCTTCGCCCAGACGACCGCGGTGAGCGCGATGCCGACGGCGGTGAGGACGACGAAGACGCCCCGCCAGTCGGTGACGCGCAGGATCTGTCCGCCGATGAGCGGCGCGACGACCGGGGCGACCCCGGAGATCAGCATGAGGGTGGAGAAGAAGCGGGCCATGGCGTCGCCGTCGTACAGGTCGCGGACGACGGCCCGGGCGATGACGATGCCGGCCGCGCCCGCGAGCCCCTGGGCCAGGCGGAACGCGACGAGGAGTTCGATCGTGGGGGCGAACGCGCACAGCACGGTGGCGAGGACGTACACGGCGAGTCCGGAGAGCAGCGGGCGCCGGCGGCCCCAGCGGTCGCTCATCGGCCCGACGACGAGCTGGCCGAGGGCCATGCCCGCGAGGCAGGCGGTGAGCGTGAGCTGCACCGTCGCCGCGGGCGCGTGCAGGGATCCGGTGACCTCCGGCAGCGACGGGAGGTACATGTCCATCGCGAGCGGGGGTGTGGCGGTGAGTCCGCCGAGGACGAGGGTGACGAGGAGTCCGGTGCGGCCCGTCGTGCCCGGGCCCGCGGCCGGTCGCGCCATCCGCTCCCTCCGACCGCGGCCGGGCCGGGGTTCGCGGGCGGGCACCGTCACGGTGTCCGCGGTGTCCGGGGCGGTCGCTGCGGTCGCTGCGGTCGCGTCCGGTATGTGCCCGTGCGGGCTCCCCTGTTCCCGCGTGGTGCGGCCACGCTCGGGCATGTGCCCCTCCCTCTGCCAGTGGTGCGCCCCCTATGCTCTCAGTTCGAACAGAGTGTTCGGGGTCACAGATCGAGGTGCGGGCATGACGGGCGAGCGCGAACGCGTGCGGTGGGGGATTCTGGCGACCGGCGGGATCGCCGCGGCGTTCACGGCGGACCTGGTGGACATGCCGGACGCCGAGGTCGTGGCGGTCGCCTCGCGGACGGACGCCTCGGCGAAGGCGTTCGCGGAGCGGTTCGGGATTCCGCGGGCGTACGGGGACTGGGCGTCGCTCGCGGCGGACGAGGACGTCGACGTCGTGTACGTCGCCACCCCGCACGCGGCACACCGGCAGGCCGCCGGGATGTGTCTGGAGGCGGGGCGCCATGTGCTGTGCGAGAAGGCGTTCACGCTGAACGCGCGGGAGGCGGACGAACTCGTCGCCCTGGCCCGGCGGCACGACCGCTTCCTGATGGAGGCCATGTGGATGTACTGCAATCCACTGGTCCGGCAGCTGAAGGCGCTCGTCGACGACGGTGTGATCGGTGAGGTGCGCACCGTGCAGGCCGACTTCGGACTCGCGGGACCGTTCCCGCCCTCGCACCGGCTGCGGGACCCCGCGCAGGGCGGCGGCGCGCTCCTCGATCTCGGCGTCTATCCGGTGTCGTTCGCACAACTGCTGCTCGGGGAGCCCTCGGACGTCGTCGCGCGAGCGGTGCTCTCCGAGGAGGGCGTCGATCTCCAGACGGGTGCACTGCTCTCCTGGGAGAGCGGCGCTCTCGCCTCGGTGCACTGCTCCATCAACGGCGGTACCCCGGTGGCCGCGTCCGTGACCGGTTCCGAGGGCCGCATCGACGTCCCCGACGGTTTCTTCTTCCCGGACCACTTCGTGGTGCACCGCGACGGCCGCGAGCCCCAGACGTTCCGTGCGGAGCCGGCGGCGGGCCCCCGCAACAGCCTGCGGCACGAGGCCGCCGAGGTGATGCGCGCGCTGCGGGCCGGCGAGCGGGAGTCCCCGCTCGTCCCGCTGGACGGCACGCTCGCCGTGATGCGGACGCTCGACACGATCCGGGACCGCGTCGGCGTCCGCTATCCCGGCGAGGCCGGCGGACCGGACGTCAGGCCGGCTTGAGCCCCTGGTCGCCGACCTCCGTCACGAAGGACGCGGCCGTGGTGACCGGCGCCCCCGGGGTCGTCACCGCCGACACGGTCCTGAAGTCGGCCCGCGCCTCTTCGCGGCCCAGCTCGACGGTCACGTAGCCGCGCCGCCCGTTGTAGAACTTCAGGTGCGGGTTGGCCTGTGTGTAGGTGGCCCAGTTGGCGGGCCGGTCGGCGCCGTCCTTGCCGCTCGTGATCGAGGTGGCGACGATCTCCGTGCCGAGGACCGCCGACGCGGGGTCGTCGAAGTCGTCGAGGATGTCGAAGGCGTACCCCACGTGCACGTCCCCGGTGAGCACCATCAGGTTCTCGGTCCCGGTGGCCCGGGCGCCCGCGAGGATCCGCTGCCGCGAGGCCCGGTAGCCGTCCCAGGCGTCCATGGACACCTTGGCGACCGGGTTCAGGTCCAGCTTGCGCTGGGCGAAGGTGACCTGTTGCGGTACGACGTTCCACAGCGCCCGCGAGTCCCGCCAGCCGTCGATCAGCCAGCGTTCCTGCGTCGCGCCGGTGATGGTGCGCGCCGGGTCGTCCGACTCGGGCCCGGGGACGTGCGAACCGTCGCCGTAGGCCTGGTCGGAGCGGTACTGGCGGGTGTCGAGGATGTCGAACTGCGCGAGCCTGCCCCAGCCCAGCCTGCGGTAGAGCTGGGCGTCCGGGCCGACCGGGAGCTGCGCGCGGCGCAGCGGCTGGTTCTCCCAGTACGCGCGGTAGGCGGCGGCGCGGCGCAGCAGGAACTCCTCCGGCGGGTCGTCGTTCTCGTCGATGTCGTCCGCGTAGTTGTTCTCCGTCTCGTGGTCGTCCCAGGTGACGGCGAAGGGGTGCGCGGCGTGCGCGGCCCGCAGGTCGGGGTCGGACTTGTAGAGGGCGTACCGCAGGCGGTAGTCCTCCAGCGTCGTGGTCTCGTGGTTGAACAGGTCCGGGAGCGTCCGGTCGGTGTAGTTCCGGGCGCCGCCGACGGAGCTGACGGCGTACTCGTAGAGGTAGTCGCCGAGGTGGAAGACGACGTCGACGTCCTCCTCGGCGAGGTGGCGGTACGCGGTGAAGTAGCCGTCGTGGTAGGCCTGGCAGGAGACGGCGGCCAGGGTGAGCGCGGAGACACGGGCGCCGGGGGCGGGCGCGGTGCGGGTGCGGCCCGTCTCGCTGATCCAGCCGCCGACCTTGAAGCGGTAGTGGAACACCCGGTCGGGGGCGAGGCCGCCGACCTCGACGTGCACGGCGTGGTGGTACTCGGGGTGTGCGGTGGCGGTGCCGCGCCGGACGATCCGGCGGAAGCGGTCGTCGTGCGCCAGTTCCCAGTGCACGGTGACGCGTTCGGCGGGCAGGCCGCTGTCGGGCTGGTACGGGGCGGGCGCGAGCCGGGTCCACAGGAGCACCGAGCCGGGCAGCGGGTCGCCGGAGGCGACACCCAGGGTGAACGGGTTCTGGGTGATTCTCGCCGCGTCGAGTTCGGTGGCGCTCGCCGTGCCGGCGGCCGGCAGGTCGACGGCGAAGGCGAGCGCGGCGGCCGCGCCGGTGACGGTGAGGAAGCGGCGGCGCCCGATGTGACGCGCCACGGCGCGGAGTTCGGGGGCGTGCTGCGACGGATGCTGCTGGGCTGCGGGTGTCATCTGGCCCTCCC
Source organism: Streptomyces sp. NPDC005302 (assembly GCF_040607345.1). Taxonomy (NCBI): domain Bacteria; kingdom Bacillati; phylum Actinomycetota; class Actinomycetes; order Kitasatosporales; family Streptomycetaceae; genus Streptomyces; species Streptomyces sp. NPDC005302. The sequence goes on from NZ_JBEXGN010000004.1 coordinate 391,423, forward strand.
CTGACGGTGGTGGTACACGGCATTGGAGTGGTCAGGATCGACGGTGGCTTGGCGCGTACACAACAGGGACATGGCGGGGGGATGAGTTCCGGATGTCGGCCCCGTCACCAGCCCCTCCCGTACGCTGCGGGCCCATGAACGCCATGAATCCCCTGAATCCCCCGGCGACGAAGACCGCGGTGGTGACCGGAGCGGGCTCCGGCATCGGCCGCGCGGTGGCCGCCGAACTGCTGCGCGCCGGCTGGTCGGTGGCGCTGGCCGGGCGCAGGACCGAGACCCTGGAGGAGACCGCGGCCCTCGTGCCCGGGGCACCCTCGCTCGCCGTCCGCACGGACGTCTCGCGCCCCGACGAGGTGGCCGCCCTGTTCACCGCCGTACGCGACCGGTTCGGGCGGCTGGACCTGCTGTTCAACAACGCCGGGACGTTCGGCCCCGGCGGGGTGCCGGTCGAGGAACTGCCCTACGACGCCTGGCGGCACGTCGTGGACACCAACCTGAACGGCGCGTTCCTGTGCGCGCAGGCGGCGTACCGGCAGATGAAGGAGCAGGACCCGCAGGGCGGCCGGATCATCAACAACGGTTCGATCTCGGCACACACGCCCCGGCCGCAGTCGGTCGCGTACACCGCGACCAAACACGCGCTGACGGGCCTGACCAAGTCGCTGTCCCTGGACGGCCGTCCGTACCGGATCGCCTGCGGCCAGATCGACATCGGCAACGCCGCCACCGACATGACGGAGCGGATGCGGACCGGGACGCTCCAGGCGAACGGGGAGCTCGCGGTCGAGCCGGTGATGGACGTGGCCGACGTGGCCCGCACGGTGCGGCACATGGCCGAGCTGCCGCTGGAGGCGAACGTGCAGTTCGCGACCGTGCTGGCGTCCGCGATGCCCTACGTCGGTCGCGGCTGACCCGCGGCCGGGCGCGCCGTCCGGTACGGGGCGGCCCGCCCTCTGCGTACGCGGGAAACGGGGCGGGCGTTCACCGCATCTGGTCAAGTTCTCAACTTGCACAAACGGAAGCTGACTCTCCGGACCATAGAGGCCGGTGAAGGGCTTATGCTCAACACCTCCTCCACGAGAGCTTCACACTCGGAGGAAGAGACTTCGGTAGGGCCATCGGTCCGCACCGAGGGGGGAGGTGGCAGTCGCTCCGCGGTCCGGGTGGGGGCGGGCCTCGTGCGAAAGCGCGAGGAAAGCACCGGATCGCGGAGCGGCTGTCCCCGTCAGAGCCGGCACCGCACAGCTGTCAGGGCTGTGCGGTGCCGTGCTGTGTGCCCGCGTACGGGGTGGCCCGGACCCGCGTCACGCAACGCCCATCCCCATCCCGCGGTCAGCGCTTGCGGCGCCATCCCCATCCCGCGGTCAGCGCTTACGCCGACGTCCGCGTCCCTCGGTGGACGTCTCGGCCGGGCCCTCCGCAGGGCGGCGACGGCGGTTGCGCAGCGCCAGCGCGCCACCCGCGAGCAGCACGACCGCTCCCCCGGCCCCGCCGACCAGCCCCCAGGGCGGGCCGTCGCTCTTGGCGGCCGCGGCCGGAGCGCCCGCCGCCGGCTTCGCCGTCGCCTTGTGCGTGGGGGCCGCGCTCGCGCCGCCCTCGCTGAGCGGAGCGACGAGCGTGCCCACCGGTTCGGCGTCCGCGCCGTTCCGGAAGCCCCAGTCCAGCAATTGGGCCGCCTCCTCATAGACGCCGCTGCCGCCGCTCTTGGGGTGCATCACCGTGACGAGGAGGGTCCGGCCGTCGCGCGTGGCGGCACCGGTGAAGGTGTTGCCGGCGTGGCTGGTGTACCCGTTCTTCACCCCGATCAGGCCGTCGTACGTCTTCACGCCCCACGCACCCGTCAGCAGGCGGTCGGTGTTCTGGATCTGGAAGGTCTTCTTGCCGCCTGCCGGGAAGTCGGCCGTCTTCGTTCGGCAGTAGCCGCGGAAGTCGGCGCTCGCGAGGCCGTGCCGGGCGAACAGCGTCAGGTCGTAGGCGGACGACAGCTGGCCCGCGTGGTCGAAGCCGTCCGGGCTGACCACGTGCGTGTCCAGGGCCTGCAGGTCCTTCGCCTTGGCCTGCATCTCGGCGACCGTCGCCGGGACACCGCCGTTCATGTGGCTGAGCACGTGCACCGCGTCGTTGCCGGAGCGCAGGAAGACGCCCTGCCACAACTGCTCGACGGTGTAGGTGATGCCGGGCTTGATCCCGACCAGGCTGGAGCCCGCGGGGACGTCGGCGATCTCGACGTCGGTCACCCGGTGCGTCGCGGTCCGGTCGAACTTCGCCAGCACGGTGTCCGCGAACAGCATCTTCAGAGTGGAGGCGGGCGCGAGGCGCTGGTGCGCACGGTACGAGGCGAGCACCCGGCCGCTCGTGTGGTCCGCGATCAGCCAGGCGCGGGCCGTGAGGTGCTTGGGCAGCGCCGCACCGCCGCTCGACTGGACCCCGGTGCGGCCCAGCCGGGCCCCGCCGATCGTGGTGGCGGCGGACGCGGTGGTCGCCGTCGCGGCGGCGAGCGGCACGGCGGCGGCGAGGCCCAGAGCGGCACGGCGGGAGAGCCCGGAAGAATCACGCATCCCGGGACCGTACAAAGCCGCTCCGCGGGCCCCGACAGCGGGGTGACAAAGGGAAGGGAAGCCGATTGCCAAGGGGCGGCAAAGGCACCGTGGAAAGGTGCGGCGGGCGGCCCGGATCCGGCCGGATCGGGTCGGCTCGGAAAGCGCGGGCCCGCCCGCGCACCGTCCGCCGTCCCACCGGGAGAAGCGCGGAGGGCGGGCCCGCCGACCGTGACCGTCCGCCATCCAACAGGTCTTTCCTGTCAATAACCCCTTTCCTTCTCAGGAATGGGCTGTCTGACCCAAAAATGATGCGGGGCCCGAATTTCTCAGTTCGCGCACATCTGGCACTCAGCCCGGCTCAAAGGTTCCTCCATAGCGTGTGGCCGCGCCCACAGCGGGCGCCAAGAACCTTTGAGGAACGGGATGTTTGGCATCTATCTCAAGCGTGAGCTGAGCCGGCGCAAGAAGGCGGCGCTGGTGATCGCCCTGGGTCTGGCGCTCGGTATCGCGCTGGTCATCACCGTCAACTCGGTGTCGGCCGGTATGCAGCAGGCACAGGACAAGGTCCTGAAGTCGCTGTACGGACTCGGCACCGACATGACCGTCACCAAGGCCCAGGCGGCACCGACGGGGAATTCCTCGGGCCGGCCGAAATTCGATTTCGACGCCAAGTCGGACAGCAGCAAGAGCCAGAGTTCGGACCGGGTGATGACGCAGGGCGGACAGTCCCTGAAGTCCTCTCTCGTCACCCGGGTCGCCGCGCAGAAGGGCGTCGCGAGCGCGGTGGGCGCGCTCAGCCTGAACGTCACCAAGGTCGACGGCTCCTTCACCCAGGGCAAGGCGAAGTCCTCCACCTCGGGCTCGGGGCAGCAGGGCGGACCCGGCGGCGGCCAGAGCGGCGGCACGGCCGCCCCGCAGGTACAGGGCGGCGGAGCCTCCTTCGACGTGAACTCGTACTCCGTCGCGGGCGTCGACGTGACCGACCAGGACCTCGGCCCGCTCGCCACCTCGAAGATCACCACCGGCAAGACCTTCACGGCCGCGCAGAGCGACGCGAAGGTCGCGGTGCTCAGCAAGTCCTACGCCAAGGAGAACAAGAAGACGGTCGGCAAGACCGTCACGATCTCCGGCAAGAAGTACACGGTCATCGGGATCGCGACGCCCGACAGCAGTGAGTCGACCACCGATGTCTACCTGCCGCTGAAGCAGGCTCAGACGCTCGGGGACGCGAAGAACAAGGTCACCACGATCTACGTCAAGGCCACCGACTCGAAGCAGATCGACACGGTCAAGACGGCCATCCAGAAGAACATCTCGGGCACGACGGTCACCACCTCCGCGGACCTCGCCGACACCGTCTCCGGTTCGCTGTCGACGGCCTCGAACCTCGCGACCAGCGTCGGCAAGTGGCTGTCGATCGCCGTCCTCGTCGCCGCGTTCCTGGTGGCGGCGCTGCTCACCTCGTCCGCCGTCTCCCGCAGGGTGCGCGAGTTCGGCACCCTGAAGGCACTCGGCTGGCCCTCCCGCAGGGTGACCCGGCAGGTCGTCGGCGAGTCCATGGTGAACGGACTGCTAGGCGGCGCCCTCGGTATCGCCCTCGGCCTCGGCGCGGCCGCCGTCGTCACCGCGATCAGCCCCAAGCTGACGGCGGAACTCGGCTCCACCGGCGGGAGCGGCATGGGGGGCGGCCCCGGTGGCGGCGGTCCCGGCCGGCAGGCCGCCTCCGCGGCCAAGAACACCGTCGACATCGCGCTCTCGGCGCCGGTCTCGGTCACCACGATCGCGCTCGCCGCGGGCCTCGCCATAGCGGGCGGTCTGATCGCCGGAGCCATGGGCGGCTGGCGTGCCTCCCGGATGCGTCCGGCCGACGCGCTGCGCAGCGTCGCCTGACCTGCCCCGATCCACACCCCTCAGAGCCGGGGCGCCGTGTCCACTCCCCCGGGCCGCGGCGCCCCACCCTTCACCCTCGGAGAACCTCATGTACAAGCTCACCGGCGTCACCAAGCGCTACACGCGGGGCAAGGAGACCGTCGAGGCGCTGCGCGGCGTCGACCTGGCCATCGAGGACGGCGACCAGCTCGTCATCCAGGGCCCGACCGGCGGCGGCAAGTCGACGCTGCTCCAGATGATCGGCGGCCTCGACCGTCCGAGCTCCGGCAGTGTCGAGCTGGACGGCGTGGACCTCGCCTCCATCAGCGAGGCCAGGCTGACCCGGCTGCGCGCCGAGAAGATCGGCATCATCTTCCAGTCCTTCAACCTCATCCCGACACTGACCGCGCAGGAGAACGTCGAGACCGCCCTCGTCCCGCTCGGCGTGAAGCCCGCCGAACGGCGCGAGCGGGCAGCGGAGGCGCTCCGCTCGGTCGGGCTCGGCGAGCGGCTGGCGCACGTCCCGTCCGAGCTGTCCGGCGGCCAGCAGCAGCGCGTCGCCATCGCCCGCGCGCTGGTCAAGAAGCCGAAGGTGCTCCTCGCCGACGAGCCCACCGGCAACCTCGACGAGGGCACCCGCGACGACATCATGGGTCTGCTGGACGGGCTGTGGCACGAGTACGGGCTGACGTTCGTCATCGTCACCCACGACTCGTCCATCGCCCGCCGCGCCCCGCGCCTCGCCACCATCCGGGCCGGCCGGATCACCCTGACCGAGCAGGGCGGAGCGCACCGCGCCGACCAGCGGCAGTCCGCCCGACAGGCCGACGTCACACCGCAGTCGGCGCGGCAGCCGTACGACTCCCAGCCCTCCGCCTCACGGGCGTACGCGGCCCAGGACGCCGCCCCGGTGCCGTCCGCGCATCAGGGCACCCCCCAGGAGCCCTACACGGCGCGATAGTTCGAGTTCGCGCAGGGCAATCGAGCGCTCGGGCGCCCGCACTCTCCCGTGGGCGTCCGAGCGGCCGTTCACCGCCCCAGTACCTGGTCGACCTCGGCCATCTGCGCGGCGGTGAGCGGCCCTTCGGCGATCGCGCCCGCGTTCTCCTCGGCCTGGGCGACCGAGCGGAAACCCGGGATCGGCACGGTCCGGGGACTGCGGGCCCACAGCCAGCCGAGCGCGCCCTGGGTGAGGGTGCGCCCGCCACCGGTCAGGATCTCCCTGAGGGCGTCCACGCGGTCGAGCCACCGCGGGTCGGCGGTGCCCCCGCCGGTGAATCCCGGCAGCCAGGCGGGCGGGGCGCTGCGGATGTCGCCCGCCGCGAGGGTCCGGCCGGGCGTGTGCCGCCCGGTAAGCAAGCCCATCGCCAGGGGACTCCGGTTGATGCTCGCGAGCCCCGACTCCTCGCAGAGCGCGACGAGTTCGGGTGCGTCCTGCAGGACGTTCAGCCGGTGCTGCACGGCCGCGCAGTGCTCGCCCTCGGCGAAGACGGCCGCACGCCCGGGATCGTCGGTGCTCCACGCGTAGCAGCGGATCAGCCCCTCCCTCACGAACTCCTCGCAGGTGTCCCGGAGTTCGGCGGCCCGCTCGGGGTCGGCGTCGGAGAGGTGCAGCTGGTAGAGGTCGATCCAGTCGGTGTCCAGGCGGCGGAGCGAGGCGGTGAGGGCGCGCCGGGCGTACGCCGGGGAGTCGTCGGCGCCGGTGAGGAGCCGGTGGTCCTCGTCGATGACGTTGCCCCACTTGGTGGCGAGGACCACGTCGGCCCGCCGCTTGCCGAGGGCCCGGGCCAGTACCCGTTCGCTGTGCCCCGCGCCGTAAGCGTCCGCCGTGTCGAAGAAGGTCACGCCGAGGTCGAGGGCGCGACGGACGGCCCGTACGGACTCCTCGTCGTCGACCGCGCCCCAGCCGAGCGGCTGCCCGTCCGGGGTCGCCCACTCACCGCCGATGGCCCAGCAGCCGAAGCCGAGGGCGCTCACCTCGATGCCGCTGCTTCCCAGTGTCCTGTTCCCGGAGTTCTCCATGCCCGGGGACGCTAGGAGTTGGAGCGCACGCGAACACAAGCCCTCGGGGCGGGTTTCCCCGGACCCGGCCGGTGTCCCCCGCGCTCAGGCCTGGCCGGTCTCGAAGCGGCTGATCCGGCCGCCGTCGTCCACGGTGAAGGTCCACTTGGTCTTCATCTCGCCCCAGGCGTCGTTGCGGTACCGCACGACGAGGGAACGGCCGCCGGCGGACTCGTTGTCGACGTCCATGTGACCGCGCGAGGAGAAGATCTCCCGGTCGGTCCAGTCGGCGACGTCCCGGTCGGAGCCGTCGTCCGACATGGTGGCGCCGGGCGCGAGGACCGACTGGAACGCGTCACGGTCGTGCGCGTTCACGGCGGAGACGAAGGCCCGGACAGCCGGGTCGCTGAGTTTCGCTACCTGAATCGTCATGGCAAGCAGACTCACACCCGCCCCCGGAGCCCGCCACCCGAACGGCCGCGCGGGAACACCGGACGCGGGTGATCGGTGCGACGGTGGAGACCCGGGAGGGAACCGTTGCCGCTGTCTGCACTGGGAGTCACCGTGACCTGTTTCGACCGGCGTGATCTGGGACTGCTGCTGCTCCGTCTGAGCACGGGCGGCGCACTGGCCGCGCACGGAGCGCAGAAGCTCTTCGGCTGGTTCGGCGGCGGCGGCATCGAGGGGACGGGGGCGGCCATGGAGGCCATGGGCTACTCCCCCGGAAAGGCCAGCGCGACGGCGGCCGGCCTCGCCGAGGCGGGCGGCGGCACCCTGCTCGCCCTCGGTCTCGCCACCCCGGCGGCCGGTGCCGCGGCGGCCGGGGCGATGGCCGGCGCGGCGGCGGTCCACGCGCCGAACGGCTTCTTCGCGCAGGGCGGCGGCTACGAGTACGCGGCGACGCTCGGACTGGCCGCGGCGGGCCTCGCGGTGACGGGCCCCGGGCGGCTGTCCCTCGACCACGCGCTGGGCCACGCCGTGAACCGCGGCTGGATGGTGCCGACCGCGCTCGGCGTCACGGCCGCGGTCACCGCGGTCGTCATCGGCACCCGCAACAGCCGGCTCCGCAAGGCGCAGCAGGGGGAGCAGGAAGCCCTGTTCGAGGAGTAGGAGTCGGCCCGCCCCACCCGGGGGAGGCTGCTCCCATGGCTGACCAGGAGCTGGACGACCCGACCGACGCGAACGGCCCGGCGGGCACCGCCGGCACCACCGCCGGCCCACCGGACGCGGCCCACCCGGCGGCCGCTCCCGCCGGGGCGGACCCCTGGGAGGCGATCGACCGGCTGCACGGCTGGCTCGACGCCAACCGGGCGCACGGCGGCCGGGAGGGCCTGCTGCTGCGGGTGCTGAAGCTGTCGGAGGAGGTCGGCGAGGTCGCCCAGGCGGTCATCGGAGCGACGGGCCAGAACCCGCGCAAGGGCGTGAGCCACACCTGGGACGACGTCCGGTCGGAGCTGTGCGACGTCGTGATCACGGCGATGGTGGCGCTGCGGGAGCTCTCGCCCGACGCGCGCGAGGTCTTCGCGGCCCGCCTCACGTCCGTCACGGACCGCTCACTGCGCCCGGACGGGCCCCCGCGCGCCGCCCCGGCCGCCGGGCCGCCCCCGTCCGACGCGGGCCCCTGAACCGCTCCGCGAACCGGCACTCATCGCTCTCCCCCTCGCCCCTCCCCGCCGGAGTGCGTGATCCGCCGACCCGCCCGCCACGCCTCCACCCCACCGACGAGGCACGGGAGTTGGCGGCCCGCTCCGGAGTCCGTCTTCGACCGCGCCCGCGGCGACCGCAGCTGTTCACCTGTCGGACAGCGCCTTGCCGCCGGGAGTTGGCGGGCGCGGCACAGCCTTCTCGTCGACATCGCGTCGACGAAAGGGCCCCCGTGCAGGACAACGTTTTCCCCAGAGGCCGCCGGACGACCGCCGTGATCGGCGGCGTGCTGACCCTCACGGCCATGGGGCTGGGAAGCCAGGCGCACGCGGCGAGTTACGGCACGCCGAGCCTCTCCCTGTCGGCCGCGTATCTGTCGGGCGCGGTGGGCGCGACCGGCGATCCGACCGTGAACGTGACCGTCGCGCAGAGCGGGGCCGACGCCGGCGCGCTCGCCGTCACCGTCATCAAGAGCAGCAAGACCGCCGTGGCGACGACCACCGACGCCACGGTCACGGGGACGGGCGCCACCCGCAAGGTCGCGGTCGCCGCGCGCGGCCGGGGCTACACGGACCTCACCGTGCAGGTCACCGGGGTCGACGGCAAGAAGGTCACCAAGACACTGCACTACGCCGCCTCGGCCGCCGTGCAACACCCCACGGACACCCGGTACTTCACCGGCTCCAGCGACGCCTCGGCGGCCGTCGACGTCGGTGGCGGCTACGCAATCGTCGCGGACGACGAGTCCAACACGCTCCGCCTGTACGACCGTTCGGCGTCGGGCGCGCCGGTCAAGACCTGGGACTTCGGCTCCAAGGCGGGCGTGTCCAAGGAGATCGACATCGAGGGCGCCACGCGCGTCGGCGACACGATCTACTGGACGGGCTCGCTCGGCAACAACAAGGACGGCGAGTACAAGTCCGACCGCAACACCGTCTTCACCACGACGGTGACCGGCTCCGGCGCCTCCACCGCCCTCACGTACGGCCGTTCGTACAAGAAGCTGAGGGACGACCTCGTCGCCTGGGACAAGGCGAACGGCGACCGCTACGGCTTCGCTGACGGCACCGAGGACGGCCAGACACCCAAGCAGATCGACGGGTTCAACGTGGAGGGCCTGGAGTTCGCGCCGGGCTCGACGACCACCGCCTACCTCGGCTTCCGTGCGCCGCTCGCTCCCGCGGTGCCCGGCGGCAAGGCGCTCATCGTGCCGGTCACCAACTTCGACAAGGTGCTCAGCAGCGGTTCGAAGGCCGTCTTCGGCACGCCGATCGAACTCGACCTCGGCGGTCTGGCGATCCGTGACATCCGGAAGAACGCGTCGAACCAGTACCTGATCGTCGCCGGTTCCTGGGCCGCGGACGACAACTCCGACCCGTACGCGCTCTACTCCTGGGACGGCGACGCGGCGCACGCGCCGGTGAAGCGCCTCGACCTGCCGACCTCGGACCCCGGCGGCTGGGAGGCGATCGTGGACGTCCCCGACCTCTCCGTGCCCGGCGCCCGCGCCCAGCTGATCACCGACGACGGCTCGGCCGACCTGTACGGCGACGGCACCGAGGCCAAGGACCTCGACCACCCGGAGTGGCAGAAGTCCCGGGCGACCTGGTTCACGGTCACCAACTGACGTCGCACGGGAGCCGGTTCACGCTCCGGGGCCGAGGACCGCGCGGGCAACGGCGTGGTCCTCGGGGCCCGCGCTCCCGCGTCCGGCATGGACCCGAGCACGGCCCGCACGGACCCGTGACCCGCAACCCGGGGCACGGGTCCTGGTCGTTTCACCTGCTCGCCCCGGGGGACGGAAATCAGCCGTTCTCCGAGGTGGGACGGGCAACGGGTCCCGCCGTACCGGTCGGCGGGCGCCGAGGGGGCGCTCGCGTCGGACCCGGGTGTCCGGGCGGACCGGCGGACGCGTCCCGGTGCCCGATCGGCCGCCCGGGAGAGGGGCGGCTGCCCGATCGGGCAGCCGCGACTGCCCCACCGGTCAGATGTAGCCCTCGCGCAGGGCGTGGGCCACGGCGTGCGCCCGGTTGCGCAGCCGCAGCCGGGTGGTCAGCCCGTGCATGACGTTCTTGACGGTGCGTTCCGAGTAGGAGAGCTTGCTCGCGATCTCCGCGGTGTCGAGCCCCTCCGCCACCAGGCGCAGCACGTCGATCTCCCGCGGTGTCAGCCCCGACACGGACGCACCGGAGTCGCCGGCCGCCGAGCGCTGCATCGTGCCCACCTGACTCAGCAGCCGCCCGAGCAGGTCGGCCGGCAGATCCCCGTCACCGCGCGCGGCGGCGAGCACGGCCTGCGACAGCCGCTGCGCGGTGGCCTCGTGGCGCCAGACGACCGCGCCGGCGCCGCAGGCGATGACGTCGAGGAGTTCGGCCTCCCGGACGGAGTTCACCACCAGCACGGCCCGGGCGCCCTCGGCGCGGACCAGCCGGCGCAGCCGCGCGAGGGTGGTGGCGTCGGGCGTCTCGCTGATCAGCACGGCCACGGTGTCGGGGCCGGCCTCCGTCTCGTCCCGCAGGTCGATCACCGGGTTGCCGCGCAGCTGACTCAGCGCTCCGGCCCGGGAGATGGGGTCCGAGGTGTGCACCACGACGGGGATGCGGTGCACCGCGCCCGCATGGCCGTTGCCGGTGCCCGGTCCGGATGCCGGTTCCGGGGCCGCTTCGATGCCTGTCGTCCGGCCTGAACTGTGCAACCGCTTCTCCCGAGTCCACGTGCCCTCCGTCGTTGTGGGGTCGGTGACAGAGGGCTGAAATCACACTCCTGTGCCAGGAGAGGTCCGCACAATCGTGGAGGACCACGAGAGGCACCACGAGATCGGCGTGAGCGGATCCACTACGGCGGGAGGCCGGGATGTCCGTACGCGGACCGCTTCGCGAACGCGGGGACGCGCTGGAGCTGGTGGCCGCCGAGGCCGCGCGGGCCCGCAGCGGCACCGGCCGGCTGCTCCTCCTGTCGGGCGCCACCGGCACCGGCCGCACGGCCCTCCTCGAAGCGGCCGCCGCCCACGGGGAGACGCACGGGATGCGGGTCCTGCGGGCCCGCTGCTCCCCGGACACGAACGCGCCCTTCGCGGCGGTGCTGCAACTGCTGTCCCTGGACCAGGACGCCTTGTGGCAGCGGAGCGGACGCGGGCCGGAGGCGGGAGCGGAAGCCGGGCCCCCGGGGGGCGCCGGAGCCGACGTCGGGGCCGGGGCCGGGGTCCGGGTCGAGGTCCGGGTCGAGGAGGGTGCCGGAGCCGGAACCGGAGTGACCGCGCCCGCGCATACCCACTCCCCTGCCGACGCCCACGCCCACGCCCCTATCCAGGACGATGATGGCCGTGCCCATGACGACGGCCGTGCGGCCGCCCGGCTGTGGCGCCTGCTGCTGGCTCACGCGGGCGACGCGCCGCTGCTGGTGGCCGTGGACGACGTCCACCGCGCCGACGAGCGCTCTCGGCAGTGGCTCGCCGCCGCCGCACGGCGGATCGACCGCCTGCCGGTACTGCTGGTGGTGACCGAGCGCACGCAGTACGACGTCGACCCGGCCGGCCCCGGCCTCGCCCACGCGCTCTCGCCCGACCTCGTCCGTACCCACACCCTGGCTCCGCTGAGCGCCGACTCGGCGGCGGAGCTGGTCCGTTCGGCCTTCGACGACGCCCTTCCGGACGCCTGGGTGGACGACTGCGTACGGGCCTGCGCGGGCAGCCCGCTGCTTCTGCACGCCCTCCTGGACGACCTGCGCGCGGTGCCCGGCACGCGCACCCCCGCGCCGGTCCCGGCGACCTGCGCCGCCCTGTACCCCGGCGCGTACCCGGCGGCCGTGGCGTGGTGGCTTGACTGCGCGGGCCCGGCGACCGCCGACGTGGCCCGTTCGCTCGCGCTCGCCACGGCGGACTCCGCCGGCCACGCGCCGTACGCCGACGCGGAGTTGCTCGCCGGGATGGCGGACGCCGACCCCGCACGGGTCCCCGGCTGGCTGACGTCGACGACCCGCCTCGGAGTGCTGCGGCCCTCCCCCGACGGCGGCCACCCCGACTACGCGCATCCCCTCCTCCGGGACGCCGTGTCGAGCGGCTGGCCCGGTGCCCGGCGCCAGGCGGCCCACCGGGCGGCGGCGGAGACGATGATGCGGCGCGGTGATCCGGCGGAGGCGGTCGCGGGGCACGTACTGCGGGCGCCCGCGATCGGTGCCGCGTGGGCGGTCGGCGTGCTGCTGGACGCCGCGTCGGCCGCGGTCCGCGCGGGCCGGCCCGGCGACGCGCCCGCCTTCCTGCGGCGCGCCCTGGAGGAACCGCTGACGCCCGAACGCCGGTCCGCGGTCCTCACCGAGCTGGGTTCGCTGGAGTTCGTGACCGTCCGGCGGGCCGCGGGTATGTCCCGGCTCGCCGAGGCCGTACGGCTGCCGGGCACGCCGCGTGACCGGGTGCGGGCGGCGGTGGCGCTGGGCACGGCGCTGACCGGGCAGGGCGAGACGCGGGCCGCGATCGGCGTACTGCGCTCCCTGGACGAGCAGTTGCGCGACCACCCCGGCCTGGTCCGAACCGTCCGGACGGCCTCGACACTGCTGTCGGACCAGGATCCCGACGTACGGCGGGAGATGTACCGCTGGCTGCGCGAGACCGCGGACCGCTCCCCCCAGTTGGTCGGCACGGCGGGCCGGGCGCTGCTCGTGCGGTATGAGGCGACGGCCGGCCTGACGTCGGCGCAGGCCGCCGTACGACGCGTCCGCGCCCTCCTGGAGGAGCCGTCGGACCCGCTCGGCGAGCCGTTCCTGCTGGGCACGGCAGCCGCCGTCGCCCAGTGGGCCGACGAACTGGACGAGGCGGAACGGCTGGTGGAGCGGGGCCTGGCGGGACAGAGTGCCTCGCTCCTCCATCCGATGCACGCGGCCCTGCTGAACGTACGGGCGGACATCGCGGCGGCCCGCGGCACCCACGAGGACGTCACCCCGGCCCCCCGCCCCGCCGGACCTGCCCGCCGCGCCCCGGGCAACCAGGACGCGCTCGCCGTCCTCGCCCTGGTGGAGCAGGGCCGCACGGAGACGGCCACCACCCTCGCGGACGACTTCGAACTGCGGGACACCCCCGGCTCCTGGGAGGCGAACCGCTTCCTCTACGCACGCGGAGTCCTCCGAGCGGCCGACGGCGATCCGGGAGGGGCGCTGGACGACTTCCTGGAGTGCGGGCGTCGCCAGTCGGCGCGGGAGGTGCTCAGTCCCGTGGTGACGCCCTGGCGCACGGCGGCGGCGGAGTGCCGGGTGGCCCTCGGCCGCCCGGAGGAGGCCCTCGCGCTGGCGCGGGAGGAGCTGCGCCTGGCCACCGTCTGGAACACGCCCCGCCTGGTGGGCCGTTCGCTGAGCAGCCTCGGGACGGCGACCGGCGGCAGACAGGGCCTGGACCTGGCGGACCGCGCCGTACGGCTGCTCCGCGAGGCACCCGCCGGTACGGAACTCCCGGCCGCGCTGATCGCCCAGGGCCGCCAGCTGGCCGCGGCCGGTGAGCGGACGCGCGCCCGCGAGCCCCTGCGCGAGGCGGCCGAACGCGCGGAGCGCCTCGGCGCGGTCCGCCTGCACGCCCAGGCCCAACAGGCCCTGCGCGGGGCCGGCGCCCGCCGCGCGACGGCGCCCCGCACCGGCACGGACGCCCTCACCCCGAGCGAACGCCGCATAGCCACCCTGGCCGCCAACGGCCACACCAACCCGGAAATCTCCACCCTCCTCCACCTGGCCCGCCGCACCGTGGAAACCCACCTGACCAGCGCGTTCCGAAAGTTGGGGGTGCGGGGGCGGGGTGAGCTGGCGGGGGTGCTGGGGCGGGGGGCGGGCGCGGGCAAATCCCTCAACGCGACAGTGCCGGCCCCGACCACGACGTAGCGGGGCTTCCGGTGAATCGCGCACCATCGGCTGGACGATCGACAGGAGTCGCCTCGCACCCGCGGGCTGCCGGGTCGGTGGCCGCTCGGTGGGAACCGGCCCCACGGTGCGGCCGAGGCAGGGACCACCTGCGCTCGGCCCGGACGCGAAGAGCGGCAGACGAGTCGGGCTGTACGCCGGGTTTTGTACCGCGGGTCCTCGCGGACGTCGCGGCGACGGCCATCCATCTAGGGCCGGCGTTGCCGCCGGCCTCGTGCGGTCTACCCGCGGACTCGGGCGAGCAGCCCTCGAACGTCCGCGCAGGAGCACCGAGGTGCTCCCTCTTGACCTTGCTCCGGGTGGGGTTTACCTAGCCGCCTGAGTCACCTCAGGCGCTGGTGGTCTCTTACACCACCGTTTCACCCTTACCGGGAACCGGAGTTCTCGGCGGTCTGTTTTCTGTGGCACTGTCCCGCGGGTCACCCCGGGTGGCCGTTAGCCACCACCCTGCCCTGTGGAGCCCGGACGTTCCTCGGGAAGGTCCACAAGGACCTCCACGCGGCCGCCCGCCCGGCTCGTCTGCCGTGTCGACCATGGTACCGGCCGGACGGGGCGGCGCGGACCGGCGGCCGCCGTCGCGAGGACCGAGCCCGCCAGGATGAGGGTGAAGGAGACCACCACGGCCGTGGTGAGCGACTCGTCCAGGAACAGCGCGCCCGCGGCCACGGCCACCGCCGGGTTGACGTACGTGATCACCGTCGCCCGCGTCGGGCCCGCCTCCCTGATCAGCTCAAGGAAGGCCACGAAGGCGATCGCCGTGCAGATGACGCCCAGGCCGGCGAGGGCGGCCAGGGCGTGGGCGGAGGGGACCTCGTCGGGGCGGGTGAGGACCGCCGCGGGGGCGTAGACCAGGGCCGCCAGTGCCAGGCACGGGGCCGTCAGGTGGAGCGAGGGCACGTCCTTGAGGCGGCGGGCCGCGATCACCGGCGCCGTCGCGTAGCCGACGACCGTCAGCAGCACCTCCACGAGTGACCGGGTGTCGCCGCCGGTCAGGTGCGGGGCCGTGAGGACCGCGACGCCGGACAGGCCGAGGGCGAGGCCGATGACGCGCCGGGCGCCGAGGCGCTCCGCGTCGCCGAGGAGGCGGGCCGCGGCCACCCCGACGATCGGCACGCCGGCGATCAGCAGGCCGGCGGTGGAGCTGGACAGGTGGCGTTCGGCGTCGGTCAGCGTCCACCACGGGACGACGATCTCGATGCACGCGAAGGCCAGCATCGGGCGCCAGTGGGTCCGTACCGTCCGGGTCAGGCCGCCCCGGCGGATCGCGAAGGGCAGCAGCAGCGCGGCGCCGATCGCGCAGCGCGTGAACACCACCACCGACGGGGACACCTCGTCCACCGCCACTTTGATCATCAGGTAAGGGATGCCCCAGACCACTCCCATCAGGGAGAACAGGAACCAGCCACGTGCAGTCATACGGGCAGTCTCGGGCGCCCGGCGCCGGCCCGTCTTGAACGCTGTTGCGCGGCCGTCGGGACGGGCGCGGCTCCCTGTCGCCCGGGGAGGACGCTCGTGCGGTACGCCGCCGGGGTCACCCCCAGCACCCTGCGGAACCAGCGGGTCAGGTGCGCCTGGTCCGCGAAGCCGACGAGGCCCGCCACCTCGGCGGGGCGCAGCCCGGACTCCAGGAGCCGGCGGGCCCGCTGCACGCGGTGCTGGGCGAGCCAGGCGTACGGGGGTATCCCCTCGGCCGTACGGAAGGCGCGCAGGAGCTGGTAGCGGGACAGGCCCAGGTCGGTCGCGAGGTCCGCGAGGGAGGGCGGCGCCTGGAGCTCGCCGGCCAGGCGGTCCCGTACGACGGCGGCGACGCCCGCCGCGCCCGGGATCTCGTCGCGGTCCGGGCGGGCCGTGGAGTGGCGTCGGACGAGCGCGGCCAGCAGCCAGGGGAAGCGTGACTCGGCCTCCAACGGGTCGGGGCAGGCGCTCAGTTCGGTGTGCGCGGTGCGCAGCGCGGCGGCGAGTGCGGGGTCGTCGAGGAGGGGTTCGCGGAAGTGCGGCGGCGGGCCGACGACGGCCTCGGTGAGGAGCGACGGCTGCGCGTACAGGGCGCGGTAGGCGTAGCCGTCGCAGGCGGCCGGGCCGCCGGTGTGGATCTCGCCGGGTGCGAGGACGACGATGGATCCGGGGACGGCGCGGATGTGGCCGCCGCGGTAGTCGATGATCTCGGAGCCGCCGACGCACACCCCGATGGTGAACTCGTCGTGGGCGTGGGGCGCGTAGCGGTGCCGGTCGAAACGGGCGGTCAGCAGGTCGAGCGGCTGTCCGTCCCGCCCGAGGGTGGCCCGGGTCCAGCGGGCCTCCTCCCGGCGGGTCGGGGGCTGCACCGCCCCGGCGTTGTCCGTCACCGTCCCGTACTCCCCCGTGTCCGTCCGGCGCCGTGTGCCGGTGCCGCTGGGGGGACAACGCGGGCGGGTGCCGATTCCATGCCGGGCGGCGGTCCTCGGTACGGCGACGGGCCCGGGGCGCGGGGCTCTTCCGGCTCCGGCGCGGTCAGGCCGGGGCGAACTCGACCTTCGTCGTGCCCGGGTCGGCCTGTGTGAGGCGGACCCGGAGGCGTTCGCCCAGGGGCAGCGGGGAGGAGCCGCCGGTGATCCGTGCGAAGACTGCCGGGGACTCCAACTGGACTGTTCCGACGGTGGGTTCGTGTTCCTGGACGTCCACCACGCAGCCCTCGAAGAGTTCGCCGACCCGGTCCTTGAGCAGGGCGGCCTCCACGATGTCGACGCACTCGCGCTCGACGGTCCCCGCGCGCCGGCCACCGTCCGCCATCTCCTTGGGGAGGGCGTCGAGAGCCGCGAGGGCCCACTCGGGCGACGTCTTTCCGGCGACGGCCGCGAGGCAGATCTCGGCGGCGTAGCGGTCGACGAGCCGGCGCAGCGGGGCCGTGCAATGCGTGTAGGGCGCGGCGACGGCGGCGTGCGCGGTGACCTCGGGGAGGGCGCCGTCCCGGAAGACGGTGTAGCCGGCGCCGCGCAGCAGGGTCGTGCACTCCTGGAGGAAGGCCGCGTGGTGCGGTTTGTGCGGGTCGAGGGAGCGGATGAGCTGTGCGTAGGAGACGTGGTGCGGCCAGTCGATGCGCAGTGCCCTGGCGGTGCGGCGCAGCCGTCCGACGGCCCCGTCGGGAGCGGCGGGCAGGGTGCGCAGCACGCCCGTGCCGTACGCGAGCATCAGGTCCGCCGCGGCCATGCCGGTGAGCAGGGAGATCTGGGCGTTCCAGCCGTCGGCGGGCAGCGGGGCGCGGTAGGCGAGTTCGTACGTCCCGTCCTTCTCGACGATCTCCTGCTCGGGCACGTTCAGCGAGATGCCTCCGCGCTCGATCTCCAGGGCCTCGCGGAGGGTGCCGACGTCCTTGAGGAGCGCGAGGGGTTCCTCCGCCGTCCCCGCGTCGATCCGCCGCTGCACGTGCGCGTAGTCGAGCTTGGCGCGGCTGCGGACCAGGGCGCGGCGGACGTCGGTCGCCTCCGCGCGCCCGTCGGCGTCGAGGTCGACGGTCCACAGGACGGCGGGGCGGGTCTGGTCCGGAAGGAGACTGGCGGTGCCCTCGGAGAGGCCGGGCGGGTGGACGGGGACCTTCTCGTCGGGGAAGTAGAGGGTCATCACGCGGCGGTGGGCCTCGGCGTCCAGGGCTCCGCCGGGGGTCACGAAGGCGGCCACGTCGGCGATGGCGTACCGGACGCGGTAGCCGCCCTTGTCGCGGCGCGACAGGTGCATCGCCTGGTCGAGGTCCTCGGACGTCGGCGGGTCGATGGTGAACAGCGGGATGTCCGTCGCGTCGTAGGAGGGCAGCCGGGGCGGCTGTGCCGCCTCCGCCAACGCCTCGGCGGGGAAGGTCTCGGGCACGCCGAGTTCCGTGCGCAACGCGCTGAGGGCGGCTCGCAGCGGAGCCTCCGGTGCACCGGTGACACGGACGCGACGGCGAGGCATGGGTCGAGCCTAGGCCGGGGGTCCCGGATGGGCACCCCGAACGCGGCGCCGATCAGGCGCCTCCGAGCCCGTCCGGACGGCCCCGGCACACCCCTTAGGCTGGCGACGGGCCGTTTCCACCGTGAGGAGATCCAACCGTGCTCGTGCTGCTGCCCCCTTCCGAAGGCAAGGCCTCCTCCGGCCGGGGAACCCCGCTCAAGCTGGAGTCGCTGTCGCTGCCGGGTCTCACGGAGGCGCGCCAGGCGGTGGTCGACGAGCTGGCCGAGCTGTGCGCGGCCGACGAGGAGAAGGCGCGCGAGGTGCTCGGGCTGAGCGAGGGGCTGCGCGGGGAGATCGCGAAGAACACCGAGCTGCGGACCGCGGGCGCGCGTCCGGCCGGGGAGATCTACACCGGGGTCCTGTACGACTCCCTCGACCTGGCGTCGCTGGACACCGCGGCCAAGCGGCGCGCGGGCCGTTCCCTGCTCGTGTTCTCCGGGCTGTGGGGCGCGGTGCGGGTGACGGACCGGATCCCCTCGTACCGCTGCTCGATGGGGGTGAAGCTGCCCGGCCTCGGGGCGCTGGGCGCGCACTGGCGTACGCCGATGGCGAGCGCGCTTCCCGAGGCGGCGGGCGACGGGCTCGTGCTGGACCTGCGGTCGTCGGCGTACACGGCGGCCTGGAAGCCGAAGGGCGAGGTCGCGGAGCGGACGGCGACGGTACGGGTGCTGCACGCGCAGGTGGTGGACGGCGTCGAGAGGCGTTCCGTCGTGAGCCACTTCAACAAGGCGACCAAGGGAAAGATCGTCCGGAGTCTGCTCCGTACGGGTACGGCGCCGAAGAACCCCGCCGAGCTGGTCGACGCGCTGCGGGACCTCGGTCACACGGTCGAGGCGGAGGCGCCCGGCCGGGCGGGGCGGCCCTGGGCTCTCGACGTGGTGGTGACGGAGATCCACTGAGAGCCACTCGCCCTCGTTGCATCATGCGCAACGACCTTTGCGCATGATGCACACCGCGGGCAGGATGTGCGCATGACTTCGCCGCTGCCCCCGTCCTCGCATGCCTCCGTCCTGGATCTCGCGCCCGTCGTCCCCGTCGTCGTGGTCGCGGACGCCGCCGACGCCGTTCCCCTGGCGCGGGCGCTGGTCGCCGGCGGGCTGCCCGCGATCGAGGTGACGCTGCGGACCCCGGCCGCGCTCGACGCGATCCGGGCCATCGCGGCGGAGGTGCCGGACGCGGTGGTCGGCGCGGGCACCGTGCTGACGCCGGGACACGTGGCGGAGTCGGTCGCGGCGGGCGCCGGGTTCCTGGTCAGCCCGGGCTGGACGGATGTCCTGCTCGACGCGATGAAGTCGTCCGGAGTGCCGTTCCTGCCGGGGGTGTCGACCACGTCGGAGGTGGTGGCGCTGCTGGAGCGCGGGGTGCGCGAGATGAAGTTCTTCCCGGCGCAGGCCGCGGGCGGTACGGCGTACCTCAGGTCGCTGGCGGGGCCGCTTCCGCAGGCCCGGTTCTGCCCGACCGGCGGTATCGGCCTCGACACCGCGCCGGACTACCTCGCCCTCCCGAACGTCGGCTGTGTGGGCGGCAGTTGGATGCTTCCGTCGGACGCGGTCGCCGCACGGGACTGGCAGCGGGTCGAGCGGCTGGCCCGGGAGGCCTCGGCTCTGCGCGGCTAGGACCCCGGCCGGGGCACTCACCGCGTCGGCGTGCTCAGGCCACCCGGACGACCACCTTGCCGAAGGCCGCGCCGCTCGCGTAGTAGCGGTACGCCTCCCGCACCTCGTCGAAGCCGAACACGCGGTCCACGACCGGTCGCGCGCCGTGCAGCCGCAGCGCCCTGTTCATCGACTCGAAGTGGGCGCGGCTGCCGACGAACACCCGGCGGATCGTGGCCAGGCTCCCCGCGTACGCGGCGTTGGAGATCTCGATGCCGGACCGGTGCGGCCCGCCGGTGATGAGGAGGACGATCTCGGCGTACAGAGCGGCGGCCCGCACCGACTGCTCGATGGTCTCGGGGCCGTTGGTCTCGACGACGAGGTCGGCGCCTCGGCCACCGGTCAACTCCTTCACCTCCAGCCCCCATTCGGGGTTCTCGGCGTAGTTCACGACATGGTCCGCGCCCAGCGCCTTGAGCCGGTCCGCCTTCACCGGGCTCGACGTCGTCGCGACGACCTCGGCTCCCAGCATCTTGGCGAACCGCACGACGAACAGGGACAGCGCTCCGGTGCCCAGCGTGAGGACGGTGTCGCCGGGAGCCAGCGGCTCGCCGCCCGTCAGGGAGTGCCAGGCGGTCACCCCGGCGCAGGGCAGGCAGGCCGCCTCCTCCCAGGTCAGATGGTCGGGGACGCGCACCGCGGCTTCCTGGTCGATGCGGGCGTACTCGGTGAGCATGCCGTCGAGGGTGGCGCCGGGCTGGTCGAACCGGTCCGGGGTGATCCGTCCGCCCAGCCAGTTCGGGAAGTACGTGCCCGTCACCCGGTCCCCCACCGCGAAACGGGTCACCTCCGCCCCCACCGCGACGACCTCCCCCGCCCCGTCGCTCACCGGGACGACGTCCGGTACGGCCTGCAGCGGGTAGGTCCCCCTCAGGATCAGCAGGTCGCGCTTGTTGAGGGACACGGCGCGGATCCGGACGAGGATGTCACGGGGTCCCGGTTCGGGCCGGGCCTGCTCGCGCCGGACGATGCCGTCGACGGTGCCAAGGGTTTCGATGTGGTACGCGCGCATGTCCCGCTCCCCGCGTGGGCTCCGATGTGGATGCGTCCATGCTGTTCGGGGCGGCGCCGCCGCTCAATTCCCGTCAGGGTATGACAGGTTGGAACGGCCACCGGGCGGGCTCCGGGAGGCGGGTCCCGGCGCCAGGTTCCGGTCCTCTGCCGTACAACTGACGTCATGACGACCGGCACTTCGCTGTCCGCCGAACCACCGCCCTTCGCACGGGAGTTGCTGCGCTGGCGCACCGCGCGCCAGGTGAGTCAGCTGGAGCTGGCCTCACGCGCCGGGACGACGCAGCGGTACGTCAGTTTCATCGAGCGGGGACGGTCGGTGCCCGGCCGGGAGATCGTGATCAGGCTCGCCGAATCGCTGGGCCTCACCCTGCGGGAACGCAACGCGCTGCTGCTGGCCGCCGGTTACGCGCCCGCGTTCGCCGAGTCGCCGCTCGACGCGGAGATCCTGAAGCCCGTACGGGAGGCACTGGACAGCATTCTCGACGGGCATCTGCCGTATCCGGCGGTGGTGGCGGGGCCGCACGGTGAACTGGTCGCGGCGAACGCGGCGTTCGACGTACTGGCCGAGGGGGCCGCGCCCGACCTGCTGGCACCGCCGGTGAACGTCCTGCGCCTCGCCCTGCATCCACGCGGCATGGCGTCCCGGGTGGTGAACCTGGACGCGTGGGGGCAGCACATCGTCGAGAACCTGCGGGCCCGGTCCGTACGCAGTCCCGATCCCCGGCTCGACGCACTGGCCGAGGAGTTGGCACGGTACGTGCCGGCCGGGCCGCCCGGCGCCGACCACCTCGGATTCGCGGTGCCGTTGCGACTGCGGTGCGAGGAGGGCGAGTTGAGGCTGCTGACCACGCTGACGTCGTTCGCGACGGCGGTGGACGTGACGCTCGCCGAACTCCATCTGGAGGCGTTCCTCCCCGCGGACCGGGAGAGCGCCGAGATCCTCCGGAGCCGCGCCGCCCGGCGAGGCTGAGCCGGCCGGGTCCGTCCCCGCGACGCCGGTGCGGTCGTCGCCGGCGGGTGCTCAGCGCAGGTGCGAGGTGTCGTTGAACAGCCGGACGCTCGCGTTGCCGTCCGCGTAGTAGGCCACCGCGGAGAGGGACGCCGCCGACAGTTCCATCCGGAAGAGGGATTCCGGCGGGGCGCCCAGGGCCAGCCGTACCAGGGTCTTGATCGGGGTGACGTGCGTGACCAGCAGGACGGTGCGGCCCGCGTAGGCGGCGGTCAGTCTGTCGCGGGTCTCCGCCATGCGGTGGGCGGTCGCGGCGAAGCTCTCGCCGCCGCCGGTCGGTTCGACGTCCGGGGAGCCGAGCCAGGCGTTCATGTCGTCCGGGTACCGGTCGCGGACCTCGCCGAAGGTCAGTCCCTCCCAGGCGCCGAAGTCCGTCTCGCGCAGGCCGTCCTCGATGGTCACGTCGAGGCCGAGACGGGCGGCGACGACCGCCGCGGTCTCGCGGGTGCGGGCCAGCGGGGACGCCACGACGGCCTGCACGGTGCCGCGTGCGGCCAGCGCCGTCGCGGCCCGTTCCGCCTGTTCGCGGCCTACGGCCGACAGGGACGGGTCGCTGCCGCCGCTGCCCGAGAACCGCTTCTGCGGGGTCAGGGGGGTCTCGCCGTGGCGCAGGAGGACGAAGGTGGCGGGGGCGCCCATGTCGGGGGCCGAGCCCCAGCCGACGGTGGGGGTGGTCGCCACGTTGTGCGCGGCGCGTCTGTCGTCCGTGGCCTTCGCGGCTTCGCCGCCGGAGGGCGAGGTGCGGGCCTCGGTCGTCGTCCGGCTGCCGCTCGGCTGTGGCTGGTCGCGCAGTTCCCCGCGCCCCTCAACCGGCGCCCCTGCACTCGCGGCTTCGCCGCCGGAGGGCGAGGTGCGGGCCTCGGTCGTCGTCCGGCTGCCGCTCGGCTGTGGCTGGTCGCGCAGTTCCCCGCGCCCCTGGACAGTCCCGGTGCCGGAACGCTGTGGCTGGGCGCGCAGTTCCCCGCGCCCCTCGACCGGCGCCCCCGGACCCGCGGCCTCGCCGCCTGACGGGGACCAGGTCTCGCCGCGCTTGCCCGCGTCCATCGCCTCGTTGGCCAGGCGGTCGGCGTGCTTGTTCTCCGCCCGGGGGATCCACTCGTAGGTGACCTGCGAGCGCGGGAGGATACGGCCCGCCTCCGCGGCCAGGGGCCTCATGTCCGGGTGCTTGATCTGCCAGCGGCCGGACATCTGCTCGACGACCAGCTTGGAGTCCATCCGGACCCGGACCCGCGCGGCCGGGTCCAGGTCACGGGCCGCCGACAGTCCGGCGACCAGGCCGCGGTACTCCGCGACGTTGTTGGTGGCCACCCCGATGTACTCGGCGCGCTCCACCAGCGTCTCCCCCGTGACCGCGTCGATCACCACGGATCCGTAGCCCGCGGGCCCCGGGTTGCCCCGGGAACCTCCGTCGGCCTCGACGATGAACTCCCGCACGCGACGGACTCCCTGACTGCTACGGGCCGGAAACTGCTACAGGCCGGACTCGGACGTACGCACCAGGATGCGACGGCAGTTCTCGCAGCGCAGCACGGTGCTGGGGGACGCCGCCTTCACCTCGTTGACCTCGGTGATGTTGAGCTCCAGGCGGCAGCCCTCGCAGCGGCGCTGGTACAGCCGGGCGGCACCGACGCCACCCTGCTGCTCACGCAGCTTGTCGTAGAGCTTGAGGAGATCGGCGGGCACGGTGCCGGCGATGACCGCGCGCTCCTTGGTCACCGTGGCGGCCTCGGAGTCGAACTGCTCGAACGCCGCGTCGCGCCGCCCGGTCGCGTCGTCGATCTTCGACTGGACGGAGGCGTCGCGCTCGGTCAGCTCGGCGACCCGCTCCTGCGCGGACTCACGGCGCTCCATGACCTCCAGGACCACGTCCTCCAGGTCGCCCTGGCGCTTGGCGAGCGAGGTGATCTCGCGCTGGAGGTTCTCCAGGTCCTTGGGGGAGGTGACGGCACCCGAGTCGAGACGCTGCTGGTCACGGACGGCGCGCTGGCGCACCTGGTCCACGTCCTGCTCGGCCTTGATCTGCTCGCGGGCGCAGTCGCTCTCCTCGGTCTGCGCGGCGACGAGCAGGTCGCGCAGCTGGGTGAGGTCCTTGTTCAGCGACTCGATCTCGGCGTGCTCGGGAAGCGACCTCCGCCGGTGCGCGAGCTGCTGCAGGCGGGCGTCGAATGCCTGGACGTCGAGAAGTCGGATCTGGTCGGCGGGCTCGGCGTTCAGTTGGGGGCTCCTGATGTGTCGTTGTGAGAGGCCGCGTGAGCGGTCCAGGGGTCGGTGACCGTCCGGGAGACGTGGACGCGCAGTCCCCATCCCTTCCGGTCGGAGATCTCGTCGAGCTGGGCCGCGGCCAGCTCGCACCAGGGCCACTCGGTGGCCCAGTGCGCCGCGTCGAGCAGCGCGAGAGGACTGTGGGCACGCGCCTCGGAGACGGGGTGGTGGCGCAGGTCCGCGGTGAGGAAGGCGTCCACACCCGCGGCGCGTACCTCGTCGAAGAGGCTGTCGCCCGAGCCGCCGCTGACGGCGACGGTTCGCACCAGCGCCTCGGGGTCGCCCGCGACGCGGATGCCCTGCGCGGTGGCGGGCAGCCGCTCGGCGGCCCGCGCCGCGAGCTCGCGCACGGTCAGCGGGTGGTCCAGTTCACACACGCGGCCCAGGCCCCGGCGTCCCTCGGGGTCCGTGGGGTCGGGCACGAGGGGCCGTACGACCCGCAGGTCCAGCGCTCCGGCGAGGGCGTCGCTGACGCCCGGGTCGGCACGGTCGGCGTTGGTGTGGGCGACGTGCAGCGCGATGTCGTTCTTGATCAGGGTGTGCACGACGCGGCCCTTGAAGGTGTCCGCCGCCACGGTCGTCGTACCGCGCAGATAGAGCGG
The DNA here is from genome assembly GCF_040607345.1 of Streptomyces sp. NPDC005302. Lineage (NCBI taxonomy): Bacteria > Bacillati > Actinomycetota > Actinomycetes > Kitasatosporales > Streptomycetaceae > Streptomyces > Streptomyces sp. NPDC005302. The sequence goes on from NZ_JBEXGN010000004.1 coordinate 415,877, forward strand.
GTGGTGCGTGACCAGCAGGCCGGCGCCCAGCTTCACCGCCTCGTCGACGATGTCCTGGACCGGGTCGACGGCGAACAGCACGCGCGTGACGTCCTGGTCCGGATCGCCGCAGACGGTGCCGACCGCGTCCCAGCTCTCGGCCTGCTGAGGAGGCCAGAGGGATTCGAGCGCGGTGATGACTTCAGACAGACGGGGCACGGGGAAAGGCTACCTGGCCCGGGTGCCTCTCCGACCGGCCGCGGACCACCGGGCCGGCGCCCGGGCGGCCGACCGTCCCCGGAAGCCGCCGCACCGGCTCCGTCCGTCCCCGTCGCGGGGCGCGCTCGCCCCTCCCCTTCCCGCTCGGTTCAGCACATCCGCCCCCGTTCCCTCAGGCGAATCCCGACATGGCCACCCTTATGTGTGAAGCCACAGCCTGTCGGTCCCCCGTCTGTGCGTGCGAAAACTAGCTTCGTCGCCGGAGGTGACCGAACGATGACGGCCGGTGCGACGGAGCCCGTGATGGCGAGTGAGGGCGGGATGGGCGACGGGGACGACGACGTCGCGAGCGGGTGGGCCGCTCCGCCCGCCTGTGTCATCACCGCGGACGGGACCTACGGGGCGCGGCTGACCAGCGACGGCGAGTCCTGGTACCCGGAGCGCTGGACGCTGGACGGGCCGGAGCCGTATGCCGTGCCGCTGCCCGCCCACCAGCCGGAGGAGCCCGGCACCGAGGTGCTGCCGCTGACGGACGGGAGGGTGCTGATCCACCGGGTCGCCGACGGACGGCACACGTTCTCGCTGCTGTACCCGACCGGGCCGGGCACCGGTGAGCTGCCGCTCGGTGCGGTCGAGTGCCCCGACCCGGGCACCCGGCTGCGGCTGCTGCCGCCCGCGCCGGACGGGGAGCGGGCGTACGCGCTCGCCGTGGGACGGGGGTCCACGGCGGTGTGGCTGGTCGCGGGCGGCGCGTTCGGCCCCGAGCATCTCGCGGAGGTCCCGGGCCACTGCTCGGGAGGGGTGTGGCTGGACAGCGCGGGCCGGCTGCTCGCGCTGGACCGCTTCCACGGCGGCCGCACCAAGACCGTCGTCGTCGACCTGGGGCGCGGCGGCGAGGTCTCGCCGCTCCTCCAGATCGCCGAGCGCAGCAACGACCGGCTGCTCCTCGCGGACGCGGACAGCGGACTCCTGCTGATCCGCTCCGACGCCCCGTCGCCCGGCCGGGAGCGGCTCGGCTGGGGAGTGCTCGGCAGCACGCTGCCGGTCCGCTTCCCGGAGTGCCTGACGGCGACGGGCTGCTCGATCACGCCGTTCGCCATCCAGCCCGGTCAGGTGCTGACGCCGGAGGCGTGCGCGGTCGCCCTGCGCATCGACGGTCCGGGCGGCACCTGGGTGGGCATGTGGCGCCCGTCCGAGCGCCGGATCGACCACCGGCCCGCGCCCGAGGGCTGGTTGGCGGGCACGGGCCTGTGGACCCGGGAGGGCGTGCTCCACCTGCCGTACGCGAGCGGGGGCGTGCCGTGCGGTGTCGCCCGGCTGCAGGTGTCCACGGACGCGAGGGAACCGGACCGGGGGGACCCGGCTCCCTCGGAGCGCCCCGCCCCTCGGCCGGTCCCCCTCCAACAGGCCTCCCTGAACGGCCGGTTGACCACCTCGAGGAACCCGGTGGTGGGCGCCGGGCCGGTGGTCCGCGCTTCCTCGGCGCACCCGGCCCGGCACGCGGACGTCACCCGGCGGCCTCCGGGCGCGGACGCCGGCCTCGTGATCCCGGCCGCCGGGGTACGCCAGAACGCCGCCGCCCCGGAACCCCGGCACGCGGAGACACCGGGTGCGGGGGCGGAGACGCCGATCGCGGGAACGCGGGGTACGGAGACGCCGGGTGCGGGGACGCCGAGTGCGGGAACGCCGGGTGCGGGGGTATCCGCAGCGGAGGCGTCGCCCACGGGTCCGCATCTCCACGCCGCACCGGTCGAGGTGGTCGAGGCGGTGGAGGCCCAGCGCGCCCCGGCCCCTCACATCAACGCCGCCGCAGGTCCGTTCGAACCGGAGCGGCCCGTCCCGTCGGGTGCCCCCGAGCCGGCGGAACCCCGTCGGCCCAGGCCGGGCCTCTGGACCAAGGTCGCCGCGACGCCCCCGCCCGGCAGGAGTCTCGGCGCCGGGTTCATCGCGGCGCTGCCCCGTGAGGTCGAGGTGCGCCCCGCGGTCGTCACGGGCGGCGGGACCGAACTGCCGCCGGAGCAGCCGAACTCCGGCGGAGGCCAACCGCCTCTGGAGCGTTCACCTTTCGGCGGAAGTGAACTGCCGTCGGCGCAGCCGGAGTTCGGCGCCCCTGCGCAGCTTCCCGGCGCCCAGCAGCTCCCCGAAGCTCAGCAGTACGCCGACTCCCCGCAGCTCCCCGAAGCCCAGCAGTACGCCGACTCCCCTCAGCTCCCCGGCTCCCAGCAGCTCGCGGACGCCGAGCAGTACTCGGACTCCCCACAGCCCCCCGAAGCCCAGCAGTACGCCGACTCCCCGCAGCTCCCCGAAGCTGGGCAGTACGCCGACGCTCAGCAGTACTCGGTTTCCACCCAGCTCCCCCCGCACCAGCAGCCTCTCGCTTCGGCTCCCCTCCCCGACCACCGGCAGCTCCCCGGTTCCGCCCGGCTCGCGGGTGCGCCGGAGTTCACAGGCTTCACGAAGATCGCGGACTCCCCCGGCCCCGGGAGCTTCACGGACTTCACCGAGTTCCGGGGGGAGACGCCACTGCGAAGCTTCGCGTCCGAGGACCTCCCGCCCGAGCAGCCGTGGGGCACCGCGCCCCCGGCCCACCCGCAGGCACCCGCGCACCATCCGGAGCGGGGCCCCGAGAACCCTGAGAGCGCCGACCGTACGGCGGCCCCGGACCGTCCGGAGCATCAGGACGTCCCCGCCCGTCGCACACCGCCGACCCACCGCCGCCCGCTGCACGCCGGCCCGCCCATGCCCGTCGGGCCGGTCCCCGGCGGAGAGAACGCGGGAGGAGAGGGCGTGCTGCCCGCCGCCGTGGGCCCGGACGGAGCCATGGCCGGGGATCCGGTGACGGCCGCCGCCGGCGGCGGGGAGGAAACGGGCGGAGAGGATGAAGAAACGTCACCCTCCGCCACCCGGACGATGACGGCACGTTAGACTCCCCCGGCTGAAAAGAAGGATCTTGCATACGGGGTGAACACTTCAATGAACGACACCAGCACCACGGAAACGCGGGGTTCGGACGTCCACGAGACGTCGGCGGCCCGGTCGGAAGGCCACGGCAAGCACCGTGGACCGGTCTCCGGCCACGACGACGAGGCGAGCCCCCAAGGGCGTCACCGCAAGCCGTCCGGCCAGTCCGGCACGACGATCTGAGGGCTCCGACAGTCCTCGTCGCTCCGACGGCACACGGCCCCGCTCGCACCATGGCGAGCGGGGCCGTTCCGTGTCCGTGTGCGTGAAGGCCGCTCGCGCCGTGCGATCCGTCGACGGGCGGCGGAACCGCTCAGTGAGTGGCGCCGTCCCGGTCCCTCTTGAGGCCCAGCACCTCGGCCGCGGCGAACGTCTCACCGCGCGGCCGGTCCGCGTAGTACGGGGTGAGCAGCGCGTCGAGTTCGTCGTGGCTGAAGGTGTCCTGCTTGCTGTCGAACTGGGCCGTCACACGGGGACGTTCGACGACGGCGACCATGCCGCCGTGCACCACGAGGAGCTGTCCGTTGACGTCCGCGGCGGCGGGTGAGGCCAAGTAGCCGACGAGCGGGGCGACATGCTCGGGCGCGAGCGGGTCGAGTCCCTCGTCCGGCCGTCCGAATCCGGCGAAGACGTCCTCGGTCATACGGGTCCGGGCGCGGGGGCAGATGACGTTGGCCGTGACGCCGTACTTGGCGAGCGCGAGGGCTGTCGAGGTCGTCAGCCCGACGATCCCGCCTTTCGCCGCAGCGTAGTTGGGCTGTCCTGCCGATCCGGCGAGGAAGGCCTCCGAGGAGGTGTTCACGATCCGTCCGTACACCGGCGCGCCGGTGGCCTTGGAGCGGGCCCGCCAGTGCGCCGAGGCGAAGTGGGTGGTGTTGAAGTGTCCTTTGAGATGGACGCGGATGACGGAGTCCCACTCGTCCTCGGTCATCGAGAAGACCATGCGGTCGCGCAGGATGCCCGCGTTGTTGACGAGGATGTCCAGTCTTCCGAACTCGGTGACGGCCGACTCGACGAGCTCTCCCGCCTGTTCGTGGTCGGCCACGTCGCCGGTGTGGGCGAGGGCCCGGCCGCCCGCGGCGCGGATCTCCGCGGCGACCTGCTCCGCGGGGGTGGCCGAGGCCTCGCCCGAACCGTCCCGTCCGGGCTGTCCGAAGTCGTTCACGACGACGGCCGCGCCGAGCCGTCCGAGTTCCAGTGCCTCGGCCCGGCCGAGGCCGCGGCCCGCGCCGGTGACGATCGCGGTCAGCCCGTCAAGTGGCAGTGACATCAGGGTCCTTAGCGGTTGTCGTGGAGGGCCTCGGAGGGCGGTGTCCCGCGGGACCCCCCGCCCTCCTCGCGCTCGGCGGCCCCTCGGCGGTCCCGGAGCGGGTCAGATCTCGATGCAGGTCCGCAGCGCGGTGCCCGAACGCATCTGGTCGAGGGCCTCGTTGATCCCCGCGAGCGGTACCCGGTGGGTGATCAGGCTCTCCAGGTCGATGCGTCCCGCGCGCCACAGGGCGATGGTGCGTTCGTAGGAGCGCAGGACGTCGCCGCCGCCGTACATGGAGGGCAGGATGCGCTTCTCGTCGAAGAACAGCTCGAACATGTTGAGCTGGAGGAAGTCGTCCATGGCGCCCGCCCCGACGACGACGAGCGTGCCGCCGCGACGGGTGTGGTCGTAGGCGGTGCGGGCGGTGGCGGACCTGCCGACGACCTCGAAGACGTAGTCGAAGCCCTCGCCCGCGGTCACCGACTGTTTGGCGTCACCGAGTTCCTCGGGCGACACGGCCTTGGTGGCGCCGAAGCGGAGGGCGGCCTCACGGCGTGAGGCGACCGGGTCGACGGCGACGATCTCGGCGGCTCCCTTGAGGCGGGCGCCCTGGATCGCGGAGATGCCGACGCCTCCGCAGCCGATCACGGCGACCGACGAACCGGCCTCCACGTCGGCGGTGTTGAGGGCGGCGCCGAGTCCGGTGGTGACGCCGCAGCCGATCAGGGCGGCGATGTCGAAGGGCACGTCGTCGGGGATGGAGACGGCGCAGCCCGCGTCGACGACGACCTCCTCGGTGAAGGTGCCGGTGCCGGCGAAGCCGAAGACGTCGCCGCCGGGGCGCCGGAAGTTGGGGGTGCCCGCGTTCATGAAGCCGGCCAGGCACAGCTCGGTCTGGCCGCGCTTGCAGGCCGGACAGGCGCCGCAGGCCGGCAGCCAGCAGACGACGACCCGGTCACCGGCCTTCAGGTGCCCGACCCCGTCGCCGACTTCGATGATCTCGCCGGCGCCCTCGTGGCCGGGGACGAACGGCGCGGGCTGCGGCAGCACGCCGTTCATCGCGGACAGGTCCGAATGGCACAGCCCGGTGGCGCGGACCCGGATGCGCACCTTTCCGGGCCCGAAGCCCACCGCCTCGACGTCGTCGAGGACTTCGAGCTTGTCCTGGCCTATCTCGTGCAGTACGGCTGCGCGCATGGTGCGGCTCCCCTCGGGATGGTTCGTGCGACGGGTCACGTGGATACGACGGTCAGGTGTGATCGACGGTGGTGTCGGCGAGGACCGGCGCGTCGTCCCGTTCGGCCGCGCTCACCGCCACCCGGACGGCGCCGTCGTGGCGCCACATCCGGATGCGCAGGGTCTCGCCGGGGAAGACGACGCCGGCGAAGCGGGTGGTGTACGAGCGGACGCGGGTCACGTCGCCGCCGAGGAGGGTGTCGACGACGGCCTTGAGGGTCATCCCGTAGGTGCACAGCCCGTGCAGGATCGGCCGGTCGAACCCGGCGAGCTTGGCGAACTCGGGGTCGGCGTGCAGCGGGTTCCAGTCGCCGGAGAGCCGGTAGAGAAGGGCCTGGTCCTCACGCACCGGGCGTTCGACGGTCCGGTCGGGTTCACCGGACGGCGCTTCGAGGCGGGTGGAGGGTCCCCGGTCACCGCCCCAGCCGCCCTCGCCCCGTACGAAGATCTGGGCGTCGTTCGTCCACAAGGGGCCTTCTGCGTCGGCGACTTCGGTGCGCATGACCAGGATGGCCGCCGTGCCCTTGTCGTAGACCGCGGCGATCCTGCCGGTGGCGGTCGCCGTGCCCTCGGCGGGGATCGGGCGGTGCAGCCGGACGGTCTGGCCGCCGTGCAGCACGCGGGCGAGGTCGACGTCGACGCCGGGCATGGAGAGACCGCTGATCACGCCCGGTGAGCCGGCGCCCGCGACGGTGGCGAAGCTCGGCAGGACGTGCAGCCTGGATTCGAGGGTGTAGCGCAGCTCGTCGGGGTCGGTCGCGGGAACGCCCGCGCCGAGGCCGAGGTGGTAGAGCTGGACGTCCTTGTGGTTCCAGGCGATCTCGCCGGTCCGCGGTTCGGCGGCGACGGCCTTGGCGGCGTCAATGGGCATGGGGCTCCTGACTCGACTGCGCGAAAGACCTCGGTGCGGCCGTCCGCACCGTCGGCCGCACCGAGGTCGACACCGGGGCCGGGGAACCCGCCCGTTCTAGAACGCGTTCCAGTCCGGCGAACCCCTGTATAGCCCAGCTCCCAGCACTTGTGAAGACTCCTGACGCCATGTCAGATCGAGTCGTGGCGGCCGCCCGCCGGGGGCGACGGACCGACGCCGCGGCGACCGTGACATTTGTCCCGGCCGACTGCTGACAACTGCATCTGCCGGTGGCTTCGCCCGACCCCTAGCGTCGTTGTCATGACACAGACGACGAGGACACCACCGGCCGTGTCCTTCACGGGGGCGGTCAAGACGTTCGGCGCGGTGCGCGCGGTGGCCGGCATCGACCTGGACGTGGCGCGCGGTGAGACGGTGGCGCTGCTGGGGCGCAACGGCGCGGGGAAGTCGACCGCGATCTCGCTGCTGCTCGGCCTGAACGAACCGGACGGGGGCTCGGTCGCGCTGTTCGGGGGCCGACCGGAGGAGTCGGTGCGGGCCGGCCGGGTGGGGGCGATGCTCCAGGACACCCGGCCGGTGTCGCGCGTCACCGTCCGGGAGCTGGTCTCCTTCGTGGCCGGCCGCTATCCCGCGCCGCTCCCGGTGACCGAGACACTGCGGCTCGCCGGCGTCGAGGAGTTGGCGGGGCGGCGCGTGGACCGGCTGTCCGGCGGCCAGGCGCAGCGGGTGCGGTTCGCGCTGGCGCTCGCCGGGGACCCCGCGCTGATCGTCCTCGACGAGCCGACGGCGGCGCTGGACGTGGAGGCGCGGCACGCGTTCTGGGAGTCGATGCGGGCCTACGCTCTGCGCGGCCACACCGTGCTCTTCTCCACGCACTACCTGGAGGAGGCCGACGCGCACGCCGACCGGATCGTCGTCCTCGACCGGGGGCGGATCGTCGCGGACGGCACCGGGGAGGAGCTGAGGCGCTCGGCGGGCGGCGGCCTGGTCGCGTTCGACCTGGCCGGGCGGGGCTCCGAGGGTCTCGCGCTGCTGCCCGGCGTGGTGGCCGTGGAGGTGCGCGGGGACCGGGCCCGGCTGCGCACGGACGATCCGGACGCGACGGTGATCGCGCTGGCCGCACTGGGTGCGATACGCGGCCTGGAGGTCGCCCCCGCGTCGCTGGACGACGCCTTCCTGGCCCTCACCTCGCACGCTCTGGAGACGGTGTGATGTTCGACTACCTGCGGCTCGAAGTACGCCGGACGCTGCGCGACACCGGCTTCGTGATCGGCGGTGTGGCGATGCCGGTGATGATGTACCTGCTCTTCACCAACCTGGGCGGCGGGGACGACGGCGCGTGGAAGACGGCGTCGATGGTGGGCATGGCCGCGTACGGCGCGGTGGGTTCGGCGCTCAACACCGGGGGCGGTGTCGCCGAGGACAAGGTGACCGGCTGGCTGCGGCAGTTGCGGGTCACGCCGATGACCTCGCGCCAGGTGGTGCTCGGGCGGGCGCTGACCGGTTCGGTGACGGTGCTGCCGGCGATCGTGGCGGTGCTGGCGGCCGGCGGACTGGTCAACGGCGTCCGGCTGGACGTCTGGCAGTGGGCGGTGACCGCCGTGCTGCTGTGGGTCGGTTCGGTCCCCTTCACGCTGCTGGGCCTCGGGAACGGCTACCGCCTGACCGCGCAGACCGCGGGCGTCGCGAACATGGTGTGCAACCTGGGTCTGTCGGTGGTCGGCGGGCTGTGGTTCCCGCTCGCGCTCTTCCCCGGCTGGCTGCGTTCCGTCGCGGCGTACACGCCCACGAACCGGTTCGCGCAGCTCGGTGTGTCGGTCACGGAGGGCCGTGCGCCGTCGCTCGCCGCGGTGGCGGTGCTGACGGCCTGGCTGCTGGCCTTCGGCTGGTACGCCGGCGTCTCGTACCGTCGTTCCGCACGAACCGTCTGAACGGGGAGCGGACATGTCCTTGATGAAAGGCCTCACCTGTCAGGTGCGGGCGTGGCGGGCGGAGCGAGCCGTCTGGAAGGCCGACATGGAGCGGTTCAAGGCCGACCGGCGGGCGGCGCGCCGCGGTGGCGGGAAGGTGCCCGAGAACCCCGGCCCGCCGCCCACCGGCTTCGCGCTGCTGCCGTGGCTGCTGATGGGGCTGGGCTCCTTCTCGAACCTGCTCCAGGGCAGGACGGCCCAGCCGTGGATCGGCGCCGTGGGCCTGCTCGCCTTCAACTCGCTGTACATCTACGTGACCTTCCGGGCGTTCGTGAAGGACAAGCGGGAGTCGCGCTCCACGCGGGTGGCGCTCGTCGTGATGGGCTTCATCACGTGCGGGCTGGCCGTCGGGTACGGCGGGAGCTGGCTGTACTTCTTCCCGCTGCTCGGGCTGGCCACCGGGGCGGTGCTGCGCGGTCCGTGGCTCGGCAGGACGGGGCTCGCCCTGACGGCGCTCGCCGCGGTGGTGTCCTCCGTCCGGGCGGGCTGGGACGCGGTGAACGTCGCGTACGGCACGTTCCTGTCGACGATGGTGACGGCGGCGATCCTCTCCCTCTCCGAGGCGGTGCGTGAACTGCGTTCGGCGCGCGAGGAGTTGGCCAGGCAGGCGGTCGAGAAGGAGCGGATGCGCTTCTCCCGGGACCTGCACGACCTGCTCGGGCACACGCTGTCCGTGATCGTGGTGAAGTCGGAGGCGGCCCGCCGGCTGGCCCCGCGTGACCTGGACGCGGCGCTCGTGCAGGTCACGGACATCGAGTCGGTGGGCCGCCAGGCCCTCACGGAGATCCGCGAGGCGGTGACCGGCTACCGGGAGGGCAGCCTCGCCACGGAGCTGGACCGCGCCCGCTCGGCACTGTCCGCGGCACGGGTGGAGCCGGTCGTACGGCAGTCCGGGCCGCCGCTCGTCCCGCAGACCGAGGTTCTGCTCGGCTGGGTGCTGCGTGAGGCCGTCACGAACATCGTGCGCCACAGTGACGCGACCGGCTGCGACATCACCGTCGACGGCACCGCGGACCTGGTCCGGCTGACCGTCTCGGATAACGGCACCGAGGCCGCCCCGGCCGAGCCCGAAGCGGGCGGCGGCACCGGCCTCAAGGGCCTCACCGAACGTCTCGCCGCGGCGGGCGGCTCCCTGGAGGCGGGCCGGACGCCCCGCGGAGGTTTCCGGGTGAGAGCCGAACTGCCGGTCGAGGCAGCGGACTTGACGGGCATTGCCGGCTAGGGCGGGCGGGGCCTCGGCGCCGAGGGTGCTCGCCGGGTGACGCCGGGTGACGCCGGGCGGCGGCAACGGCCGTACGGGGGCCGCTCGCCCGCGGGCGCCGACGCCGGGCCGGGAACCGGGCGGGCCGGCGCGGTCCGGTGGGCCCGCGGGGCCGGCGTCGCCGCGCGTCCTCACCGGCGAAGGGCCGATGACCGGCCGGTCGCGGACGGCGCCGCCTACCCTTGGCCCGTGAACGAGATGCCCCGGGACCACCGCCCCGCCAAGTCCATCCGCGTGCTGCTCGCCGAGGACCAGGGGATGATGCGCGGGGCGCTCGCCCTGCTCCTCGGGATGGAGGCGGACATCGAGGTGGTCGCCCAGGTCTCCGCGGGCGACGAGATCGTGGACACCGCGCTCGTCAGCCGGCCCGATGTGGCCCTGCTGGACATCGAGTTGCCCGGGATGAGCGGGCTGGACGCCGCCGCCGCTCTGCGCGCGGAGGTGCCCGACTGCCGGGTGCTGATCCTCACCACCTTCGGCCGCCCCGGCTATCTGCGGCGGGCCATGGAGGCCGGCGCGGCCGGGTTCCTCGTCAAGGACGGGCCGGTGGAGGAACTCGCGCAGGCGGTCCGCCGAGTGCTGACCGGCGAGACCGTCATCGACCCGGCGCTCGCCGCCGCCGCGCTCAGCGCGGGGCCCAGCCCGCTCACCCCGCGCGAGTGCGACGTCCTGAAGGCGTCGGCCGACGGCGCGACGGTCGCGGACATCGCCGCCCGCGTCCACCTCTCGGAGTCCACGGTCCGCAACTACCTCTCCTCCGCCATCGGCAAGACGGGCACCCGCAACCGCATGGAGGCGATGCGCGAGGCGCGCCAGCAGGGGTGGCTGTAGCGCGGACGGCCGGCCGGGCGACCGGTCCTCAGGACCGCTCCGCCACCTTCGTCACCTTCGCCACCCCCGAGCGGTAGTCCGCGCCCTTCGGTGCCACGCACGTGAACCAGTTCGCCCGCGACCCGTCCACCGGCCGGACCAGGTCCTCGAAGCCGCCGACGAGACCCGTGCCCGGAGCGGCCGGAGCGGCCTTGACCTTCGTGCCGTCGTCCCAGGTGCAGGTGACCTCCGTCGCGGACGGAGCGACCCGGCCGACGACGAGCCGCCGGGAGCCGTCCGCGGCGTCCGGGTCCAGCAGCGTCGCGGCGCCCTCGACCCGCCCGTCGTCGGGCGCGCCCGCCTTCTCCACCCGCGCGTTCATGAACGTCGACACCGTCCCGCCGTCCCGCATCAGACGGCCGTAGTACCAGCCGTTGCCGACCAGGTCCGAGGGGGCGTGGACGCCGGTGGGGGCGAGGCCGTACCTCTTCATCGTGGCCAACTGGGCGCGCGCCTCGGACGCGTTCCGCGGCGCCCCCCACACCAGGGCCTCCACGGTCCAGTCCTCACCGTGGTCGGTCCCGCGCGCCACGGCCGTGCTCCGCGCCTTGTCCACCTGCCGGTGGTCCGGTGTCGCCGGGGCGGTCGCGACCGGCACGACCCGGCGTCCCTCGCCGCCCGCTCCTCCGGCCAGGGCCAGCGTTCCCGCGGAACCGGCGACGACGAGGGCCGCCGCCGCGACGAGGGCCCAGCGGCGTGTCCGGCGCCGGCGTCCACCGCGCACCAGGTCCCGGTACGGGACGGCACCGATCCTGACCCCGTCGGCCGCCTCCGCGAGCAGGAGGGCGAAGTCCCCGTCCGCCGCCGTGTCGTGGTCCGTCTCCGCGTTCCCGCCCATCACGCCCGCCCTCCGTAGGTCACCATGTCGGCCAGGCCCGGCACGACACGGAGTTTCGCGATTCCCTTGGCCGCGTTGCTCTTCACGGCGCCCACCGAGCAGCCCATCGCCGCGGCCGTCTGGATCTCGCTCAGGTCCTCCCAGTAGCGCAGGACCACCGCCTCGCGCTGCCGCGGGGGCAGTTGGGCGAGTGCGGTGAGCAGAGCGCCGCGGTCGTCGGCCCGCGCGATCGGGTCCCCGCGGTCGGGAACCTCGTGTGTCAGGCCCGAGTCGTCTCTCGGCGCGAGGAACTCCTTGAGCTTCCTGCGGTGCCGGCGCGCGTGCGCGTTGATCATCACCCGCCGTACGTACGCCTCCGGTTCGTCCGCCGCGGCGATCCTGCGCCAGGCGACGTACACCTGCTCCAGCGTCGTCTGGACCAGGTCCTCAGCGGCGTGCTGCTCGCCCGTCAGGAGAAACGCCGTACGCATCAGCCGCGGCCAGCGGCCGAGGACGAAACGGTGGAACTCCTCGTCCCGGGACTGCTTCCGATCCCCCATGAACACCTCCTCGATGCGTGAAGGAGTCCACGAGGGGCCGATCCCGTTGCCTCATCCCCGTGACGTTCTCCGTGGCAGCCATACGAGCATCAGGGCCGCGCCGGCCAGCAGCAGGGCGGCGCTGGTGCGGAAGGCCAGGGCGTAGCCGGCGGTCAGGGACTCGGCGGAGGCGCTGTCCGCCGTACGGGCCGCGGCGATGGTGGACATGACGGCGAGGCCCAGCGAACCGCCCATCACGCGTGAGGTGTTGACCAGTCCCGATACCAGGCCCGCGTCCTGCGGGGTCGCGCCGGAGGTGGCGAGGGACGCGAGGGGGGTCTGCGCCAGGCCGGCGCCCGCCATCATCAGGATCCCCGGAAACATGATCGCCGTCAGGTAGGTGCCGTCCGCCGTCATCGTGGACTGCCAGCCGAAGCCGGCCGCGGCGAGCAGGGTGCCGAGGACGGCCACGGCGCGCGGTCCGGTCACCGGCATCAGCCGGGGTGCCAGTTTCGAGCCGAGGACCACCGCGAGGGAGCTGGGCATCAGGGCGAGGCCGGCGCCGAGGGGCGAGTAGCCGAGGACGTTCTGCGCGTAGAGGGTCAGGAAGAACCACATGCAGAACATGGCCGAGCCGCTGACGAACATCGCCGCGTTCGCCGAGGCCACCGACCGCACCCGCAGCAGTGCCGGCGGCATCAGGGGCGCCCTGGTCCGTGCCTCGACGGCCAGGAAGGCGCCGATGAGGGCCAGCCCGGCGCAGAGCGGCACCAGGGTCGCCGCCGAGGCCCAGCCCTCGGCCTCCGTCTGCACGATCCCGTAGGCGAGGGTGGCGAGACCGGCCGTCACGAGGAGCGCGCCCGGCAGGTCCAGGCGCCGCCCGTTCCCGGACCGGCTCTCCACCAGCAGGCGGGCGGCGCCGGCCAGGACCACGACGCCGACCGGCACGTTGATGAGCAGGACCCAGCGCCAGGACAGTCCGTCGACCAGGAGCCCGCCGACGAGTCCGCCCGCGGCGCCGCCGCCGGCCCCGACGGCCGTCCAGGTGGCGATGGCCCGCGCGCGTGCGGCGCCCGCCGGGACGGCGGAGGTCAGGATCGTCAGTGTCGAGGGGGCGAGCACGGCGGCGCCGAGCCCCTGCACGGCCCGCGCCGCGAGGAGCTGCGGGCCCTCCTGCGCGAGGCCTCCGCCGACCGAGGCGAGGGTGAACAGGGCAAGCCCGACCAGGAACATCCGCTTGCGCCCGTACAGGTCCCCGGCCCGGCCGCCGAGCAGCATGAACCCGGCGAAGGCGATCGAGTAGGCGTCACCACCCACTGCAGGCCCGGCGCGCTCAGCCCGAGGTCGGCCCGCATGGACGGCAGGGCCACGTTGACGACCGACACGTCGAGGACGACGAGGAACTGCCCGGCGCAGGCGAGCGCGATCACCACCCAGGCGGGTGGCGCGACCGGTGCGGATATGCGGGTGTCTTCAGCGGCTCGGAGCATGAATGTCATGCTCTCAACCGGTGGACGCTCCTGGCATCGGGATTTCGACGCAGCGGGGCGTGCGCCGCCGGACCTAGGACCTCGGGGAGCGCGCGCGGGCCGGCTCGGGCACCCGCGCGCGGCACGGTGACCGCCGCTCAGACTCCCGCGCGCAGCAGGGTGACCACGGCAGCGCCGCCCAGGCCGATGTTGTGGGCGAGTCCGACGCGCGCGTCCGGTACCTGGCGGGCCGCCGCCTCGCCCCGCAACTGCCATACGAGTTCGGCGACTTGGGCGATGCCGGTGGCTCCCAGCGGATGCCCCTTGGAGATCAGGCCGCCGGAGGGGTTCACCACCCAGCGTCCGCCGTAGGTCGTCGCGCCCGACTCGACGAGCTTGCCCGACTCTCCCTCCTCGCACATGCCGAGCGCCTCGTAGGTCAGCAGCTCGTTGATGGAGAAGCAGTCGTGGAGTTCGACGACGTCCACGTCCTCGATGCCGAGTCCGGAGCGTTCGTAGACCTGGCGCGCGGCGTCGCGGGACATCGGCCGGCCGACGACGTCGATGCAGGAGCCTGAGGCGAAGGACTCCTCGGTGTCGGTGGTCATGGCCTGCGCGACGATCTCGACGGCCCTGTCCCCGAGCCCGTGGCGGTCGACGAAGCGCTCGGACACGACGACGGCGGCGGCGGCCCCGTCGGAGGTGGGCGAGCACTGGAGCTTGGTGAGCGGCCGGTGCACGGTCCGGGCGGCGAGGATCTCGTCGACGGAGTAGACGTCCTGGAACTGGGCGTACGGGTTGTGCGCCGAGTGCCGGTGGTTCTTGGCGCCGACGGCGGCGAGCTGGGCCTCCGTGGTGCCGTACCGCTCCATGTGCTCACGGGCCGCGTCGCCGAAGATCTGCGCGGTGGGCGGGGTCATCTCGAAGCCGTGCCGGGCGGCCATGATCCCGTAGTGGCGGGCGACGGGCGAGGTGGAGAAGTCCCCGCCGTCCGCGCCCGATCCGAGGGCCCCGCGCTTCATCTTCTCGAAGCCCAACGCGAGGACGCAGTCCGCGAGGCCGCCCTCGACGAACTGCCGCGCGAGCATCAACGCGCTGGCTCCGGTGGCGCAGTTGTTGTTCACGTTGTACACGGGCACGCCGGTCAGGCCGAGTTCGTAGGCGGCGCGCTGGCCGGCGGTGGAGGCCTGGAAGCAGTGGCCGACGGGGACCTGTTCGACGTCGGTGTAGGCGATCCCCGCGTCCGCGAGGGCGCCGGAACCGGCCTCACGGACCATGTCCCAGTACTGCCAGTCCCGGGTCTCGGGCTTCTCGAACCGGGTCATGCCGACCCCGACGACGTACGACTTCCCTGTGGTCCTCGCGGTGCCTGCGGTGTTGGCGGTGTCGGCCGACTTGGTGGTGTCGGTGGTGTCGGTGGTCATGGCAGTGGCGCTCCTAGTCTCGTGGCAGGCCGAGGATGCGTTCGGCCACGACGTTGAGCTGGACCTGCGTGGTGCCGCCGGCGATCGTCAGGCAGCGGGAGAGCAGGAAGCCGTGGACGGCCCGTTCGCCGGGGCCCTCGCACGACGCGCCCTCGGGGCCGAGGAGTTCGAGGGCGAGTGCGGCGACCCGCTGCTGGTGGGCGGTCTGCACCAGCTTCCGTACGGAGGCGCCCGCACCCGGTTCGGTGCCGGACACCCGCTCCAGTGTGGTGCGCAGCCCGATGCAGGCCAGGGCGTGCGCCTCGGCGAGGAGGGCGCCCAGCCGGGCTTCGTCGACGTCGGCCCGGATCAGCGCCTCCAGATCCGTGTCGAAGGTCAACTGGTCGGCCATGTGCACGCGTTCGTTGCCGAGCGTGTTGCGGGCGACCCGCCAGCCGTCGTCGACCTCGCCGACGACCGCGTCGGCGGGCAGCAGGACGTCATCGAAGTAGACCTCGTTGAACAGGGAGTCCCCGGTGATCTCCTTCAGCGGCCGGACGTCGATGCCGTCCGTGGTCCTCATGTCGACGAGGAAGTAGGTCAGCCCCCGGTGCTTGGGCGCGTCCGGGTTCGTCCGGGCGAGCAGGATGCCGTGGTCGGCCCACTGCGCCGCGCTCGTCCACACCTTCTGTCCGTTGATCCGCCACCGGCCGTCGGCGGTGCGCTCGGCGCGGGTGCGCAGCGAGGCGAGGTCGGAGCCGGCGTCCGGTTCCGAGAAGAGCTGGCACCACAGCAGGTCGCCGCGCAGCGTGGGCAGCAGGTAGCGCTCCTGCTGGAGGGCGGTCCCGTAGGCGATGAGGGACGGCACGACCCAGGTGGCGATCCCGAGGTCGCTGATCCGTACGCCCGCCGCCGCCAGTTCCTGCTGCACGGCGAGCTGCCGGACGGGGCCCGCGCCGAGTCCGTACGGCGGGGGCAGGTGCGGGGCGGCGTAACCGGTGGGTGCCAGCGACCGGCGTACCGCCGCGGGGTCGAGACCGCGCACCGGGTCGATCACCCGGCGGGCCTCGGACCGGTACCGGTCGGCCTCCGGCGGGAGTTCGAGGCGCAGTTCCCGTCGTACGCCGTCCCGGGCGAGCCGCGCGGCCCGGCGCAGGTGTCCGCTCCCGGCCCCGTACAGCTGACGTGCCACCAGGGCCCGGCGCAGATACAGGTGGGCGTCGTGCTCCCAGGTGAACCCGATGCCGCCGAGGATCTGGACGCAGTCCTCGGCGCAGCCGAGGGCGGCGTCGAGGGCGGTGCCCGCGGCGAGGGACGCCACCAGTTCCCGCACGGGGGCCGGTTCCCGTCCGGCGCGTGCCGCGTCCCAGGTGAGGGCTCCGGCCTGTTCCAGCCGGACGAGCATGCCGGCGCACAGGTGCTTGACGCCCTGGAACCGTCCGATGGGGCGGCCGAACTGTTCGCGGACCCGGGCGTGCCCGGCCGCCGTGTCCAGCGCCCACGCGGCGGTGCCGCAGGCGTCCGCGGCGAGGACGACGGCGGCGAGGTCCCGGACCGTCGACGGGGCCACCGCGAGCACCCGGTCGGCGCCGACCCGGACCCCCGCGGCGCGCACCTCGGCGGTCCCCCGCGTCGGATCGGCGCTCTCGTGCGCCCGTACGACGAGATCCCGGGTGTCGACGACCAGACAGACGGGCCCGCTCGCGGACGCGGTCTCTTCGCCGGCCGCCGGATCGCGCACCTCCGCTTCACCCTCCTGCGCGTCACCGGCCTGCGGATGCCCGGCGGGCCCGCCGTCCACGACGGAGGCGGTGAGCACCAGGACGTCCGCGTCGGCGCCGGACAGGACGGGGGGTGCGACCCCGTCGAGCACGTATCCGCCGCCGGCCGTGGCGACGGCGGTGAGGGAGCCGGCACCGAACGCGACGGCCCCGACGCGCTCCCCGGATCCGAGGTCGCGCAGGAGATCGCCGAGCCCGTCACCGCTCCGGTCGCCCGTTCCGCGGGAATCCCCTGCGGCCACAGCCGCGGACGCCGGGACGGCCGACGCGAGGACCGCTGCCGCGAGGACGTTCGCGAGGAACGGTCCCGGCAGGGCCGCCCGCGCGGCCTCCTCGACGACCACGGCGAGGTCGAGGAGGTCGCCGCCGCCCCCGCCGTACGCGTCGGGAAGGTGCACGGCGAGCAGTCCCTGTGCGGCGAGCGCGTCCCAGAACGGCGGCCGCCCGGCGCCCGGGGCGTCGAGGAGTTTGCGGACCTCCTCGGGTGGCACGGCGCGGGCGATCCAGCCGCGGACGGCCTCGGCCAGCTCCCGCTGTTCCGGCGTGATCGCGATGCCCATGCGTGCCTCCCCGACGTGGCCCAAGGTGCGTGGATCCGCGCCAGACTAGAACACGTTCCATTCTGACGGTAGGTCAGATCCCCATGAGACGGTCAAGAATTCGTTAGTACGCCGAAGCATCGGAATAGTTGCCCGGGCACACCGGGTTCCCCTTGCACGTATCCCGCACGGATCAGCCGACCGACGTCCCCGCATCCGCATGGATCAGCCCGACCGACCGTCCCTCGAATCCGCACGGATCACCCCTTTTCGCTCCACCTTTCTTCTGAGCGCTCCTTGAGCGCTCGCTTTCTTACGGCCTGGAGGCCCCACGCAATGACGCACACGACGACCGACCAGCCCGCGCGGAGGCCGAGCGGCGCGACCGTGCCGGTGCTCGCGTTCGCGGGCATCGTTGTCGCGGTGATGCAGACCCTGCTCGTCCCGGTCATCAAGGACCTGCCGGCACTGCTGGGAACCGCGCCCAGCAACGCCACCTGGGTCCTGACCTCGACCCTGCTCGCGGGCGCCGTTGCCACCCCGATCATGGGCCGCCTCGGCGACCTCTTCGGCAAGCGGCGCATGCTGCTGACCAGCCTGTCCATCATGGTGGTCGGCGCCCTGGTCAGCGCGCTGACCAGCGCCCTGCTGCCGATGATCGTGGGCCGTTCGCTCCAGGGCTTCGCGATGGGTGCCATCCCGCTCGGCATCGGTCTGATGCGCGACATGCTCCCCCGCGAGAAGCTCGGCTCCGCGATGGCGCTGATGAGCTCCTCGATCGGCGTCGGCGGCGGTCTCGCGCTGCCCGCCGCGGCCCTCGTCGCCCAGCACGCGAACTGGCACGCCCTCTTCTACGGTGCCGCGGCCCTCGGCGTCATCTCCATCGTCCTGACCCTGCTCGTCGTCCCGGAGTCCCCGATGCGGGCCCAGGGCACCTTCGACGTGCTCGGCGCGATAGGCCTGTCCATCGGGCTCGTGCTCTTCCTGCTGCCGATCACCAAGGGCAGCGACTGGGGCTGGACCGCGCCCACCACGCTCGGCCTGTTCGGCGCGTCCGTCGCCGTGCTGCTGCTGTGGGGCGTGATGGAGCTGCGCCTGAAGGCCCCGCTCGTCGACCTGCGCACCACGGCCCGCCCGGCTGTCCTCTTCACCAACCTCGCCTCGATCATGGTCGGCGTCTCCTTCTACGTCGTCTCCCTCGTCCTGCCGCAGCTGCTCCAGCTCCCGAAGTCCACCGGCTACGGCCTGGGCCAGTCGATGGTGAGCGCGGGTCTGCTCGTGATGCCGCTCGGCCTGACGATGATGGTCACGGCGCCCGTGTACGCGCGGCTGTCGGCGAAGTACGGCCCCAAGGTCACCCTCATCCTCGGCATGGTGATCATCGGGATCGGCTACGGCGCCGGTCTCGGACTGATGAGCGCCGCCTGGCAGTCCCTGGTCATCGCCGTGGTCCTCGGCGCGGGCATCGGCCTCGCCTACTCCTCGCTGCCCGCCCTGATCATCGGCTCCGTCCCGGCCTCGGAGACGGGTGCGGCGAACGGCCTGAACACCCTGATGCGTTCCATCGGCACGTCCGTGTCGAGTGCCGTCATCGGCATGGTGCTCGCCAACACGGCGAACCACGTCGGTGGTGCCGCGATCCCGACCATGCACGGCTTCCGGGTGTCCTTCATGATCGCCACCGGTGCGGTCGCGGTCGGCCTCGTCATGGCACTCTTCCTGCCCCGCCAGCGCCAGGCCTCCGCGCCGCAGCTGCGTGCGAGCAGCGAGGAGGACGCGGCGGTGGAGCGCGCGCACGAGGTGCTCGGCGGCTTCCGCGGCCGGGTCCTGAACGCGGCCGGCGACCCGGTCGCCCGCGCCAAGGTGACCCTGATCGACCGGCGCGGCCGCCAGGCGGGCGCCACCCTCTCCGACGAGAACGGCGGCTACGCGCTCGCCGTCCCGGCGCAGGGCGCGTACGTGCTCGCCGCCCGGGCCGCGGGCCACGGCCCGCTCGCCTCGTCGGCGACGCACGCGGGCGACGACCGGGCGGTCGACCTCGACCTGGCGCTGCCCGGCGAGAACGCGGGCGTCACGGCCTGACCCCGCCGCTCCGTACGTGATCACCCACACCCCCGTCGCCCCCGCGGCGGGGGTGTGGTGCACGATGGGGCGGCCTTTCGCTTGCACCGCTCGCGAAGTCCGCACCCCTGACGCCGTTCGCACCGATGGAGGACCCCCATGCCCGCGGCACCCAAGCCCGAGATCCTCGCCGCCTTCGAGGCCGCGAAGGGGTTCATGCCGACGGCCGAGGGGCTCGCGCTGTACGAGGCCGCCGTCGAGGCCGGACGGCTCGGGCTGCCGCTCCTGGAGGTCGGCACCTACTGCGGCCGCTCGACGATCCTGCTCGCCGGCGCGGCACGTGAGGCGGGCGTGACCGCCATCACGGTGGACCACCACCGGGGCAGCGAGGAGCAGCAGCCGGGCTGGGAGTACCACGACCCCTCGACGGTCGACCCGGAGATCGGGCGCATGGACACCCTGCCCACCTTCCGCCGGACCCTGCACCGGGCGGGCCTGGAGGACCACGTCGTCGCGCTGGTCGGCCGCTCGCCGCAGATCGCCGCGTTCTGGCGCACACCGCTCGCCCTCGTCTTCGTCGACGGCGGCCACACCGACGAGCACGCGAGCGGCGACTACGAGGGCTGGGCACCCCATGTCGCCGAGGGCGGCCTCCTCGTCATCCACGACGTGTTCCCGGACCCCGCCGACGAGTTCACCGGGCAGGCCCCCTACCGCGTCTACCTCAGGGCCCTGCAATCGGGCGCGTTCACCGAACTCGCGGCCACGGACTCCCTGCGCGTCCTGCGGCGGACCGGGGCGGGGATCTGAGCGGCGCGAAGCGGAGTGCGCCGCCTTCGAGGTCGCCGGGCACGCGGTCGGCATCCCGACGGACGACGCTGTGATCCTTATCCCCGCGAGGATGGTCCCGATGATCAGGGAGGCGTGCGATGCCGTCGAGCGAACCGACGATCGCTGAACTCGTCAGCGGTTGCGCACGGTCCGCCGTCCACCTGGAAATGCGGGATCAGTACGGGACCGTGGCCGAAGCCGAGGACTTCCGGGCCTGGCTCGACACCGGGCGGCTCGACAAGGACCCCGACTCCTCGGAGTGGGCGCCCTGGGTCGCTCTCGTCTCGCAGGCCGTCGCGCGAGGGGTCTCGGTGCGGCGGGCGCGCATCGTGTCCGAACCGGTCACCGACTACATCCGGTACGAGCACGCCTCGACCGTCGTCAACGTGCACGCGGGTGAAGAGGTGCGCTGGCTTCCCCGCCGCCGCGCCTCGGACATCGCCCTGCCCGGCAACGACTTCTGGCTGTTCGACGACAAGGTGATCCGCTGGGGCCACTTCTCCGGCGACGGCGCCATGGTCGGGCACGAAGTCTCCGAGGACCAGGCCGCCGCCAAGCTGTGCTCCGAGGCGTTCGACACCGTCTGGGGCCGGGCCGTCCCGCACGACCAGTACACGATTCGCTGAACAGAAAGCACCGGCAGCCAGCCCATACCCGCCTCGCCTTCCTCATCCGCACAAGCCGCACGCCAGACCGTCGCCGACACTCTGCGTGACCTGCGCAAGGAAGCCGGTCTGACGGTCGTGGAACTGGCTGCCGCCTGCGGATGGCACTACTCCAAGACCTCACGCATCGAGAACGCTCTCACCGGCCCCTCGGCAACGGACATCCGCCGGTGGTGCACCGCGACCCGAGCCGAGGACCGGGCGCAGGATCTCGTCATCCAGTCGGTCAACGCCGAATCCTGTACCGGCATTGGCAGGACTCCTCCAGCCTCGCACCTGGCCTGCTCCAGAGGCAGGGCTACGCACGCGCCGTACTCGGCATGGCCGCCCAGCTCGGCAACCTCCCGACGGCCGGTGCCCTGCCCACGGTCTCCCTCGGCGTCATCCCTGCCGAGACCAGGCGGACCCGGACGCGCGTGCTCTGATCGTGAGGGCCGTCGACGCCCTCGGTTGAGGACACGGTCGCGCCTCGGAGACCTGAAGGAGTCTGCGGAGTACACGCACGGCCCTTAAGGTGGCTGACGTGTCGTACGTAGGCCCTGACTTCGATCCGCCCCAGCCGCGCCGTTTCCGGCGCGGACCCCTCACCGTCGCCGCCGCCGCGCTCGTCCCGGGCGCACTGGCCGGCTGGCTGGTGTGGATGGCCGTGGGGGACGACTCGGGCGGCGGGTCCGACCGGGCCGCCCCCGCCACGTCGTCCTCGGCGCCCGGCTCCGGCGCCCCCTCCGCGGCGGGCTCCGCCTCCGCGACCGCGCGGGACGACGGCAAACCGGGGAAGTCCCCGAAGCCGTCCCCCTCGGCCTCCGCCTCCGGCGCGAAGCCCGCCGGTTCCGGCCCCCTCAAGGGCAAGGTCGTCGTGATCGACCCGGGGCACAACCCCGGCAACTTCCAGCACACGTCCGAGATCAACCGCAAGGTGGACATCGGCACGAACCGCAAGGAGTGCGACACGACAGGGACGTCGACCAACGCGGGTTACGCGGAGGCCATCTTCACCCTCGACGTGGCGAACCGGATGCGGACGATCCTCGAACGCGAGGGCGCCACGGTGAAGTTGACCCAGGACGGCGACCGCTCCTGGGGACCCTGCGTCGACGAACGGGCCCGGATCGGCAACAAGGCGCACGCGGACGCCGTCGTCTCCGTCCACGCCGACGGCTCGGCGTCCGGCAACCGCGGGTTCCACGTGATCCTGCCGGGCTCCGTGCACGCGGGCGGCGCCGACACCCGCCCGATCGTCGCGTCCTCGCGCGAACTGGGCGAGCGCATCGCGGGCCTCTTCGTCCGCGAGACGGGCAGCGCCCCCTCCAACTACATCGGCGACGGCACCGGTCTCGACGTGCGGACGGACCTCGGCGGTCTCAATCTGTCAACGGTTCCCAAGGTGTTCATCGAGTGCGGCAACATGCGCGATAGCAAGGACGCCGCGCTGCTCACCAGCGGCGCCTGGCGACAGAAGGCGGCACGGGGGATCTCTGAGGGAATCGTGAGCTTCCTGCACGGGTAGTGATCGACGCGTGCAACCCGGCGGACACCCCCATAGGGCGGGCGATAGTGTCGTCCGTACGATGAGGGGCCGCCCCCGCGCTGCACACCGGGACCCGACGGCGACACCATGACGGCACCACGGTGAACAGCGATGCCTCCACCGATGACGAGACGACTGACGAAGGACCTGAAGTGAATATCCGCTCCCTCACTCGAGGCGACGGCGTGGTGATCGGAGCAGCGGTACTGCTGTTCATCGCGTCGTTCCTCGACATCTACTCCGTCGACGGTGTCTCGGGCGCCGACTTCCCCAACGCGTGGGGCAACGCGCAGCTCCTGATGGGCGTGTTCCTCGCCGGCATCATCGGCGCCGCGCTCATCGTCGTCACGCGCGGCATGCCGCAGCCCCTGAAGGTCGCCGGCCTCGACATGGGCCAGTTCGGCGTCGCCTTCACGGTGTTCGCCGCCTGGAGCGCGCTCGGCAACATCTTCGACCCCGCCGCCGGCTTCGACAACGGCGGATCGGGCGCGGGCAGCAACATCGACTCCGGCATCGGAGCCATCCTCGGCCTCATCGCCGCCCTCGTCCTCGCCGCCGCCGCCGTGGCCACCCCCCTCGTTCCCGCGCTCCAGGCCGCCCTCGTCGGCGCCCCCAAGCCCCCCACCCCCCAGCCCTACGGCGGTCAGCCGCAGGGTGGTTACGGGTACCCGGGTGCCGGGCAGCCGGGGCAGCCCGGTCAGCCGTACGGCGCTCAGCCGTCGCAGCCGGCGCAGCAGGGGCAGCCGTTCGGCGGGCAGCCGAGCCAGCCGCAGCCGCAGTCGTCGACCCCGCCGCCGCAGCAGGCCTCCCAGGACTTCTCGCCGTTCTGGTTCGCCGTGCCGGTCGCGCGGCCGCTGTTCTCGGAGGACGGCGCGCAGTCGCCGATCGCCGAACTGGCGCCGGGCACCTGGTACCTGGCCGTCGAGCAGCGCGGTGGCTCCCTGGTGGCGCAGACGCAGGACGGCCGTCGTGGCGTCCTGCAGGACACCTCGGGGATCCAGCGCGGCTGACCCCCGCTTCGCCCTCGCACCGGCCCCTCGCCCTTTCCGGCGGGGGGCCGTTGTCGTACAGTCGCAGCACCCGTGAACTGACGGTCCGTCAGAACGCTTGCTCTGGAGGCGACATGCGGCTCGGTCTCGCGCTCGGCTACTGGGGCCGCGGCCCCTCTGCGGACCATGTGCCGCTCGCCCAGGAGGCGGAGCGGCTCGGCTACCACTCGGTGTGGACGGCGGAGTCCTGGGGTTCGGACGCGTTCACACCGCTCACCTGGATCGCGGCGCGGACCTCGCGCATCCGGCTGGGCACCGCCGTCGCGCAGATGGCGGCCCGCTCCCCCACCACGACCGCGATGCACGCCCTCACCCTCGACCATCTGTCCGGCGGGCGCATGATGCTCGGGCTCGGTCTGTCGGGTCCGCAGGTCGTCGAGGGCTGGTACGGGCGGCCGTTCCCCACGTCGCCGCTGACCGCGACCCGGGAGTACGTCGACGTCGTACGCCAGGTGCTGCGGCGCGACGGTCCGGTCGAGCTGGACGGGCGCTTCCACTCGCACCCGTACCGGGGACCGGACGGGACGGGGCTCGGCAAGGCGCTGAAGCCGATCACGCATCCGCTCCGGGCGGACCTGCCCGTCCTGCTCGGTGCCGAGGGCCCGAAGAACGTGGCGCAGACGACCCGGATCGCGGACGGGTGGCTGCCGCTGTACTGGGCGCCGAACCGGCCGCAGGCGTACGGGGCGGCGCTCGACGACCTGCCCGCGGACTTCCTGGTGGCGCCGATGGCCCGCGCGCGGGTCTGCGACGACGTGGCCGAGGGGCTGCTGCCGGTCAAGGCGATGCTCGGCTTCTACATCGGCGGAATGGGGCACGCGGCCCGCAACTTCCACGCCGACCTGATGGCCCGGATGGGGTTCGAGGAGGAGGCCCGCAGGATCCAGCGGCTGTTCCTCGAAGGGCGCCGCGAGGAGGCCGTGATGGCCGTGCCGGACGCCTTCGCGGACGAGATCTCGCTCGTCGGACCGCGTGAACGCATCGCCGAACGGCTGGAGTCGTGGCGCAAGGGCCCGGTGACCGACCTGCTGGTCCTGTCCCCGGACCCCCACACGCTCCGGGTGCTCGCGGAGCTCAACTCCTAGGCGGGCGACGGAGGACGGGACCCGATACGGTCAGCCGCCGCTGAGCTGCGACGCCGACGGCACCTTGTCCTTGACCTCGGCGCCCGCGCTCTTGCCGGCGTCCTTCACCTTGTTGATGATGTCGTCGAAGGAGTTCGCGACGGAGTCGGTGGAGTCGCCCTTGCGGAGCTTGGCCGGCAGGCCCTTCAGGGCATCGATGCCCGCGGTGAGCGGGGCGACGGCCCTGGCGAGCGCGGGGTCGCCCTTGGCGTTGTTCGAGGCGGCCTTGAGGCGGTTGTACGCGAAGGCGCCCGCGAGTCCGGCCTTGACCAGGGCGAGTCTGCGCCCCTTGGCGCCCTTCTTGAACGTGCCCGCCTTGTACGGCTTGACGATCCACTGGTAGGTCGCGCCGGCCGCGAGCCCCGCGTTCGCCACGAAACGGGTCTTGGCGAACTTCTGCTTCTCGGCGGAGGTCGTCGGCGTGGGCGTCCCTTTCGCGGGGACGACGACGGCGGTGTCCTGCTGCGAGGAGTCGGAACTGCCGCTGCCACAGGCGGTGGCACCGCCGATCAGGGCACAGCAGAGGGTCAACGCCACGAACAGGCGCCGTACGGGTGCGGGCACGGGATCCTCCGGGTGGGCAACGGTTCTCCCTGGTCCGCCGGTCCTCCCCTGTCCCGGGGCGACACGGCTCTCCACGGCAGCCTCACCCGGTTCGCACACGTGCGCCACTTGACCGAACCCGTTCGGGTTTCATTCGGCAGGAGCGGGCAACACGCTGGTCATGTCCCCTCGATATCGCAACGGCTCGAATTCTGCGGGGACGGTCATCGCGATCGTCGCGGATGTTATGGCCGTCATCCTCGGTCTCTGGATTCTGATGTATCTGCTCGATGCCAACCGTGGCAACGATCTCGTGCAGTTCATCCACGACGCGGCAAGCTGGCTGGCCGGCTGGTCGCGTGACCTGTTCACCTTCGACGAGCAGTGGGCGCGTGTCGTCGCCGGCTACGGTCTCGCCGCCGTCGTCTACCTGTTCGTGGGCCACGCGGTCGCGAACCGCATGCACCGGCACTGACGACCGGGAACATCCGGAGGGTCCGGATGTCCAGCGGACCCCGGGTCCGATCCGCCGGTCAGACCCGGGCGCAGCAGTCGGGGTCCAGCCCCGTCGGCAGGCGCTCACCGCTGAAGACGGCGCAGGTGGGCTCGTCGCCGCCCAGTGCGGCGACGGCGAGCAGCACGGAGCCCGCCGTCCAGGTGGTGAGTTCCTCGGGCCAGACGGCCCGGTCCTCGTAGACGTACCCCGTCCAGTACAGGCCGGTCTTCGGATCGCGCAGGTGCTGGATGGACTGAAGGATCTCCAAGGCACGGTCGGACTCGCCCACCGCCCAGAGGGCGAGGGCGAGTTCGGCCGATTCGCCGCCGGTCACCCACGGGTTGGGGACCACGCACCGCACCCCGAAGCCGGGCACCACGAAGCGGTCCCAGCCCTCCTCGATGCGGGACGTGGCCTCGGCGCCGGTCATCGCGCCGCCGAGCACCGGGTAGTACCAGTCCATGGAGTAGCGGTCCTTGTCGAGGAACCGCTCCGGGTGGCACCTGATCGCGTGGCGCAGTGCGCCGGCCGCCAACTCCCAGTCGGGTTGCGGCTCTTCGAGCTGCTCGGCGATGGCGAGCGCACAGCGAAGCGCGTGGTGGATCGACGAACTCCCGGTCAGCAGTGCGTCGTCGACGGCCGTCCCGTCGTCCTCACGCTTCCAGCCGATCTGCCCGCCGGGCTGCTGCAGCCGCAGCACGAACTCGACGGCCGCGTGGACGGCGGGCCACATGCGGTCCAGGAACCCGTCGTCGCCGGTGGCGAGGTAGTGGTGCCAGACGCCGACCGCGATGTACGCGCAGAAGTTGGTCTCCCGGCCGCGGTCGGTGACGTCGTCGAACTGGCCGTCGGCGTAGGCCGCGTACCAGGATCCGTCGTCGTTCTGGTGCCGGGTCAGCCACACGTAGGCGCGCTCGGCGGCCTCGTGTTCCCCGGCCGCGTCGAGCGCCATGGCCGCCTCGGTGTGGTCCCACGGGTCGAGGTGGTGGCCGCGGAACCACGGGATGGCTCCGTCGGGGCGCTGCACCGCGAGGATGCCGCGCACGGTGACGGCGGCCTCCTCCGCGGTGAGGACCCCGGGCAGGACGAGATGTTCTGTCCGGGGAGTGGTCACGTGGCGTCCGCCTCGGGGGTGGTCGCGCCGGAGTCCGCCGCACCGGCGAGGCGCGGCAGGTGGGGCTTGGTCGCGTACGCCACGAAGCTCTTGCCGATCAGCGGGTTCAGCGCCTGTTCGGCGACCCGGGTGGCCAGCGGCTTCTTCATGATGTCCCAGACCAGGAGCTTGTGGTACGCCCGCACGGGCAGCGCCTTGTCGTTGTCGACGCCGAACGCGCACTTGAGCCACCAGTAGGGCGAGTGCAGGGCGTGCGCGTGGTGGGAGCCGTAGGGCCGCAGCCCCGCCTCGCGGATCTTGGTGAGCAGTTCGTCCGCCTTGTAGATGCGGATGTGGCCGCCCTCGACCTCGTGGTAGGCGTCGGACAGGGACCAGCAGACCTTCTCCGGCCCGTAGCGCGGGACGGTGATGGCGATCCGGCCGCCCGGCCTGAGCACGCGGACCATCTCGGCGAGGACGCCCTTGTCGTCCGGGATGTGCTCCATGACCTCGGAGATGATGACGACGTCGAAGGACTCGTCGGGGAAGGGCAGATGGAGCGCGTCGCCCTCCATGGCCGTGGCGGTGGCCCCGGCGGGCGCCTCGCCGGCCTCCTTCATCGCCGCGAACCACTTCGCGACCTCGCGGATCTCCTCACCGTTCTGATCCAGCGCCACGACCTGGGCGCCGCGCCGGTAGCACTCGAACGCGTGCCGGCCGGCACCGCATCCGAGGTCCAGGACACGGTCGCCCGGGGCGAGCGGGAACCGGGAGAAGTCGACGGTCAGCACGTGGCCCTGCTTTCGCGGTTGGCTGCAACGGGTTCGGTGGCGGGAGTCTGTGCCGCGGTGTCGGCGGGCCCGGCGTCGGGGACGGCCGCGCGCCCGGCGTCCGGGACGACGGCCGGGACGGCCGCGGCCGGCGTCACCGCGGGGGTCGTCCGGCGGGCCGGGCGCCGGGGTGCGGAGAGCGCGATGGCCGCGCGGTAGTGGGCCACCGTGCCCTCGGCCGCCCGCGCCCAGGTGAAGCGCTCCAGGACCCGCGCGCGCCCTGCGGCGCCGAGCCGCGCGCGCAGCGGGGCGTCGCCGAGGAGCCGGCTCAGGGCGGCCGCCAGGGCGCCCGAGTCGCCGGGAGGAACGGCGAGGCACGTCTCGCCGTCGGTACCCGCGACCTCCGGGATCGCGCCTCCGGTGGTGGCCACCAGCGGCGTGCCGGTGGCCATCGCCTCGGCCGCGGGCAGGGAGAAGCCCTCGTACAGGGAGGGCACGCAGGCGACTTCGGCCGAGCGGACGAGGCCGACGAGTTCGGCGTCGGAGATGCCCTTGACGAACTCGACGGCGCCGTCGAGACCGAAGCGCTCGATGGCCTGCGCGACCGGTCCGTCCTCGGCGCGCCTGCCGACGACGACGAGGTGGGCGCCCGGGTGTTCGGCGCGTACCTTCGCGAGCGCCTCGACGAGGAAGACCAGGCCCTTGAGCGGCACGTCCGCGCTGGAGGTGGTGACGATGCGGCCGGGCACCTGGGGCACGGACGGATCCGGCGAGAAAAGGTCGGTGTCCGCGCCGATGTGGACGACGTGGATACGATCCCGCTCGACCCGCAGGTGCTCGACGATCTCCTGGCGGGAGGTGCCGGAGACGGTGAGCACCGAGGGGAGGCGGCGCGCGACGCGCTTCTGCATCCGGGTGAAGGCGTACCAGCGGCGGACGGACGCGCGGCGCTTCCAGCCCTCGGCGGCGTCCAGTTCCAACTGCCGGTCGACGGTGATGGGGTGGTGGATCGTCGTCACCAGCGGGGCGCCGACGTCGCCCAACAGGCCGTACCCGAGCGTCTGGTTGTCGTGGACGACGTCGAACTCACCCTGGCGGGCGCGCAGATGACGGCGGGCGCGCAGCGAGAAGGTCAGCGGCTCGGGGAAACCGCCGGTCCACATGGTGCCGACCTCGACGGCGTCGATCCAGTCCCGGTACTCGTCGCGCGCCGGGGTGCGGAAGGGGTCGGGCTGGCGGTAGAGGTCGAGGCTGGGCAGTTCGGTGAGGCTCAGGTCGGGCAGACCCTCGTCGAGGACGGGGTAGGGCTGCGAGCCGATGACCTCGACCCGGTGCCCGAGACGGGCGAGTTCGCGCGAGAGGTGTCGTACGTACACACCCTGGCCGCCGCAGAACGGGTTTCCCTTGTACGTGAGGAGCGCGATGCTCAGGGGTGGTTCCCCGTCGGCTGCCGCACCCTCTCCGGGGCCCGCCTCCATGGCCTCAGCGGTCACTTCCGGCCCCCTTCTCCCTGCACTTTCCCGCGAGATTACGCCGGGACGCTAATCTAGAACAAGTTTCAGACTTGATCGTTCAAGGAGCATTGAATCTACCGGCAGGTAGCGCCAGTGTGAGCGGTGGATCAGGTGATTCACGCCACGACCGCGCGGCGGGGTCGGCTGGTCCGCGGCGCGGCGGACGGCCCTGCCGTGCCGACTCCTCGCTCCCTAGCCGATGTCACGGAACGGACCCATGTCTGCGGAAGCCAAGGCGGACTCGAAGAACGCGCGACCGGCGCCGGGGGCCGGCACGCCTGCCACGCCCTCCGGCGCGCGCCACGCGCCCACGCACTCCACCCCGCACATCACCTCCCGCCCGGCGTCCGCGCCGCTCACCGAGCGGCAGGAGGCGCGCCGTCGCCGGATCCTGCACGCGAGCGCGCAACTGGCCAGCCGGGGCGGCTTCGACGCCGTGCAGATGCGCGAGGTCGCGGAGTCCTCGCAGGTCGCGCTCGGCACGCTGTACCGGTACTTCCCCTCGAAGGTGCATCTGCTGGTCGCCACGATGCAGGACCAGCTGGAGCACATGCACGGAACGCTGCGCAAGCGGCCGCCGGCCGGCGAGAGCGCCGCGGAGCGGGTGGCGGAGACGCTGATGCGGGCGTTCCGCGCCCTCCAGCGCGAGCCGCACCTCGCCGACGCCATGGTCCGGGCGCTCACCTTCGCCGACCGCAGCGTCAGCCCCGAGGTCGACCAGGTGTCCCGGCAGACCACGGTGATCATCCTGGACGCGATGGGCCTCGACGACCCGACCCCGGCGCAGCTCTCCGCGGTCCGCGTCATCGAACACACCTGGCACTCGGCCCTGATCACCTGGCTCTCCGGCCGCGCCTCGATCGCCCAGGTCAAGATAGACATCGAGACGGTCTGCCGCCTGATCGACCTGACGGCCCCGGAGGAACGGTAGGGACCGGCCGCCCGCACGCGGGACCGTGCGGGCCACCGGCTGCCCCTGCCGTCCCCCGCCCCCTACTCCTCCGGCGGGAACACCGGCTCCCGGCTGCCGAGCAGGGTGATCATGATCGCTTCGACCGGGCAGCCCTCGGCCGCCTCCAGGATCTGTTCGGTGGCGTCGGTCTCCGGGGTGACGGGGTGGGACTGGCGGGCGGTGTCGAGGTGGAAGGCGTCCGGGGCGTGGTGGACGCACTGGGCGGAGCCGATGCAGACGGACCGGTCGACCTCGACCTGCCAGCGGTCGCCCATCCTCACGCCTCCCAGCCGGCCGGCAGGTGGATCATCTTGTGCTCCAGGAACTCGCCGAACCCCTCGGGTCCGAACTCCCGGCCCAGGCCCGAGTTCTTGTAGCCGCCGAACGGGCCGAGCATGTCGAGGCTGAAGGTGTTGACCGAGTAGGTGCCGGTGCGGACCTGGCGGGCGATGTCGATGCCGTGGGCGACGTCCGCCGTCCAGACGCTGCCGCTCAGCCCGTAGTCGGAGTCGTTCGCGATCTTCACGGCCTCGGTCTCGTCGCCGTACGGGAGCAGGCAGATGACGGGACCGAAGATCTCCTCGCGGGCGATCCGCATCGAGTTGTCGACGTCGCCGAACAGGGTCGGCTCGACGTACCAGCCGCGGTCGAGGCCCTGCGGGCGGCCGCCGCCCGCCAGGATCTTGGCGCCCTCCTCCTGGCCGATGCGGATGTAGTCGAGGTTGCGCCGCCGCTGGCGCTCGGCGACGAGCGGGCCGACCTGGGTCGCCGGGTCGAGCGGGTCGCCCACGACCAGCGCGTTCGCGGCGCCGGCGAAGGCGTCCGCGAACTCGTCGTAGCGCGAGCGCGGGACGAGGATGCGGGTCTGGGCCACGCAGGCCTGGCCGTTGTTCATCCAGGCCGCCGAGACGATCCCCGGCACCGCCGTGTCGAGGTCCGCGTCCGGCAGCACCACCGCCGCCGACTTGCCGCCCAACTCCAGGGTCACGCGGGTGAGATGACGCGAGGCGACCTCCATCACGCGTCGGCCCGCCGCGACCGAGCCGGTGAAGGAGACCTTGTCGATGCCGGGGTGTCCGACCAGGTACTCGCTGACCTCGCGGTCCGCCGGGAGGATCGACAGCACCCCCTCGGGCAGTCCGGCCTCCTTCGCGATCTCCCCGAGCAGGTAGGCGTCCAGGGGCGATTCGGGCGACGGCTTGAGGACGACGGTGCAGCCGGTGAGCAGCGCGGGCGCGAGCTTCGCCGCCGCCACGAACTGCGGGACGTTCCACGGCACGACGGCCGCCACCACTCCCACCGGCTCCCGCCGCACGATCAGCTTGCCGAGGACCCCGTCGCGCGCCTCCTCGTACGGGTAGCCGCGCGCGACCGTGATCGCCGCGTCCCAGACCATCATCGCGCCGAGGGCCTGCGCGAGGACGCTCCACGAGTAGGGGGAGCCGTTCTCGGAGGAGATGACGCGGGCGATCTCCTCGTGCCGTACGGCGATCGCGTCCTTGATGCGGGTGACGACCGCGATCCGCTCGTCGAGGCTCATACGCGGCCAGGGCCCCTCGTCGAACGCCTCGCGCGCC
The DNA here is from genome assembly GCF_040607345.1 of Streptomyces sp. NPDC005302. NCBI lineage: Bacteria > Bacillati > Actinomycetota > Actinomycetes > Kitasatosporales > Streptomycetaceae > Streptomyces > Streptomyces sp. NPDC005302. Next base: position 447,247 of record NZ_JBEXGN010000004.1, read on the forward strand.
GCGGCGACGGCCCGGTCGACGTCCGCCGTCGCGGCGTGCGGCACCCGTCCGATGACCTCCTCGGTGTGCGGCGAGATCACCTCGATGACGTCCTTGCCCAGGGGGTCGGTCAACTCCCCGCCGATGAACAGCTGTCCGTGTTCCACGAGCTCGGTCATGGCCGACTGCCTCCCAGGGACGCTCACTGCCAGCGCTTCTGACGCTTCATCAGATACGAGAACTGATACCAGTTCCGGTCACATGAGTCCACGGCGCGGACCCGACCGGCGAACACCACGTACAGGACAGTCGACTTGGGCTCCCATTGGAACCCGTTCTAGTTATAGTGTCCGCAACTCGGCGATGGGTGGGAGCGCATGGCGCAGGTGAGCGATCACGGCGGGGGCGTACGGTCGATCCGCGTCCCCATCCCCGACAACCCCCTCGGTCACACGCTCGTCTACCTGCTCGACTCCGACGCGGGACCGGTGCTCGTCGACACGGGCTGGGACGACCCCGCGTCCTGGGACACCCTCGCCGAAGGACTGACGGCCTGCGGCACCTCCGTCGAGGAGATCCACGGCGTCGTCATCACCCACCACCACCCCGACCACCACGGACTGTCCGGCCGCGTCCGCGAGGCGTCCGGCGCCTGGATCGCGATGCACGCGGCCGACACCGCGATCGTCCGGCGCACCCGGGAGAACCGCCCCGAGCGCTGGTTCGCCTACATGGTCGCCAAACTGGAGGCGTCCGGCGCCCCGGAGGACCACATCGCCCCCCTGCGTGAGGCGGGCACCTCCCTGCGCCGCCCCAGCACACTGCCGGGTTTCTCCCCCGCGCTGCCCGACCGCGAGATCGTCCCCGGCGAGTTCCTCCCGCTGCCCGGCCGCCGGCTGCGCGCGGTCTGGACCCCCGGCCACACCCCGGGCCACGTCTGCCTCCACCTGGAGGAGGAACACCCCGCCCGGCTGGCGGGCAACGGCCGTCTGTTCTCCGGCGACCACCTGCTCCCGAGGATCACCCCGCACATCGGCCTGTACGAGGACCCCGACACCCACGGCCGCCCCCCGTACGCCGACGGGGACGAGGGCCTCGCGGAGATCGCCGACCCGCTCGGCGACTACCTCGACTCCCTGGAGCGCGTCGGCCGGCTCGGCCCCGCCGAGGTGCTCCCGGCCCACCAGCACGTGTTCACCGACGCGCCCGCCCGCGTCGCCGAGCTGCTCAGCCACCACGAGGAGCGCCTCACCGGTCTGCTGACCCTCCTCGCCACCCCGCTCACCGCCTGGCAGATCGCCGAGCGCATGGAGTGGAACCGGCCCTGGGCCGACATTCCGTACGGGTCACGGAACATCGCCGTCTCGGAGGCCGAGGCGCATGTACGGCGCCTGGTGAAACTGGGCCGGGCCGAAGCGGTGGCGGGCACCGATCCGGTGACGTACGCGGCGACCTAGCGCCCCGGCGCCCACAGCCCCGAGTCCCCGCCCGCCCGCCGCCTCGCCCCCTGCCCGTACGCGGCTCCGGCGGCAGCTCCGGCGGCGCGGTCCTCACCCGCCGTGCGCCGCGAAGTCCAAGCCCTCCTCGTACGGCATGGCGCGCCCCCGCGCGTACGCCTGCTCGTAGGCCCGGTCGCCGATCTCGGCGCGGACGCGGAGCTCGTGCGAGCGGCGGGTGGCGATCAGGTCCGGCGAGTCCATCTGGGCGCGCCCGGTCAGCTCCCACACGCGTTCGCCGATGCCGAGGAGGCGGGCCGCGCGCCGGCCGTCGCCCGCCGCGACGACCCCGGCGGCGAGCACGTCCAGGGCCATGGCCGCGCCCACGGTGTTGTGCAGCAGGGCGTGCCCGGCCAGGGCGGTGCGGGCGTTCACGACGGCGGCGGCGACATCGCCGCGGACCAGGTCGGCCTGGGCCACGACGCCGTCGGCGAAGGCCCCCGCCCACGACTCCCCGCACGCCCGGCTCGCCGCGCGCACCTCCTCGGCGACCGCCCGCGCCCGCTCGTCGTCGCCGCGCAGCAGGTGCGCGAAGGCGAGCGCCACCCGGACCTGGAGCTGCGCGGCCCCGAGCGCGTCCCGCCGCACCGGCAGCCGGGGGGCCGCGTCCAGCACCTCTACCGCCTCGGACAACCGCCCGCTCAGGGCGAGTTGGCCTCCCTTGAGGTACACGGCTGCCACCACCGCCACCGGGTCGCCCTGCGCGTTCGCCGCGTCGGCGCAGCGCACCGCCCAGTTGGCGGCGGCCTCCAGATCCCCCTGGAGCAGCGCGACCGCGCCCCGCGTCCACGCGGCGCGGGTGCGGTCGGGCCCGGCGGGCGCGTCGGCGGCCAGCACGAGATCGAGACAGTGCTGGGCGTCGCGCAGCGCGCCGCAGTGCCGCCACAGGAAGGCGACGTCGGCCGCCATCTGCAGGGCGACCGGTCCGTCGGGCTCGGTGAGCGCGCAGTCCACGGCCGCGCGGAAGTTGGCGTGCTCGGTGAGGGTGCGCTCGCACCAGGCCGCCTGGCGTCCGGTGTTCCACTCGGCGCAGCCCTCGCGGGCCAGCCGCCGGAAGTGGTCCCGGTGCCGCATCCGTACGGTGTGCTCCTCGCCCAGCGCGCGCAGCCAGTCGGCGCCGAACTCCCGCACGGTGTCCAGGAGTCGGTAGCGGGAGGGGTCGTCGGTCCGGCGGCGCACGATGGACTGCTCGACGAGCCGGGCGAGCAGTCCGGGGATGCGCCCGGCGGGCAGCGGGCCACCGGCGCAGACGTCCTCGGCGTCCCGCGCGCCGAAGCCGCCGGCGAACACCGACAGCCGGGCCCAGAGCAGTCGTTCCAGCGGGGCGCACAGTTCGTGGCTCCAGCCGATGGCCGTGCGCAGGGTCTGGTGGCGGGGCGGTCCGTCGCCGTCGCGGGCGGCGAGCAGGTCGAGCCGGGACGGCAGCCGCTCGCCGAGCAGAGCGCACAACTGGTCCAGGGTGAGGTCCACGAGCCGGGCGGCGGCGAGTTCGAGGGCGAGCGGAATGCCGTCGAGGCGTCGGCAGACGGCCTCCACGGCGGGGCGGTCGGCGGCGTCGAGGGTGCGGCCTGCGTCGGCCGCGCGGTCGGCGAACAGCGCCACCGCGTCGTCGGCGACCGGCAGGGGATCCAGCCGCAGGACGCGTTCGCCGGGCAGGCCGAGCGGTTCACGGCTGGTGACGAGGACGCGCAGGCCCGGCAGCAGGGGCAGCAGCGCCTCGGCGAAGGACACGCAGTCCGCGAGGACGTGCTCGCAGGAGTCGAGGACCAGCAACAGCCGTTTCCCCGCGGCCCATGCGGCGAGGATCTCGGGGACGGGCCGGGTGGACCGGTCGGAGAGGCCCAGCGCCTCCACGACCGCGAGGCCGACCAGGCCGGCGGTGTGCAGCGGCGACAGCTCCACCAGCCAGACACCGTCCGGATAGTGGTGCTCGGCCCGGCCCGCCGCCCGCAGGGCGAGCCCGGTCTTGCCGACTCCGCCGGCACCGACCAGGCTGACCAGCCGGTCGATCCCGATCCCCGGGTCCAGCTCCGCTTCCAGCAGGCCGAGTTCCTCGCTCCGGCCGACGAAGCTCCGCGTCTGCGGGGTCAGGTTGCCGGGCCGCCCACCCGTCGTCTTGTCGGACACGCGCACCAGTGTGACCACAGGACACGCGCCCGGTGTCCCGCTCCGCGCACTCGGACAGAAAGGCCGCACACCGAGACCGGTTCCGGGCATCTTCGGGCGCGATGCGGTCGGCTCTCCACCGGACGGACACCATCGACGGAACGGGTGGCCCCGACGCTCCGCCCGGGCCCACCGTGCCCCGGTCCCGTCGGCCCCTCCGCCTCACCGGCGCGTGCCGGACCGATGATTCCCCCGCGGCCCGGCAGTCTCAGTACCGACAGAGGACGGAACCAGGGACCGGTACGGAAGGTGCGAATCGATGAACAGCCTGCGCGACCTGCTCCAGGGATACGTCGACGACGGCACGGTGCCGGGAGCGGTGGCCCTGGTGGCACGCGGCGACCGGGTCGACGTCGAGGCCGTCGGGTCGCTGGACGTCGAGGGCAGTGCCCCGATGGCCCGGGACTCGATCTTCCGGATCGCCTCCATCGGCAAACCGGTGGTCGCCGCCGCCGTGATGATGCTGGTCGACGACGGCACCATCGCCCTGGACGACCCGGTCGACGCGTGGCTGCCCGAGCTGGCGAAGCCCGCGGTCGTCCGGACGCCCGCCTCCCCGGTCGACGACGTGGTCCCGGCGCGGCGGCCGATCACCGTCGCCGACCTGCTCTCCTCCCGGGCCGGCTGGGGCTTCCCCTCCGACTTCACGCTGCCGCAGGTGCGGGCGCTGTTCACGGTCCAGCCGGACGGCCGCAAGCCCGACGCCCTCCCGTCGCCCGACACGTGGCTCGCGGACCTCGCGCGGGTTCCGCTGCTCTACCAGCCGGGCGAGGCCTGGCTGTACAACACCTGCTCCGACCTTCAGGGGGTGCTGGTCTCCCGGGTCGCGGACCGTCCGCTGCCGGAGTTCCTCTCGGAGCGGGTCCTGGAGCCGCTCGGCATGAAGGACACCGCGTTCGAGGTGCCGGCGGCCCGGCGCGCCCGCTTCACCAGCTACTACCGGCCCGACGAGGAGGGCGGCCTCACCCTGGCCGACGGCTCCGACGGTGAGTGGAGCGCCCTGCCGGCCTTCCCCTCCGGCGCCGGCGGCCTGGCCTCCACGGCGGACGACTGGCTGGCCTTCGCCCGGATGCTGCTCGCCGGCGGCACGGTGGACGGCCGCTCCCTGCTGTCCGCCGACTCCGTACGCCGGATGACCACCAACCACCTCACCCGGGCCCAGCGCGACATCGGCGCACTGTTCCTGGAGGGCCAGGGCTGGGGCTACGGCGCCCAGGTCGACATCGCCCCGACCGAGCCGTGGAACGTCCCCGGCCGCTACGGCTGGGTGGGCGGCACCGGCACGACCGGCCACCTCGTCCCGTCCACCGGCACGGTCGCCCTGCTCCTCACCCAGACCGGCATGACGGGCCCGGCGCCCACCCCCCTGATGCGCGACTTCTGGCGTGCGACGGCCGGATGAGTCCGGGCTCGTGCGGCCCGCGGGCAGTGCCTCCTGCCGCCCGCGTCGCCGCGCGGCGGGGGGGGGGACCGCCCCCGGTCCGGTGAGGCAGCCGCCCGTTCAGTGCCCGCCGAGCACCACCCGGATCAGTTCCTCGGCGTCCCCGAGCAACTCGACCTCGCGTTCACTCATCGTCGGGTTGGCCGCCCGCCGCCGCAGCGCCTCGGCCAGAGCGGTGTCCGTCACCTGGTCCTCGTTCGCGTCGAGCAGGGCGTCCAGCGTCTCGCCCGCCACGTCGCCGATCGGCCCGCCGCCCACCGCGACCTGGGCGAGGATCACCGCGGACATGGCCCAGTCGAGGCCGGGCGGCCCCTCCTCGGCGTTGGCCCAGTCGATGACCTTGGGGCCGTCCGGGGTCAGCATCACGTTGTCCGGATGCAGATCCAGGTGCAGGACACGGACGGCGGGATCGGCGGAGAGGCGCGCGGGCACGGCGTGCAGCCGGCGCAGCAGCCGGGCCAGGACGAGACCCGCCTCGGAGGCCGAGAGCAGCCCCTGCCCGAACGCCTCCAGCATGGTCGGCCCCGGCAGCCGCTCCATCACCAGATCGGCGCGGGTCGCGGCCCGCACGCCGGGCACCGGATAGCCGTGCTCCTGGACGTGCCGCATGACGGCGGCCTCGGCGGTCGCGTCGCCCCAGTCGCCACGCTCCCGGCGCAGCACCCACGCCTCGTCGATCTCGTAGACGTCCGCCGAACGCCCCGAACCGATCAGTCTCCCCGTCCGCATGGCCCGAACCTAGCCCCACCCCGGGCGGGCGCACAGGCGGCACGAAGGTCCGTTCGTACGGCCGGTAGAGTGAGCCCGTCGTCATCACACCCGTACGAGGAGAAGCCGGTGCAAATCCGGCGCTGACCCGCAACCGTGAGCCGCTTCGGCGGTGAGCCGGATCGCCTCGCCCGGGATGTGACCGGCTCGTGCCCTCGGCAGCCCGCCGACGGCCGGCACCGTCGAGGGATACGGAGCCGGAGCCGCCCGGGAGAGCGTTTCGCGCCCGGTGCTGCCCGGCTCCCCGCAGGGAGAGTCATGTTCGTTCGCCGCACCGCCGCGGTACTGGCCGCCACCACCGCGATCGGAGCGGTGCTCGCACCGGCCGCCCTCGCGGCGGACTCCTCCCCCTCGCCGTCGACGGCGACGCCCTCCGGCCTCTACGGCTCCGCCGACCCGACGTACGACGGGGTGTGGCGCCAGTCCCTCGCGCTGCTCGCCCAGCACACCGTCGGTGTCCGGCCCGCCGCGAAGGCCGTGGACTGGCTGACCGGGCAGCAGTGCTCGAACGGCGCGTTCGCCGCGTTCCGCGCGGACGCCTCCGCCGCGTGCGACGCCAAGACGCAGGTCGACACCAACAGCACCGCCGCCGCCGTCCAGGCGCTCGCCGCGCTCGGCGGGCACGACGACGCCGCGGGCCGGGCCGTGACCTGGCTGAAGTCCGCGCAGAACAAGGACGGCGGCTGGGGCTACATGGCCGGCGGGCCCAGCGACACCAACTCGACGTCCGTCGTGATCGGCGCGCTGCACGCGGTCGGCAAGAAGCCCCAGAGTGTCTCCAAGGACGGCAAGTCCCCCTACGACGCGCTGCTGAAGCTGTCCCTGCCGTGCAAGGGGAAGGGTGACGGCGCGTTCGCCTACCAGCCCGACAAGAAGGGCGGGCTCGCGGCGAACGCGGACGCGACCGCGGCGGGTGTGACGGCCGGCATGGGCCAGGGCTTCGTGGCGCAGACCGGGAACGCGTTCGCCCTCACCGGGTGCGTCGTCGCCGACACCCCCGACATGGCGGACGCGGCGGGGAACGGCGCCAACTACCTCGCCGGGGCGATGGCGAAGACCTCGTACCTGACGTCCGCGCTCCCCGGTGCCGATGACCAGCCCGACTACGGCAACACGGCCGACGCGGTCGTGGCCCTGTCGGCCATCGGCGCGACGAAGGACACGAAGAAGCCGCTCGCCTGGCTGGAGAAGAACTCCGCCGCCTGGGCCGCCAAGTCCGGCCCCGCCGCGTACGCGCAGCTGATCTTCGCCGCGCACAGCGCCGGCACCGACCCGCGTGACTTCGGCGGCCAGGACCTGGTCGCGAAGCTGAACGCGACGGGCCCGGCGCCGAGCACGGCGGGCGCCTCGGCCACGCCGAGCGAGAAGAAGGACGACGAGAAGAAGGACGACGGCGGCGGGCTCGGCGTGTGGTGGATCGTCGGTGTCGGCCTGGTCGCCGGTATCGGCATCGGCTTCCTGATCAGCGCCCGCAACAAGAACCGGCAGCTGTGACCGTCCGTCGGACGACCGCGCCGGCCCTGGCGCTCGCACTCGCCCTCCTGCTCCTCGTCCTCGGCGGCGCGGGGCAGGCCCGGGCGGTCGGCTACCGCTACTGGTCCTTCTGGGACCTGGCCGGCGGGAAGTGGACGTACGCGACCCAGGGCCCGTCGACCGCGCGGCCGTCCGACGGTGACGTCGAGGGCTTCCGCTTCGCCGTGAGCGAGGACTCCCGGCACGCCGTGCAGCCGCGCGGGGAGCGGGAGTTCGCCACGATCTGCGCCGGCACCGCCGCCGAGCGGGGCAAGAAGCGCGTGGCGCTGGTCATCGACTCCGGTACGGCCGCGGACGCGCCGTCCGGCGAGCGCCCGCCCGCCGCGCGCACCGTCTGTGCCCGCGTCGCCCCCGACGCGACCACCGCGGAGGCGCTGGCCTCGGTCGCCAAGCCGCTGCGCTACGACACCAACGCCCTGCTGTGCGCGATCTCCGGATATCCGCGCACGGGCTGCGGCGACCAGGTCTCGGCGTCCCGGCCCACCGCGTCCGCCCGTCCGGGCGCCGCCGAGCCGTCCGGTCACGGTCCTTCGGTCGGCCTGTGGGCCGGCGTGGCCGCGGTGGCGGCGCTCGGCGCGGCGGCCGTCCGGCAGGCCCGCCGCCGCAGGAGCTGAGCACCGGCCATGAACACCGGCGACCGTGCACATCCCACCGCCGCGACCACGGACCACGGCCGCCTGCGCCGTCCCGCGGGGCGTCGGGTCTCCGGCCTGCCGGAACAGGGCCGGGAAACCGAGGGCGGACCGGCCGGGCACCCCGGATCCCCTGCCCGGGCGCCGTGGTCGAACCGCGCGGGCGCCCTGCACCCCGGTGCCTGGTGGATCTGGGCCCTGGGCCTCGGCACCGCGGCCTCCCGCACCACCAACCCCCTGCTCCTCGCCCTCCTCATCGCCGTCGCGGGCTATGTGGTGGCCACCCACCGCAGCGACGCGCCCTGGGCCCGTTCCTACGCCGCCTTCGTGAAACTGGCCGGCGCGGTCCTGCTCATCCGGCTGGCCTTCGCGGTGATCCTCGGCTCGCCCATCCCGGGCACGCACGTGATCGTCACCCTCCCCGAACTCCCGCTGCCGCACTGGGCGCAGGGCATCCGCATCGGCGGCCGGGTCACCGCCGAGGGTGTGGTCTTCGCGCTGTACGACGGCCTGAAGCTGGCCACCCTGCTCGTCTGCGTCGGCGCGGCGAACGCCCTCGCGAACCCGGCGCGGCTGCTCAAGTCGCTCCCGGGGGCGCTGTACGAGGCGGGTGTCGCGGTGGTCGTCGCGCTGACCTTCGCACCGCATCTGATCGCCGACGCCCAGCGGCTGCGCGCCGCACGCCGGCTCCGGGGACGTCCCGACCGGGGGCTGCGCGGTCTGCTGCACGTCGGACTGCCGGTCCTCGAGGGCGCGTTGGAGCGTTCGGTCGCGCTGGCGGCCGCCATGGACGCGCGCGGCTACGGACGGACGGCACAGGTCCCGCCCGCCGTCCGCCGCACCACCGGCGCCCTCACCCTGGGCGGGCTGCTCGGCGTCTGCGCGGGCACCTACGGGCTGCTGACCGCCGAGGGCGGCACGTACGGGCTGCCGGTGCTGCTGGCCGGGCTCGCCGCGGCGCTCGGCGGCCTGTGGCTGGGCGGCCGGCGTTCCCTGCGCACCCGCTACCGGCCCGACCCGTGGGGGGTGCGGGCCTGGCTGGTCGCCGGATCGGGCGTGGCCGTGGCGGCCCTGATGATCGTGGCCGCGTCGGGCGACCCCGCCGCCCTGCGCCCCGGTGTCGTCCCGCTGGTCGCTCCCGCCCTGCCGCTCGGGCCCGCGGCGGCGGTCCTGCTGGGCCTGCTTCCCGCCTTCGCGGCCCCGTCCCCCCAGCGAACCCCGTCACCGGAGGAGCCCTCATGATCCGCTTCGAGGACGTCTCCGTGACGTACGCCGGCGCGGCCGGACCCGCCGTCCGGGGAGTGGATCTCGACGTCCCGGAGGGTGAACTCGTGCTGCTCGTCGGCCCGTCCGGGGTCGGCAAGTCGACGGTGCTCGGCGCGGTGAGCGGACTGGTCCCGCACTTCACGGGCGGAACGCTGCGCGGCCGGGTCACCGTGGCGGGACGGGACACCCGCACCCACCGGCCGCGTGAACTCGCCGACGTGGTGGGCACGGTGGGCCAGGACCCGCTGTCCCACTTCGTGACGGACACGGTGGAGGACGAACTCGCCTACGGCATGGAGTCGCTCGGCCTCGCGCCTGCGGTGATGCGGCGCCGCGTCGAGGAGACCCTCGACCTGCTCTCCCTGACGGACCTCCGGGACCGTCCGATCGCCACCCTGTCCGGCGGCCAGCGCCAGCGCGTCGCGATCGGCTCGGTGCTGACCCCGCACCCCCGGGTGCTGGTCCTCGACGAGCCCACCTCGGCGCTGGACCCGGCCGCCGCGGAGGAGGTCCTCGCCGTCCTCCAGCGCCTCGTCCACGACCTCGGCACGACGGTCCTGATGGCCGAGCACCGCCTGGAGCGCGTCGTCCAGTACGCCGACCGGCTCGCCCTCCTCCCCGCGCCCGGAGCACCCCTGACGCTGGGCACGCCGGCGGAGATCATGGCCGTCTCCCCGGTCCGCCCGCCGGTGGTGGAGCTGGGCCGGCTGGCCGGCTGGTCCCCGCTCCCCCTGACCGTCCGCGACGCCCGCCGCCGGGCGGAACCCCTGCGCGAGCGCCTGGCGGCAGTCCGCGGGACGCGGCAGTCCCCCGGCGCCGCAGCGCCGACGGGAATCACGGCACCGCACGGCCCGACGGGGCACCCGGCGGCCGCCGCACCGGCGGCTCCCTCCCGCTCCCTGCGCGCCCGCCTCCTCGGCAGGCGCACCCCCGACACCGACCCCGCTCCCGCCTCGTCCGACCCGGCCGGGGTGGCCGTCGTCCGCTCGCTGGCCGTCCGGCGCGGACGCGTGGAGGCGCTGCGCCGGGTGGACCTCACCGCCGGCCCCGGCGAGACGATCGCGCTGATGGGCCGCAACGGTGCCGGGAAGTCGACGCTGCTCGGGGCGCTGGTCGGGCTGGTCGAACCGGCGGCGGGGTCCGTACGGGTCGGCGGCGCGGTGCCGCACCGCACGGCGCCCCGTGATCTCGTACGCCGCGTGGGACTCGTACCCCAGGAGCCGAGGGACCTGCTCTACGCGGACACGGTGGCCGCCGAGTGCGCGGCGGCCGACGAGGACGCCGGGGCCACGGCAGGGAGCTGCCGGGCGCTGGTGTCGGAGCTGCTGCCGGACATCGCGGACGACACGCACCCCCGCGATCTGTCCGAGGGTCAGCGGCTGGCCCTGGCGCTGGCCGTGGTCCTGACGGCCCGGCCCCCGCTGCTGCTGCTCGACGAGCCGACCCGCGGCCTGGACTACGCGGCGAAGGCCCGGCTGGTGGCCGTGCTGCGCGGGCTGGCCGCCGAGGGGCACGCCATCGTGCTGGCCACCCACGACGTGGAACTCGCGGCGGACCTGGCCCATCGCGTGGTGATCCTCGCGGACGGCGAGGTCGTCGCCGACGGGCCGACGGCCGAGGTGGTCGTCGCGTCGCCGTCCTTCGCCCCGCAGGTCGCCAAGATCCTGGCGCCCGAGCCGTGGCTCACTGTCGCCCAGGTCGCGAAGGCCCTCGCATGAGCACCCCGGAAACGGCCGGGACCACCGCCCCGCCCGTGCAGCCGCAGGCCAGAGCCGTCCGCCTCGGCCCGCGCTCCGTCGCCGCCCTGGCCCTGGTCAGCGCGACCGGAGTCGCCGGGTTCGGCTGGCCGCTCCTCGCGGGACCGGGTTCGCGGGTCGGCGCGCACGCCCAGGACGCCCCCTGGCTGTTCGCGGGGCTGCTGGTCCTGCTGGTCGCGGTCGTCGCGGCGACGATCTCCGAGTCGGGGCTCGGCCCGAAGGCGGTCGCCATGCTCGGCGTGCTGGCCGCGACCGGCGCCGCGCTGCGCCCGGTGGGGGCGGGGACCGCGGGCATCGAGCCGATGTTCTTCCTGATGGTGTTGAGCGGGCGGGTGCTCGGGCCGGGCTTCGGGTTCGTGCTCGGCTCCGTGACGATGTTCGCCTCCGCCCTGCTCACGGGCGGGGTGGGGCCCTGGATGCCGTTCCAGATGCTGGCCATGGGGTGGTTCACGATGGGGGCGGGTCTGCTGCCGGGACCCGACCGGCTGCGCGGCCGCGGGGAGCTGCTGATGCTCGCCGGGTACGGGTTCCTGGCCGCCTTCGCGTACGGCACCGTCATGAACCTGTCCGGCTGGCCCTTCATGGACGCGCTGGCCTCGAACGTCGCCTTCGACCCGCACGCCGCCCTGCCAGCGAACCTCTCGCGGTTCCTGGCCTACTGCCTGGCCACGTCCCTCGGCTGGGACCTGGGCCGCGCGGTCGTCACCGTCGTGCTGACCCTGACGCTCGGCGCGACCCTCCTGAAGGCGCTGCGCCGGGCCACCCGCCGGGCCGCCTTCGAGAGCCCCGTCACGTTCGACCCCCACTGATCCGCGACCCACGTCACACCGGTGCGGGACACCTCGTGGGGACCCGCGCACCCTCCGTCACGCGCGGAGTGAGGCGGCCCACAGGACTTAGGTCACCTACGAAGCCGCCTCGTAGCCTCACCTCATGGCATGGACGCGTCGAAACCGGCCCTGACCTGGGGTTTGAGAGCCAGGTCACACAGGGGACTTTCACCGCGGATGCGACCACGACTAGTAAAAAGGGTCATTGCGGACAGCCGTCGAGCCTGTTTCTCTGGAGCAGTCGCCAGGCGCCGACGGCCCACCCGGGTCGCGGCGCCGACGTACGCCCCACCGCTTCACGTGGTGACGGCATGCGAGCGGCCTCATGTCCCCGAGGAAAAAGGTTCTCCGTGTCCGTCTCCGTCATCCGCCGTGCCGTCTCCTCCCCGAAGAAGGCCCTCGCCGGTGCCGCCGTGGCCGCTGCCACCGCCGGCATGGTCCTGGCCGCGGCGCCCGCCCAGGCCGCCACGCCGACCAGCGCCTCCTCCGCGAAGACGATCGCGCACAAGATGATCCCGGACTCCGGTCAGTACAACGCCTTCAGCAAGATCGTCGAGCACGAGAGCGGCTGGAACCCCAGCGCGACCAACTCCTCCTCCGGCGCGTACGGCCTGGTCCAGGCCCTGCCCGGCTCGAAGATGGCGTCTGCCGGCTCCGACTGGAAGACCAACCCCAAGACCCAGATCAAGTGGGGTCTCGACTACATGAAGTCCCGCTACGGCAGCCCGGCCGGCGCGTGGAACTTCTGGCAGGCCAACGGCTGGTACTGAGCCGGCCCACAAGCAGGCGGCGACCCCCGATCCCCGGGGCCGCCGCCTTCCGCATGCCCGGGGCCTCTTTCGCCCCCTGCGCCCGCCCGTCCCGAACCTGGGGACTCCGCCCCGGACCCCGCTCCCCGGACACCGGAGGGGCCGAGGTCCCGGCCGAGATCCCCCACCGGACGGCGCCTACAGCCGCTGGAGGATCGTCCCCGTCGCCAGCCCTCCACCCGCGCACATCGTCACCAGCGCGAACTCCTTGTCCTGGCGCTCCAGCTCGTGCAGGGCCGTGGCGATGAGCCGGGCCCCCGTGGCGCCCACCGGGTGCCCCAGCGCGATCCCGCCCCCGTTCACGTTCACCTTCGACAGGTCCTGCTCGAAGACCTGCGCCCAGCTCAGCACCACGGACGCGAAGGCCTCGTTGATCTCGACCAGGTCGATGTCCTTCAGGGACATCCCGGCCTTGCCCAGCACGGCCCGCGTCGCGTCGATCGGCCCGTCCAGGTGGAAGTGCGGATCGGACCCCACCAGCGCCTGCGCCACGATCCGCGCCCGGGGCCGCAGCTTCAGCGCCCGCGCCATCCGCTTGGACGCCCACAGGATCGCCGCCGCGCCGTCGGAGATCTGCGACGAGTTGCCGGCCGTGTGCACGGCGGTCGGCATCACCGGCTTCAGCCGCCCCAGCGCCTCCATCGACGTGTCACGCAGCCCCTCGTCCCGGTCGACGAGCCGCCACATGCCCTGCCCGGCCGCCTGCTCCTCCTCGGTGGTGGGCACCTGCACGGCGAACGTCTCCCGCTTGAACCGCTCCTCCGACCACGCGATCGCGGCCCGCTCCTGCGAGATCAGCCCGAGGGAGTCGACGTTCTCGCGCGTCAGCCCGCGGTGCCGCGCGATCCGCTCGGCCGCCTCGAACTGGTTCGGCAGATCGACGTTCCACTCGTCGGGGAACGGCTTGCCCGGACCGTGCTTGGAGCCGGACCCGAGCGGCACCCGTGACATCGCCTCCACCCCGCAGGAGATGCCGACGTCGATGACACCCGCCGCGATCATGTTGGCGACCATGTGCGAGGCCTGCTGCGAGGAGCCGCACTGGCAGTCGACGGTCGTCGCGGCCGTCTCGTAGGGCAGCCCCATGGCCAGCCACGCCGTGCGCGCGGGGTTCATCGACTGCTCGCCGGCGTGCGTCACCGTGCCGCCGACGATCTGCTCGACGCAGTCGGCGTGGATACCGGTGCGGCCGAGGAGTTCACGGTAGGTCTCGCCCAGGAGATAGGCGGGATGCAGATTGGCGAGCGCGCCACCGCGCTTGCCGATGGGCGTCCGTACGGCTTCGACGATCACGGGTTCCGCGGCCATGGGGGCTCGTCCTCTCCTCAGGCCTGCCCGGCGGCCAGGCCCAGCTGACCCGCGCAGCGCGGGGCGTCCCGGCCCACCCACCGCGCAGAACTAGAACGCGTACCAGTTCTGCGTGCAGTTTGCTGAGCGGACCCCCCGCGCCGCAAGGGTCGTGCAGCTCCCGAAGTCGTGATCTGCACGAATCCCGCACGGAATTGGGAGCCCCGCACCTCTTGCCACTTGTAGAACCCGTTACTACCTTCACGGCGATTCCCTGTTCCTGATGGACCGTCAGAACTCACCGAAGGAACGGGCCGTCACCACCGTATGCGCGAGACCTGGAGTTGCCGATGCCCTGTCCAGCGCTGCCCGACGGGTTCGATTTCACCGACCCCGACGTACTGCACCACCGCGTCCCCCTCCCGGAGTTCGCCGAGCTGCGGCTGGCCGAACCGGTCCGCTGGATCCCCCAGCAGCACGGCGTCGCGGGCTTCGGGGACGACGGCTACTGGGCCGTCACCCGGCACGCGGACGTCAAGTACGTCTCGACGCACCCCGAACTCTTCTCCTCGTTCCTCAACACGGCCGTCATCCGCTTCAACGAGCACATCCAGCGGGAGCAGATCGAGGTCCAGCGGCTCATCATGCTCAACATGGACCCGCCGGAGCACACCCGCGTCCGCCAGATCGTGCAGCGCGGCTTCACCCCGCGCGCCATCCGCTCGCTGGAGGACACGCTGCGCGCCCGGGCCGGCTCCATCGTCGCGAACGCGCTCGCGCAGGCCGGCCCCGACGGCGCCTTCGACTTCGTCACCCAGGTGGCCTGCGAACTGCCGCTGCAGGCGATCGCCGAGCTGATCGGCGTCCCGCAGGAGGACCGCGTCAAGATCTTCGACTGGTCCAACAAGATGGTGGCCTACGACGATCCGGAGTACGCGATCACGGAGGAGATCGGCGCCGATTCGGCCACCGAACTGATCTCGTACGCGATGAACATGGCCGCCGACCGCAAGCAGTGCCCGGCGAAGGACATCGTCAGCACGCTGGTGGCGGCGGAGGACGAGGGGAACCTCGCCTCCGACGAGTTCGGCTTCTTCGTCCTGCTGCTGGCGGTCGCCGGCAACGAGACCACCCGCAACGCCATCACGCACGGAATGCACGCCCTGCTCACCCACCCCGACCAGTGGGACCTCTACAAGCGGGAGCGCCCGAGGACCACCGCCGAGGAGATCGTCCGCTGGGCGACCCCCGTCGTCGCCTTCCAGCGCACCGCGACCCAGGACACCGAGCTGGGCGGGCAGCGGATCGCCAAGGGCGACCGCGTCGGCATCTTCTACTCCTCCGCCAACCACGACCCCGAGGTGTTCGAGAATCCCGAGGTCTTCGACATCACGCGGGACCCGAACCCGCATCTCGGATTCGGCGGCGGCGGCCCGCACTTCTGCCTCGGCAAGTCGCTGGCCACCCTGGAGATCGACCTGATCTTCAACGCGATCGCCGACGCGATGCCGGACCTGCGGCTCTCCGGCGACCCGCGCCGCCTCCGCTCCGCCTGGCTGAACGGCGTCAAGGAACTCCAGGTACGGCAGGCGTAGCGGGCGCCGCATCGCTCGGGCCGGCGGCCTCCCGGCATCCGCCGGCCCGTCCCGCGGGAGGCAGGGGCATCCCCCCGCGCCCTGCCCCTGCCTCCCCCGCGGCCGGCCGCCGCGGCCCCCGGCACGCGAGGGAGCGCCCGGATCAGCTCCGGATACGGCCCGTCACCGGGACCGGCCGTTCGTCGCCGACCTCGACCGGTTTCATCAGGGTCCGGGGCCGCGGGCCCTGGAGGAGGTGGGTCAGACCGAAGCCCGCGGCGACCACGGCGGCGCCGCCCACGGCGTCCAGGACCCAGTGGTTGCCGGTCGCGACGATCGCGGAGAGCGTGAAGAACGGGTGCAGCAGGCCCAGCGCCTTCATCCACCACTTGGGCGCCAGGATCGCGATGACGAGCCCGCACCACAGGGCCCAGCCGAAGTGCAGCGAGGGCATCGCCGCGTACTGGTTGGTGAGCGCCGTCAGCGTGCCGTAGTCCGGCTTGGAGAAGTCCTGCACCCCGTGCACCGTGTCGATGACGCCGAGGCCCGGCATCAGACGCGGCGGGGCGAGCGGGTAGAGCCAGAAGCCGACGAGGGCGAGCAGGGTGGCGAAGCCGAGGGCGGAGCGGGCCCAGCGGTAGTCGGCCGGGCGGCGCGCGTACAGCACGCCGAGGACGGCGAGCGGGACGAAGAAGTGGAACGACTCGTAGTAGAAGTCGAAGAAGTCGCGCAGGAACCCGATCCTGAACACCGCGTGGTTGACCCAGTGCTCGATGTCGATGCGCAGGAACCGCTCGATGGCGAGTATCTGGTCGCCGTGGTGCTCGGCGGTGGCCCGGCCCCCCGCGTTGGTGCCGCCGGTCGCCGCGAGCCTGACCTGCTGGTACGCGGAGTAGCCGACACGGATCAGGAGCAGTTCGAGCAGCAGGTTCGGGCGGGCGAGGACACGGCCGGGCAAGGGCAGCAGCGGCACCCGCTTCCACCGGGTGGGCACGGGCTCGGCGTACTCGGTGGGGACCGGCGCCCGGTAGTACGCGGAGGTCCGGGACAGGAACGGTACGAGGGTGGCGGCGGCCAGCGCGGCGATCAGCACCACGTTGTCGAGCACCGGGCGGAGCGCCGCCATGTTCGGCAGCATCATCTTCGCGGGCAGGGTCATGACCAGGACGACGGCGACGGGCCACATGTAGCGGTCCGAGGTCTTCCTGCCCACCCGGCCGACGACCGCGAGCAGCACCCACAGCAGCTGGTACTGCCAGGTGGTGGGCGAGACGGCCACGGCGACGCAGCCGGTGATGGCGACGGCGAGGAGAAGCTGCCCGTCGCGGGCGTAGAACACCGCACGGCGCAGTCCGAGGACGGCGACGGCCCCGCCGAGGGCGAGGAAGAGCCCGATCTCCAGCGGGCCGGTGAGACCGAAGCGCAGCAGCGCGCCGTGCAGGGACTGGTTGGCGAGATCGTCGGCGGCCCGGCCGAGTCCGACGCCCGCCAGGTGGTGCACCCAGTAGGTGTTCGAGTCGTGGGGCATCGCCGCCCAGGCGAGCGCGGTGAGGGCGGCGAAGGTGACGCCGGTGGAGGAGGCGGCGCGGCGGCGGCCGGTGAACCAGAGCAGCGGGGCGAAGAGCAGCAGGGTGGGCTGGAGGGCGGCCGCGAGACCGATCAGGGCACCGCAGGCCCGCTCTCCGCGGACGGCGAAGCAGCCGAGGAGGACGAGCAGGACCGGGATGATGCTGGTCTGGCCGAGGTAGAGGGCGTTGCGCACGGGCAGCGACAGCATCAGCAGGCTGATGGCCACGGGCGCGGCGAGCAGGGACGTACGACGGCTGACGGGCTGCGGCAGGGCGCGCGCGGCGACCAGGCCGAGCGCGACGACCAGCAGGAGGGTGCCGAAGGTCCAGCCCCAGCCGAGGGCCTGTTCGGCCGACCGGGTGAGGGGCTTGAGGACGAGTCCGCCGAACGGGGTGCCGGTGAACCGCGTCGAGTCGTACAGCGAGCCCTTCACGTGCAGCACGCCGTGGGGTCCGACCCAGGTCTCCAGGTCCGTCAGCCGGTCCGCCTTGGGGGTGCCGAGGACGGCGGCGACCTGCCGTGCGGCGAGGAGGGCGGCGACCACCCAGAGCCCGGCGCGGAGCGCGCGCAGCCGGGCTCTCGCCGTCTGCGCTCCCGCCGCGAAGGCATCTCCCGCTCGTCCGCCGTGCTCCACGTTCGCCACGCCTCGTCGACCCTCCCGCCCCCGCTGCTCCGTCATGTCCCGTGTGCCCGCATACGTCAGTCCTTATCAGGACCCTATGAGGCTCACGGCGCCCCCGCCGAGGGACACGGGCGACCCCCGCTCCACCCGCCGTCCGCCTCCCTTATGTCCGAATGACGATAGTCGTCCGAGAGGCCGGTTCCGTCCGGGGGCCGCGACATACCTCACAGACAGGGCGCCCGGCGGGCGCCCCGGAGCGCCGCGTCCTGCCTGCATACACCCCCTTTAGCCACGCTCGGCGACCGGCCGCGCACCCCACGTCATCCGGACGAGTGCCTCTAAGGTCGCTTTTCGGCCTGCCCCCGGGCAGGCCTCGGCTCCGCCTCCGGGCGGGCCGCGTCCCCGTCCCCTGCGGAAGGAAGGCCCTTGCCCACCGCGACCCCGGTAGCCCCCGCGACATCCGTCCAGGCCCCCGCCCGCCCGGCCTCCCCAGAGGTCACCGTCACCGACCCCGCGCTGGTCAAGCGCGCTGTGAAGGCGGCAGCGCTCGGCAACGCGATGGAATGGTTCGACTTCGGTGTCTACAGCTACATCGCGGTGACCCTGGGCAAGGTCTTCTTCCCCTCCGGCAACCCGACCGCCCAGCTCCTGTCGACCTTCGGCGCGTTCGCCGCGGCCTTCCTGGTCCGCCCGCTCGGCGGCATGGTCTTCGGCCCGCTCGGCGACCGCATCGGCCGCCAGAAGGTCCTCGCCGTCACGATGATCATGATGGCGGCGGGCACGTTCGCGATCGGTCTGATCCCGTCGTACGCCTCGATCGGCGTCGGCGCCCCGATCCTGCTCCTCGCGGCCCGTCTGGTGCAGGGCTTCTCGACCGGCGGCGAGTACGCGGGCGCCTCGACGTTCATCGCCGAGTACGCGCCCGACAAGAAGCGTGGCTTCTTCGGCAGTTGGCTGGAGTTCGGCACCCTCGCCGGATACATCGGCGGCGCGGGCCTGGTGACCCTCATGACCGCGCTGCTCTCCACGGAGGACCTGCTCTCCTGGGGCTGGCGCATCCCGTTCCTGATCGCCGGCCCGATGGGCATCATCGGCCTCTACCTGCGGATGCGCCTGGAGGAGACCCCGGCGTTCACCGCCGAGCTGGACAAGGCCGAGGCCGACCGCCCCAAGGTGCCGCTGCGCGAGATGATCACCGGCCAGTGGCGCGCGCTGCTGCTGTGCGTGGGTCTGGTCCTCGTCTTCAACGTCACCGACTACATGCTGCTGTCCTACATGCCGAGCTACCTGACCAGCGAGCTCAAGTACGACGAGACGCACGGTCTGCTCGTCGTCCTCGGTGTGATGGCGCTGATGATGATCGTGCAGCCCTTCGCCGGCGCGCTGACCGACCGGATCGGCCGTCGCCCGGTGATCGCCGCGGGCTGCGTGGGCTTCCTCGCGCTGTCCGTCCCCGCGCTGCTGCTGATCCGCCAGGGCAGCCTGGTCGCGATCGCCCTCGGCATGGGCGCCCTCGGTCTGCTGCTGGTCTGCTTCACCGCCGCGATGCCGGCCGCGCTCCCGGCGCTCTTCCCGACCCGGGTCCGCTACGGCTCGCTTTCCATCGGCTTCAACATCTCCGTCTCGCTCTTCGGCGGCACCACCCCGCTGGTGGTCACCGCCCTCATCGGAGCGACCGGGAACATGATGATGCCCGCGTACTACATGATGGCCGCGGCCGTCATCGGCGGTGTGGCCGTCTGGTTCATGTCGGAGTCGGCGGGCCGCCCGCTCCCGGGTTCCGCGCCCGCGGTGGAGCCCGCGCCCGCGCGCGACTGACGCCGCGCCCACCACCGGATCCGAGGCCGCGGGCCCCCCCCGCCCGCCCCCCCCCCAGCCGGCGAC